>NZ_JAFCUQ010000015.1:0-168385 GCF_049896625.1 Pseudomonas sp. TWP3-1
TCAGCAGTGAAACGATGCATCGCCGATGGTAGTGTGGGGTTTCCCCATGTGAGAGTAGGTCATCGTCAAGATTAAATTCCGAAACCCCAATTGCGAAAGCAGTTGGGGTTTTGTTTTGCGCGCGGGAAAGTTTTTGCTGGTAATAGCGAACAAAATTGCACAGTTATTTTCGAAGCAGAACACTAGAATAGACCCCATCTTTTTCGGAGCCTGAGCCCTTATGTCAGATTCGGTTGACGCCCCCGGGCTGTCAGATTTACCGCTGGATGACTTGGTGGCCTGCCATGAGTGCGACTTGCTGATGCGCAAGCCCGAGCTTGCTCGCGGCGAGAAAGCCCTCTGCCCTCGCTGCGGCTATGAGCTATACGCCCATCGCCACAACGTGGTGCAACGCAGTCTGGCACTGGTCATCGCGGCACTGCTGCTGTACGTGCCGGCGAACTTTTTACCCATCATGCAACTCAATCTACTCGGACAATCGTCGCAAGACACCGTGTGGAGCGGCGTAGTCGGGCTGTTCAATACCGGCATGCAAGGTGTGTCAGTAATCGTGTTCTTGTGCAGCATGGCGATCCCGCTGCTCAAGCTTTTATGCCAATTGATGGTCCTGCTGACGATTCGTTTCAACGTCGGCCGCAGTTACGGTTTGCTGCTCTACCGCATTTATCACCACATGAAAGACTGGGGAATGCTTGAGGTTTACCTAATGGGCGTGCTGGTAGCGATCGTCAAACTGGCAGATATGGCAGCCATCACTGTCGGCCTCGGCCTGGCATGTTTTATCGGCTTGTTGTTGGTTCAGGTCTGGCTCGAAGTGGTGATGTCACCGCATCAGATCTGGCAGGCGTTATCAGGAGAAGATGCCCATGCGGGCGATTGATGCAGGCATTCTGATTTGTACCGAATGCCACGAATTGAACAAACAGGACGCCGGCACCGAAGAGCAGACCTGCACCCGCTGTGGTGCTTTGGTTCACGCCCGTCGCCCGAACAGTCTCGTTCGCACCTGGGCGCTGCTGATCACCGCCGCGATTCTATACATCCCGGCCAACGTGCTGCCGATCATGACTGTCAGCTCGTTGGGGCAAGGTGATCCAAGCACCATCATGTCCGGCGTGATCCAGTTGGTGCAGCACGGCATGATCCCGATCGCCGCCGTGGTATTCATCGCCAGTATTGTGGTGCCGACCTTCAAACTGGTGGGGATTGCGCTGCTGCTGTTTTCGGTGCAGCGCCGTCAGCCATTGTCAGCACGCCAGCGCATCTGGATGTACCGTTTCATCGAGTTCATCGGCCGCTGGTCGATGCTCGATATTTTTGTGATCGCCATTCTGGTGGCGGTCGTCAACTTCGGCCGGCTTGCCAGCGTCGAAGCCAATCTTGGCGCCATCGCCTTCGCCAGTGTGGTGATTCTGACGATGCTCGCCGCAGTAACTTTTGATCCCCGGCTGATTTGGGATAACACGGAGTCGGATGCCGACCATGACTGATTTGCCTGTAGCGAAAACCCGACCGGCCTCGAACTGGTCGGCCATTTGGGTCCTGCCCCTGATTGCGCTGATCATCGGCGGCTGGCTCGGCTGGCGTGCCTATAACGAAACCGGCATCGAGATTCAGGTGCGGTTCGAAAGCGGTGAAGGCATCCAGGCCAACAAGACCGAAGTGGTCTACAAAGGCATGTCGGTCGGCAAGGTCAAAACGCTCAAGCTCGATGACGAAGGCAACTCCAAAGGAGTGATCGCCACGGTCGAGATGAACAAGGACGTCGAGCAATACCTGAAGACCAGCACGCGTTTCTGGCTGGTCAAACCGAGCGTGACTCTCGCGGGTATCACCGGTCTGGAAACCCTTGTCTCCGGTAACTACGTGGCGATCAGCCCCGGCGAAGGCGAGCCGAGCCGCAAGTTCAAGGCGCTGGCCGAAGAGCCACCGCTGTCTGATTCCAAGCCCGGCCTGCACCTGACCATCAAGGCTGATCGCCTGGGTTCGCTGAACCGTGGCAGCCCGGTGTTCTACAAGCAGATCAAAGTCGGCCAGGTGAAAAGCTATCTGCTGTCGGAAGACCAGAGCACTGTCGAACTCAAAGTCTTCATCGAGCCGACCTACGCCAAACTGGTGCGCAAACACACGCGTTTCTGGAACGCCAGCGGCATCAGCATCGACGCCAACCTGTCCGGCGTCAAAGTCCGTAGCGAATCGCTGGCCAGCATCGTCGCCGGCGGTATTGCTTTCGCCACGCCGGAGAATCGCAAGGACAGTCCGCCGACCGATCCGAGCCTGCCGTTCCGTCTCTACGAAGACTTCGACGCTGCCGCCGCCGGTATCCGCATCAAGGTCAAACTCAGCGACTTCGAAGGTCTGCAAGCTGGCCGCACACCGGTCATGTACAAAGGCATCCAGGTCGGCAATCTGAAAGCGCTGAAGGTCGATCCGGACCTGAACAGCGCGACTGCCGAGCTTACCCTCGATCCATTGGCTGAAGATTATCTGGTCGACGGCACTCAGTTCTGGGTGGTCAAACCGTCGATTTCCCTAGCCGGTATCACCGGTCTCGAAGCTCTGGTGAAAGGCAACTACATCGCCGTGCGCCCGGGCGACAAAGGTGCTGCCCCGAAGCGTGAGTTCGAGGCACGGCCGAAAGCGCCGCCGCTGGATCTGCGCTCGCCCGGTCTGCACCTCGTGCTGTTCACGGAAAATCTCGGCTCGCTGGAGGTTGGCAGCCCGATTCTTTACAAGCAGGTCAAGGTCGGTTCGGTGCAGAGCTACCAGTTCTCGCGGACCAAAAAGCAGCTGGTCATCGGCGTTCACATCGAGAAAGAATACGAAGGTCTGGTCAACGCCTCGACGCGGTTCTGGAATGCCAGCGGCATTACGCTGACCGGCGGCTTGACCGGCGGCATCCAGGTGAAAAGCGAATCCCTGCAAAGCCTGATGGCTGGTGGTATCGCCTTTGAGACGCCGGAAGCCAAGGCGCCATTGCAGAAGCGTATTCCGCGCTTCCGCCTGTTCGCCAATCATGACGAAGCCAATCAAAAGGGTGCCGTTGTCACGATCAAGGTCGACCGCGCCGACGGTCTGCGCAGTGGCACGCCGGTGCGCTTCAAAGGGCTCGACGTAGGCAAGATCGAAAGCGTTGATCTAACCGATGATCTGCAATCGGTGATCCTCACCGCGCGAATTACCGAAGTGCCGGAGCGCATTGCCCGGGTCGGCAGTCAATTCTGGGTGGTCAAACCGGAGCTGGGTCTGATCAAGACTTCGAATCTGGAAACCCTGGTCACGGGGCAATATCTGGAAGTGCAGCCAGCCGCGAAGAACCTCGGGCCGCAGAAGAACTTCGTCGCACTGGCCAGTCCGCCGGAAGTCATCAAACAGGAAGCCGGTTTGAGTCTGGTATTGAGCGCCGCGCGTCGAGGTTCGCTGAAGCCGGGCGTGCCGGTTACTTACCGCGAAATCACTGTGGGCAAAGTCACTGGTTATGAACTCGGGCAAACTGCCGACCGCGTATTGGTGCACATTTTGATCGAGCCGAAATACGCGCCACTGGTGCGCGGCGGTACGCGGTTCTGGAACACCAGCGGTGTCGGTTTCGATATCGGCCTGTTCCAGGGCTTGACGGTCCGTACGGAGTCTCTGGAAACCGCGATTCAGGGCGGCATCGCATTTGCCACACCGGACGGCGAGCGGATGGGGAATCCGGCTCGCGCAGAGCAGACGTTCCCGCTGTTCGACAAGTTTGAAGATGAATGGCTGACCTGGGCGCCGAAGATCTCCCTCGGTAAGTAACCTCAAGGTTATTCGGCGTCTGGAAGGACGCCATCGCTGGCAAGCCAGCTCCCACAGTGATTGGCGGTGTACACAAACCCTGTGCTCGACACAAAACCTGTGGGAGCTGGCTTGCCAGCGATGAGGGCCTGAAACTCAGCACAAATCCCAAGCCATAAAAAAGGGCCGCGATCCCATCCGATCGCGGCCCTTTTTTTGCGCGTGTCAGTTAAACCGCATCCAGCTCCGGTTCATCCGCTGCAACATTCACAGTGGCCTTCACAACATCATGCCGACGGATGTACTTCCAGTCCGACTCATCGATGTAGATCCCGGCCGGACCGCTGCCACCTTCAAGGTCAATCGCAACACTGGCGCAGACCTGCGGCTTCACGCTCGCCAGAATCGGCACGAAGCCCAGTTGCAGGCTGGTTTCCAGCAAGGCTGCCTGGTTTTTCTCGTCGATGTCCGCCGCCTCGTCGAGGTAGTACGGCAGGCGCACGCGGCCGGCGAGGTCGCGATCCATCAAGTGCAGCAACAAGTACATGTTGGTCAGCGCCTTGATCGTCATGGTGGTGCCGTTGGACGCCGCGCCATCGATGTCGGTGTGGATAACCGGCTGGCCATTGACCTTGGTGATCTCGAACGCAAGCTCGAACAAGTCTTTGAGACCGAGCTGGTTGTGGTTAGCCGCAACCAGTCGTGCCAGATACTCCTTGGCCTCTTCGTTCTTGTTGTCCTGCTCCGCGCTCTGGCTCAGGTCGAACACCGACAGGGTCTCGCCTTCTTCGTACTGACCGGCACTGTGGATGATCTGGTCAATGTGCTTGAGCGCTTCCTTGTTCGGCGCCAGCACAATGCGGAAGCTTTGCAGGTTCGAGACCTGACGCTTGTTGATCTCGCGGTTGAACAGCGCCAGTTGATGCTCGAGGCTGTCGTAGTCGCTGCGGATGTTGCGCAGGGTTCGCGCGATATCGGTGACCGCTGCACGCCGCGCCTTGCCCAAGGTCAGGGCCTCATCGGTGCGGTGCGCGTAAGCGTTGATCAGCAGCGACAGACGGCGCTCCATGTCGTCTTCGCTGTCGAACTTGGCCACGCCTTTCAGACGCACCTGCGCATACAACGCTTCGATCTGACCGTCCGCGCGCAACAAACCCTGCCAACTGTCCTGATAGTCGTTGAGCAGCGGCAGCAGGTTGTCCATTGAGTCGTCAACCGGATCCATGAACGGCGTACCGAACGGCAGATCCGCCGGCAACAACTGACGACGACGCAGTGCATCGTCGAGGGTCCGTTGCTTGGCTTCCATGTCGGCGATCTGGCGGCCGACCAGTTGCAGCTTGGCCGACAGTTGCTGGACGCGCTCGGTGAACGCGTCGCTGGAACGCTTGAGCTCGTCCTGCGCCGCTTCCATCTGTGCCAGTTGCTCGAGTTTGTCACCTTCTTCGGCGCTCAGAGTCTGCGCGCGGCGGAAGTCTTCCAGTGCTTTCTGCGCATCCAGCACTTGCTGATACAGCGCTTCGGTCTGAGTCTTGCTCGCGGCGCGGTCGGCAGCCACGGCTTGTTGGGTTTTCAGTTGCTTGAGTTCTTTGTCCAGACGCTCCTTCTGATCGCGCAGTGCGGCACGGTCGGCCAGCGCTTGCAGAGCGGGCGGCTCGATATTCGACAGGTCGATCGACAGCCCCGGCACTTCGAAGCGCTCGCCTTTGAACGCGTCGAGAATCAGCTCCATGGATTTCACCCACTCGCCGTTCTCGTCGAGGGTGATGCCGTGTTCGCCCAGCGGCAGGCTGAACAGCGCGCTGTTGAACAGGCGCATCAGGCGCTCGACGTCCTGCTGCGAAAACTCTTCACGCAGACGGGCGTAGCTGTTGTTGTCGGCGTGATCGAGTTGCTGCTTGACCGACTTCAGGCGTTTTTCCAGATCGCGCAGGCGCTCTTCCAGATCCTCGGCGCTGAACTGGCGGGACTGCGCGAGCGCACCGGCCAGTTCATCGTGAGCATCCTTGGCCGCCAACAGTTGCTGCTCCAGCACTTTGACGTCATCGACCAGCGCGAAACGATTCTTCAGCACCGACAGTTCGCCGAGCCAGCGCTGGATGCCGGAGATTTCCCGCTCCAGACGCATCAGTTCCTGGGTACCGCCACGCTGATCGTTTTGCAGACTGTCCTGCTCGCCACGGTAGTGCTCGGCCTGAATCGTCAGCTCTTCCTTGCGCGCACCGGCGTAATCCGACCAGGTACCGAGCAGCGAGTCGAGCAGCGGCGAAAGGCGATGCAATTTGCCGCGCAGCAGATCGCGCTGTTTCACGCCATTGGCCAAGGCTTCGACCAACGGGCCGGCGGCGACCAGCGAGTTGTAGTCCTGCTCCATGCGGCGTACGTCGCGGAAGGCTTCTTCGCACGCGGCAATATAATCAACGCTACCGGAACGCAGGCTGTGCTCGAAGGCGTCGAGGAACAATTGCTTGAGTTTGGCCGCGGTGATTTCACGCATGTGCAGCAGGTTGATGAACAGCGCGCGGAAGGTCTTCAGGCTCTGCTCGCTGGTGGAGCGCAGCGGGATCAGGGTCAGGTCGAGCGGAATCGAAGTGTGACCGCCAACCAGCAAACGGCGCAGTTCATCTGGCTTGAGTTCGTAAGCCTTCAGGCCTTCGCGCTCAAGGTTGTTGAACAGCTCTTTCTGGCGCAGGCAGGTGTCATCTTTCTGGTAATGCGCGAGATCCAGTTTGCCGGCGTAAGCGAAGAACTGGTGGCCGAAACCGCCGCCCGGGCCACGACCGACCACGCCAATCACGTGCGGCCCGTGCGGTAGATTGACCTCGACCAGGATGTAACTGGTATCCGAGGCAAAGTAGAAGCGCCGCGATTGTTCCAGGCTGTACTTGCCGAAACTCATGTCCGACATGCGCGCCAGAATCGGGAACTGCAAGGCGTTGATCGAGGCGGATTTACCGAGGTTATTCGCGCCGTAAACCGACAGCGGTTCTTCCAGCGGGAACAGGCCTAGGCTGTAACCGGCGGTGTTCAAAAGGGCGAAGCGGCGGATGCCGTAGCGTTCCTGGCTCATGCGTCGGTCTCCTGTTCTTCGGCAATGGCGCGGGCCAGTGCGTCTTCTTCGCTCTCTTCGGAAAATTCGCTCAAATCGAGCGGATCGTCAGTTTCCAGCAATCGGGCATCAGCTTCATCGTCGATCAGCACCGGAACCGGCAGCGGCAGAACGCTGTGCACGCTGGCCGCCAGATCGCGGTCTTGTTGCACCGACAGGCACACGTCGAGGAAACGGTGCATCGGCGGCAGGAAACGGTACACGCCGTTCTCTTCACCAGCGAAACCGAGCTGGGTCATGCGGCGCATGATTTTTTCTTCCAACTCTTCAACGGTCTGCACTTCGGCCTGAATGAACAGGTCGCGATATTTTTCCAGCAGCGATGGCAATTCATCGCGGCCGAGGCTGCCGCCGTCGAGCACG
The DNA here is from genome assembly GCF_049896625.1 of Pseudomonas sp. TWP3-1. NCBI lineage: Bacteria > Pseudomonadati > Pseudomonadota > Gammaproteobacteria > Pseudomonadales > Pseudomonadaceae > Pseudomonas > Pseudomonas sp. TWP3-1. The sequence continues at coordinate 7,238 of NZ_JAFCUQ010000015.1, forward strand.
GCAATCGGGTCGCGGCCCTGATCGGCCAGATGCTCGACCACGATAAAGGTGAACAGCGCCAGACGCTGCGCAGTCTTGTTCACCGCCGCAGCGGCCAGGTCTGGCACGAAGTAGTAGAAACCACGGGTGTCGCAGACCAGTTCAAACCCCAGCGCCTTGAACAGCGTGCGGTACTGATCCTGGAAGTTCGACAATTGCGCGTACAGCTCCGGGTCGCGGCGGCTGACGTGGTAGCCCTTGAACAGCTCGCGGAAGATCGGCGCGAGTTGGGACAGTTCGGATAGATCAAGATGCATTGGGGATGCTCGCAGAATCCTCGGCGGCGGGGTCGCGGGCCGAGAGCAGGGCGAAGGAGCGCAGGCTGACCTGGTGCTCATGAGTGTGGTAATCGCGGCGTTCCAGACGCTCGCGTTTGAAGCGTTTTTCCCGCGACAGGCGCGAGAACCAATAAAGCAATTCGTCGGTGGCGCCGTCCGGTTCCTGTTCCAGCAGCCAGACCATCAAATCCGGCATCGGCAAGGCGTCTTCGCAGCGCTCGAGCATCTCGCGCACGGTGCGCGGCGCGCGTGGCGCTTCACCTTTGTGAGTCTTGTGCGCCTTGGGGAAACGCGCCGGTTTCGGCTCGAAACGCGCAAGGGCGTAGACGTAGGCTTCGACCTGACTGGCGCTGCCGAGGAAGGTGCTTTGCGGTCGGGTGAACAGCGGCATCGCAGCTTGCGGCACGGCGTCGATGCCTTTACGGCGGATCGCCGCGAGTGCCAGTGCGGCGCCACGGGTCACGGCGTTGTGCCGGCGCGCTTCTTCACGCAACGGCAGCAGCAATTCGCGGGCGTGACGCAGGGTCAACTGGGCGCTGGTCTGCATTTCGAGGATGCGCGCGTGGGTGCGCAGCAGCATGTCGTCATCCACCAGATGGCCGAGGCGTTGCTGTTCGCTGAGCATTTTCAGCAGCACGTTTTCGACCTTGCGCACGCCTTGCTCGAAGGCGCCGTCGGCATTCACCAGATCGATCATCGGTTCGACGTATTCGTCCCAGGTCGCCAGCACTTCAGCGTAGCGCTGACGCAGCGGGATCTGCCGGTCGCTGGTCTTGGCCCGTTCAGCCACGGCCACCAGCGCCTGCTCGTCGTTGTCGAGTTTCTTCAATACGTCGCGCACGCGCATGTCGAGCAAGCGCAACTGGCGCGCCAGATCGTTGCCATCGCGGATGTCGAACGCGTCCTGAATGTAACCGGCCAGACGTTCGAGATGGCGCAGGTAGGCTTCAATCTCCAGGCACAGACCGAGACGGTGCTCGCGGCGCAGGTAGGCGAGAAAGTCGTGAATCTGCGCGTTCAGCTCGAAACGGTTCGGGCTTTTCGCCACGGGTACCAGAATGTCGAGACGAATCCACACGTCGAGCAGGCTGGTGATGTCCTGCGGCGTGCTGTCGAGTTGTTGGGCGGCCAGTTGCGTGCGCAGTTCGTTGAGGCTCAGTGTGCCTTGGTCGAAGTGCTCGCACAGTGGCTCCAGAAGTGCCCAGTGTTCAGCGAGGGCGCGCAAGACGCGCTTGGGTTCGATCATCGGAATGGCCGGCTGGTTGGCGATTAAAAGCCGCGATTGTACTGCATCACGGAGGATGCGATTCACTCTCGGGACGGGCTGTCGCTTTTCTTTGCGTCAAAGGTATCGATCAACCGCAAGCGATCTTCAGCGAAGGGCGGTAGAATCGGCGCACTTCAGTTATCCACAAGTGGCCGACCCTTGCTTATCGAGTCCCGCCGCCGCGCCTATTTGAACGCCATGCAGGTGGTCAACTGGCTGCCGCGCACCGAATTGCCCTTCGCCGCACCGTCGCGGCCCGAGCTGCTGGAAATCCTCGAACCTGAGGTTGTGGCGCCGCCGATTCCGGCTGCGCAGGCCGAAGCTCCGGTGCAGCCGGTCGCGCGCCCGGCGGAGCGGGCGAAGATCGAAGTGCCGCGTCCGACGCCGTCCACCGCTCGTCCGACGAAAGCGGTCGAGTCTGTGGACGACGCGCCCGTGGTCGCCAAACCGGCGCCGGTGCCGCCGCCACGTTTTGCCCTGCAGTTGCTGCGCGCCGGTAAATGTCTGCTGCTGGTGGAGTTACCCACAGGCGATTCTTTCCAGACTCGCGATCCTGCCTATCTGTTGCTCAAGGACATGCTGCGTGCCGCCGGTCTGCCGGATGCGCCGCAGATCGTTGGCGAGCCAGTGCGCTGGCCATTGCTGGTGCGCGGCAACATGGATCAAGGTCCGGAAGCGGCGCGGGATTTCGTGCAAGGCTTCCTTTCAGTACAAATGGAAACCGCACCTTGCGCCTGCCTGTGGTTGATCGGCCTGCCCGCAGTACGTTTTGCTGGCGAGGTAGACGCCGAGGCGTTCAACAATGAATTGCAGATCGAAGGTCTGGGTACGGCATGGGCCGTTCCGGGGCTGGAATTATTGATGGAAGAGCCACAGCGCAAAGCCGCCGTGTGGCAAGCCATGCGTCGGCTGATGGCGCGCTGGAAAGAATCGAATGAGTGACGCTGTAACGTTCCGCCCGATGACCGAAGCCGATCTCGACGCTGTGTTGAAAATCGAGTTCGCGGCCTATAGCCATCCTTGGACGCGGGGGATTTTTCTCGATGGCTTGGGCAAATACCAGATCTGGCTGATGTTCGAAGGCCAGCAGCAGGTTGGCCACGGCGTGGTGCAGATCATCCTGGATGAGGCGCACCTGCTGAACATCACGGTCAAACCGGAAAATCAGGGGCGCGGGCTGGGACTGACGTTGCTTGAACATCTGATGTCGCGCGCTTATGCGGCTGAGGCGCGTGAGTGTTTTCTGGAAGTGCGTGACAGTAATCGCTCGGCGTTTCGCTTGTATGAGCGTTACGGCTTCAACGAGATTGGCCGGCGTCGGGATTACTATCCGGCGGTCGGTGGGCGCGAAGATGCCGTGGTCATGGCCTGCACCCTCGTCGATTGACCTAAAAACATCGCGGGCAAGCCCGCTCCCACAGATGTCGAGTTGCACGCACCTTCTGTGAACGACTCAAAACCCTGTGGGAGCGGGCTTGCCCGCGATGGCGTCCAATCAGGCGCTGGAGATCAGCGATTGCCATCCAACGGTTCACGCCGCGCCAGCTCTGCTTCATCCAGGCCATTGCCGCCGCCGATGTCATCTTCATCGACCACGCTCAAATCCCAATCTGCCGGATTATCTTCCCCGGATTCGTCCGCATCCCTGGCGCCATCCTCGCGAATCAGCGTTTCCGGACTCAGATCATCGTCGGTGTTTTCATGGTCAGAAGTGGATGCGCCAGTGAGTCCCGCTTCGCGTACACGTTCGGCCGGCATCAAGCGCTCACGCTCCCCCTCTGGCAACTCATCGCCAATCTTCGCACCCGGCTCATCGCCGTCATCAAAATCCAGCTCCCGCACTGAGCCCATGCGGTCTTCGTTATCATCGATCGGCTCGGGTTGCACCGCATCGTACGGACGTCGTGAATCAGTCATGGTAATTCCTCACACTGTGGGCCTTACTAGGTGGACTCACCGGGCTCACGAGAAATTCCAACGAAATCACCGACAATCCTTGCGTGACCCCAAAGGGTGGTCGTCTGTCATACCTGCGCATCTTTCTTGAGGGCTCACAGCATGAACGAATTACAAGACCTGATTGATAACAACGAACGTTGGGCCGAGGCGATCAAGCAGGAAGATCCGGACTTTTTCTCCAAGCTGGCTCGCCAACAGACCCCTGAGTATCTGTGGATCGGCTGCTCCGATGCACGGGTGCCGGCCAACGAAATCGTCGGCATGCTGCCGGGCGATCTGTTCGTGCACCGTAACGTGGCCAACGTAGTGCTGCACACCGACCTCAATTGCCTGTCGGTGATTCAGTACGCAGTCGACGTGCTCAAGGTCAAACACATCCTGGTCACCGGCCACTACGGCTGCGGCGGCGTGCGTGCATCGATGCAGGATCGTCAGCTCGGCCTGATCGACGGCTGGCTGCGTTCGATCCGCGATCTGTACTACGAGAAGCGCGAAGAGCTGGCCAAGCTGCCTACCGAAGAGGAGCAAGTTGATCGCCTGTGCGAACTCAACGTGATCCAGCAAGTGGCCAACGTTGGCCACACCAGCATTGTGCAGAACGCCTGGCATCGCGGACAGAGCCTGTCGATCCACGGCTGCATCTACGGGATCAAGGACGGGCGCTGGAAAAGCCTCAACGCGACGATCAGTGGTCCTGAGCAACTGCCGCCGCAGTATCGTTTGCGTCCGGTTGGCGCGCCGTAAGTCCGCGGTTTAGCGAAAACCTTGCCGCCGCCAATCCTGCAAAAAGCGCTGACCCTCGGCGTTGGGTGTTTCATCGAAGCCGCAGATCCACCCGCGACAGTGTGACGAGCCGCAATCGCAGGCAAACTGGTGCAGCAGTTTGTCCTCGGTAGCGGCGTAGTCCATGGTCAGCGAGTCGCCTGGGTGAATGTCGATCAGCGCCCACAGCCACAATTCGCTAAGGTCGAGAAACACGTTTGGATAGCAGGAATGTCTGAACAGTCCAAAAAAGCGCGGATCGTAAATATGGATGCCCGGCGCCATTTGTCGGGAAAGTCGGCAACGGTACGGCACCAACTGTCCCGAAACCCTGCACATGCGGCTGATGCGCAAAAACTCTCGGCACGCAACGACGTTCATGGCTTTGCCTTGGCCATCGCGCACGATGCTGAAATCTTCGCTGGAGGGAAATCCCAAGCGAACCGAGAGCCTGGCAGATGGGTAGATCCCTTCCGAAGCCGGGGGCGGACGACCTTGTAGCGCGACAGTATTCATAACGATCCCTGTCCTGGGAGTGTTGCGACTTCCGTAGGCTGACGTCCTGTCAGTCCTGCAACACAGTTATTGGATCCAAGAATCCCCTATACGGAATCAACGGTCTACTGTCAGATCTGACAGGCGTGAAAGACGACTTCCCGCGTCAGCCTGAGCTGACACGGGAAGGCAGCGTCACGTATCAGATATGCGGTGCCGGAACTGCCGACTCCGGCAGTGGCGATGTGAGTTGTTGCAGTTGGGCCTTAATTGGCGGGGTCGCGCACGTAGCCGCCGCCTGTACGTCCGTCGAATGCCGTATCGAGGTGTAGAACAGCTCGCAGGTTTTGACCTTTTGCGTCACTTGCCAGGTCTGCGTGCAGCTGTTCAGCAGGGTTTTCGGATCGCTCCCCGGTTTACTGCCCATCCCCGCTTGCCAGCAGGCAGCGCTCAGATCCTGGCCCATCACTTTCAAACCGGCTGCGTCAGCCTTGGCCTGGGCATCGTCGCCGGTGTAGCTCTCAGGATCAGCGACGTACCAGATGTAACTCGGGTGGTTCGAACCGAGCACCGGCACTTTCACCCCCGCGCTCGGGCTGATGGTCGCCAGACCGAGCACGCTCACGGTCGGCCCGTATTGTTGCTTGATCCAGTTGCGCACCGGCGCACCAAACGCAACCATCGGCAGCACGGTACCGCGGGCGTTCTGGCTGACCTGCTTGACCATCGTGGTCTGATAGTCCTTGAAGTAGTCGTAGGTGCCTTCCAGATCCTTGCCCGCGTTGGCAGGCGCAGCAATCGGCGCGATGTCGATGATGGTCTGATAGGCCGGAGTCTGGTCGGCCGGGATGCCGTTGTCGGTCAGCAGATCGGCCCAGCGGTCGGTGGTATTCGAGCGCAGATAATCCTGTGCTTGAGTCAGCGAGTAATCCGGTGGGAAGTGCAACAGTTCGACACTCTTGCGGTTTTCCAGCGCCATGCCCAGCGGAAGGAACAGATACCAGTTGAAGGCCCACTTGCCATCGGCATTCAGTTTGCTGGCGCCGGTGTAGGCCAGATCCCCGGCGTCCAGCAGCGCCGCCAAGGGTTTTTCGTAGCCCTTGGGCACGCCGGTGATTTCGGCATAGAGCTGGTCGTTATCGGTTTTCACCAGCACTTTCGCGTCGGGGTAACCGTCGCGCTGCACGCTCTGACTCAAGTAATGCGTGACAGTCTGCTCCAGCGTCCAGTTACGGAAGCAGATCACGCTGCAATTGTTTGGATACGCGAAGAGGCGGGTAACGCGCTCGGTGCTGCCCAGTTTCAGGTCGACATCGGCGTGGGCGGCGGCGCTCAGTGTGAGCGCGGCCAAGGAGAGTCCTGCGAGTTTGAACATGCTCAGATCCTTTTCAGCGTGAGTCCCGGTTGCGGGGCGGGTACATACTGAAACCAGGGATGCGCAGCGGTCTAGTGGGCAGAGTCGAAAAGAATCGTCAGCCATGGCTGGCGCCTGTTGCTGAACAGGCTCCATTCCTTTGCTTACGGCATCACCGGCGGCGTATACGCCAATGTCGTGCCCAGCGCCCACAACAGCAGCAGCACCAGCGGCGTGTGCACCAGCAACTGCACGAATGAGAAGCCGATCAGATCCCGCGCCTTCAACCCCAGCACGCCAAGCAGCGGCAGCATGTAGAACGGGTTGATCAGGTTCGGCAACGCTTCGGCGGCGTTATATATCTGCACCGCCCAGCCGAGGTGATAGTTGAGGTCGTTGGCAACCTGCATCACGTACGGCGCTTCGATGATCCACTTGCCGCCGCCGGACGGAATGAAAAAGCCGAGAATCGCCGAGTAAACACCCATCAGCAGCGCATAGGTGTCGTGCGACGCGATGCTGACGAAGAAGGTCGAGATGTGATGCGCCAGCGTCTGCGCGTCAGTGCCTTTGACCGTGGTCATCAGCGCGGCAATCGAGCCGTACAGCGGGAACTGGATCAGAACGCCCGTGGTGGTCGGCACCGCGCGCGACACCGCATCGAGGAAGCTGCGCGGGCGCCAGTGCAGCAGTGCGCCGAGCATGATGAACAGGAAGTTGTAAGTGTTGAGTCCGGAAATCGCTGAAATCGCCGGTTTGGTCGAGAACTCATGAAACAGCCATCCCGCTGCCAGCAGCACCAGCAGAATGATCAGCAGCGGACTGTGTTCCAGCCACTCACCCGGACGCGTGCGCGGTTGCAGCGGCGGCAGGTTGAACGCCGGGTCGATGCCGCAGGCCTTGGCGTCACGCGCCGAGTTCGGGCCGGGCGCGGTGGCGTAGGCGATGATGATCGACACGACCACCAGCGCCAGCAGCATCACCCCGGACTGCCAAAGGAAAATCGTCTGGGTGAATGGAATCACCCCGGTGATCGACAGAATCGATGGCGGCAGACTGGCCGGGTTGGCCTGCAACTGCGCGGCGGAGGACGACAAACCCAGCGCCCACACCGCGCCAAGCCCCAGATAGGCAGCGGCACCGGCGGCGCGGTAATCCATTTTCAGATCGGTGCGGCGGGCAAGGGCGCGCACCAGCAAGCCGCCGAATACCAGCGACAAGCCCCAGTTCAACAGCGACGCGACCATCGAAATCAACGCGACCCAAGCCACGGCGGAGCGGCCGTTTTTCGGGATGCGCGCCAGGCGGTCGATGAGTTTCACGGCCGGTGGCGAGCTGGCGACCACGTAACCGCCGATCACCACGAAGGCCATTTGCATGGTGAACGGGATCAGGCTCCAGAAGCCGTCACCGAAGGCCATCGCGGCAGCGGTCGGTTTGGCGCCCATGGCCAAGGTGGCCAGCGCCACGATGATCACCGCCAGCGCGGCGAATACCCACGAATCGGGAAACCAGCGTTCGGCAAAACTTGAACAGCGCAAGGCAAAGCGCGCAGAGCGGCTATCTTCGATATCAACGGCCACGGGAGTACCTCGGATTTTTATGTTTATTGTGGTCTTGAGGGCGCAACAGGCCCGTCAGACAGGCGCCAACAGTAAATCAACCGAGGTTTTTTTGTGACTGCGTTTTGCCGATTCGTGACTATGGTCTAACGGGTTGTCCACCGGCGCATTTGCGTAGACCATGTGCGCCTTGGTTTTTTGCCTGTGCCAGAGTTCTTTGCCATGACTGCCCAACCCTCTGCCCGACCGGCGCCGTTCAGCCGTTCCGACTACAAGACCCTCGGCCTTGCGGCCCTTGGCGGTGCGCTGGAGATCTACGATTTCATCATTTTCGTGTTCTTCGCCCTGACCCTGAGCCAGCTGTTCTTCCCGCCGGAAATGCCCGAATGGTTGCGCTTGCTGCAAAGCTTCGGGATCTTTGTCACCGGTTATCTGGCGCGGCCGCTGGGCGGGATTCTGATGGCGCATTTCGCCGATCGCCTCGGGCGCAAGAAGGTCTTCAGCCTGAGCATCCTGATGATGGCGCTGCCGTGCCTGCTGATCGGGATCATGCCGACTTATGCCCAGATCGGTTACTTCGCGCCGCTGTTGCTGCTGGCCCTGCGGATTCTGCAAGGCGCGGCGGTGGGCGGTGAAGTGCCGAGCGCCTGGGTGTTCGTCGCCGAACATGCACCGACCGGGCATCGCGGTTATGCGCTGGGCTTTTTGCAGGCCGGGCTGACCTTCGGTTACTTGATCGGCGCGCTGACTGCGACCTTCCTCGCGCAGATGTTCACGCCTGCGGAGATCCTCGATTACGCCTGGCGCTATCCATTCCTGCTCGGCGGCGTGTTCGGCGTGATTGGCGTCTGGCTGCGTCGCTGGCTAAGCGAAACGCCGGTGTTCATCGCCATGGAGGCGCAGCGCGAGGTGCGGGTCGAACTGCCGCTGCGCACGGTGCTGCGCGAACATCGTCTGGCGATGTTGCCGGCCATGCTGCTGACCTGCGTGCTGACCTCGGCGGTGGTGGTGTTTGTTGTAATCACCCCGACCATGATGCAGAAATCCTTCGGCATGACTGCCAGCCACACCTTCGCGCTGAGCGCATTGGGCATCGTGTTCCTGAACATTGGCTGCGTGATCGCCGGGTGGCTGGTCGACCGCATCGGTGCCTGGCGCACGGTGATGCTTTATAGCCTGCTGCTGCCATTGGGCATCGGCGTGCTTTACAGCTGCCTGATCAGTGGCGGCGATTGGGTCGGTCTGGCTTATGCCTTGGCCGGTCTTTGCTGCGGGGTGGTCGGCGCGGTGCCTTCGGTGATGGTCGGTCTGTTCCCCGCACGTATTCGCGTGTCGGGCATTTCCTTCACCTACAACATTGCCTACGCGGCATGGGCGAGCGTCTCACCGCTACTGCTGATTGGTCTGATGCCGTGGAGCCCTTGGATCTGTGTGATGTTCTGCGCGGTGATGGGCGTGGTCGGTTTCGCCAGCGCAGCGTATTTCGGCGCGCGCATGCCGCGCACCGGCCAATGCCAAGTGGCCGGAACTGTCTGATCCGGCGAAACACAAGTATTTTTGTAGGACAAGCGCAAAAGCGCTCTTCAGAAAACCCCTGCAAGGCCGATGGCTAGGTTGCATACCCGCTTTCTACCTGGTCAATCGGTGCTTTCCCATGTTCAACAAACGCCTGAAGCAAGAGCTGGCGGCTCTTCGTGAAGAACTCTCCAGCCTTGTGCAAGTGAAGGAAAGCCTGGAAAGCGAGATGCTGGTGCTGACTCTCGAGCCTGACGGGCGGATTCAGTCGGCCAATCAGAATTTTCTCAGCGAGATGCTCTACAAGGGCCATGACTTGATCGGCCGCGCCATCGACGACATCGTGCCGGCGCATGTGAAGTCCGACGAATTCCACCATCGCTTCAAGGCTGCCCTGACCCGAGGCGAGCACTTTGCCGGTGCAGTGCGCCTGTCGCGCGGCAATGGCGAAGAAGCGTGGCTGCGTTCGATTGTGCAGCCAGTGCGTTCCTCGGATGGTCGGATCAAGCATTTCTCGATTTTCTCCAGCGACCTGACCCGCACCATCGAAGCTTCGCGCGAACATGAAAACCTGATCGGCGCGCTGGTGCGTTCGACCGCGGTGATCGAGTTCGACCTCAACGGTAACGTTCTGACCGCCAACGACCGCTTCCTGCAGGGCATGGGTTACAGTCTGGCGCAGATCAAGGGCAAGCATCACCGCCAGTTCTGCGAACCGCAGGAATTCAACAGCGCTGAATACCAGAATTTCTGGCGTCGTCTGAACAACGGTGAGTTTGTTGCCGGCCGCTTCAAACGGGTCGACAGCCATGGTCGTACGGTGTGGTTGGAGGCTTCCTACAACCCGGTGCTGGATGCCAACGAAAAGCTCTACAAAGTGGTCAAGTTCGCCACGGTCATCACCGATCAGGTCAATCAGGAACAAGCCGTCGCCGAAGCCGCCAATATCGCCTACAGCACCTCGCTGCAGACCGACAGCACCGCCCAGCGCGGGACCACCGTGGTGACCGAAGCAGTCAAAGTGATGCGCGACCTGTCGCGCCATATGCAGACTGCCGGCGACGGTATCGAAGCATTGAACGAGCAATCGCAGGTGATCGGTTCCATCGTCAAAACCATCAGCGGAATTGCCGAACAGACCAATCTGCTGGCGCTCAACGCCGCGATTGAAGCAGCGCGTGCCGGTGAGCAGGGCCGCGGTTTTGCGGTAGTGGCCGACGAAGTACGGCAACTGGCTTCGCGCACCAGCCAGGCCACTGAAGAGATCGTCAGCGTAGTGCGGCAGAATCAGGACATGGCGCGTAACGCCGTGGCCCTGATGACCGACGGCAAGCTCCAGGCCGAGCAAGGGTTGGCGCTGGCGGCAGAGGCGGGCACGGTGATCGTCGAGATTCAGGACGGCGCGCAGAAAGTGGTGAACGCGGTAGGGCAGTTCGCCAACCAATTGTCCAACTGATTGCGCTGAAGGAAAGGATCGTCAATGACGATCCTTTCTTCGTTTTGATCCCGTTACAATCGGCTCTTTTCCCCGGAGCAGATCCCCATGAGCGATTCCCACCGCCGCCCGGTTCCCCTGAACAAAGCCTATCGCCTGCTCAACCACGGCCCGACGGTGCTCGTGAGTGCGGCCCACGACGGCCAGCGCAACATCATGGCCGCTGCCTGGGCGATGCCGCTGGATTTCGAACCGCCAAAAGTCGCCGTGGTGCTCGACAAATCCACCTGGACGCGCCAGTTGCTCGAAGCCTCCGGCACCTTCGTGCTCAACGTGCCGTGCGTGAGTCAGGCCGACATCGTGCAGACCGTTGGCTCGACCTCTGGTCTTGAGATCAATCGCGATCAGAATAAGGACAAATTTCAGGCCTATGGCTTGGAAACCTTCGCCGGCGATCTGGTAGAAGCGCCGCTGCTCGACGGTTGTGTCGCGTGGCTGGAATGCCGTTTGCTGCCGGAGCCGCGCAATCATGAACAGTACGACCTGTTCCTCGCCGAGGTGATTGCGGCGCACGCTGATGAGCGGGTTTTCAGCGAGGGACGTTGGCATTTCGAGGGGCATGATGAGTTGCGCACCTTGCACCATGTAGCGGGCGGGCACTTTCTGAAGATTGGTGATCCGGTGGACGGCAAGACGCTGAGTGAATGACATTTGTTAATGTATTGCAGTAATTAATTATTGTTATTCGATAATTTAATGGGTTAAGGTGGCCGTCACTTTCTTTCCTGTGAGGCTTTCCCATGACCAATAACGGACTCGCCTGCTTCAGTCGGCGTATGGCAACAGTGACGCTGCTGCTGATCGTCGTGATGCTGCTGCTCAATGCTGTGTTGTGGCTCTACCCGACCTTGGCCGGGAAAGACGGTTGGGGACTGGGTTTTGCGCTGACTGAACGTCAGCTTTCGCAAATCGCTGACAGCGCAGCGCTGTTCCCGTGGTGGCAGAAACTCGGTGGCATCGTGCTGTCGAGTATTCCGCTGCTGGCGCTGGCATCCGGTTTGAATCATTTACGTCGGCTGTTTCAGAGCTACGCGCGAGGAGAATATTTCGCCCGTGAGACGGCGGTTCATCTGGGTAAAGTCGGGCGCGCTGTGGCGATCTGGGTGTTGCTGGATTTTCTCTGTGAGCCGTTGCTCAGCCTGTGGGTCACGCAAAATGCGCCGGTCGGTGAACGGCTGATCACCTTGAGCGTCACCGCGCCATCCTTCGTCGCGCTGTTCCTCGCGGCCTGTATAGCGGTGATTGCGCGGATACTCTCGCAGGCCAGCGAAGTGGACCGCGAAAACCGTACGTTTATTTGAGGTATTGATGCCAATCGTTATTCAACTGGACGTGATGCTGGCGCGACGCAAGGTCAAATCCAAAGACCTTGCCGCCGCCATCGGCATCACCGAGGCCAACCTGTCGCTGTTGAAGCAGGGCAAGGTCAAAGGCCTGCGCCTGGCGACACTGGACGCCATTTGCCAGTACCTCGACTGTCAGCCGGGGGATCTTCTGGTTCGTGTGGCGGAGGGGAATATGGAACCCTGATGCACAAGTGATTTCCCAGCGCATGCCTCACTATTGAGCGAACCGGAGGCTGGCACGCCAGCCTCCTTCTTTTACTTCAAACGGATCAAATCAACTTCATGGGTTTGATCAAGCTCTCCGCAGGAATTCCGAACAGCTCATGCAGCTTCCAGATCATTGGAAGCGTTAATGCACGTTTGCCATTCAAGACTTCATAAACGCGATTCGTACGGCCGATAGCCGGAGCGAGGTCTGCGGCCGAGAGGCCCGACTGCTCCATGCGAAACCTGATTGCATCAATCGGGTTCGGCAAATCGAGCGGAAACTGTTTGGTCTCATACGCTTCGATCAGAGTGATCATGATGTCGAAGTAATCACCCTCAGGAGTGCCAGGTTCTGGTTCGTTCTCGAAAAGTGCAGACACATCTTTGAGCGCTGCACGGTAGTCTTCTTCGCTATGAATTGGACGAATGTTCATGGGTTACTCCATTTCGACACTGTCAGCGTCGATGGCATCGTACTGCTTGTGCGTGCCAATAAATTTGATGTACACCGCACCGAAGCGATATGCCACGGCGACGATCAGGCGATATGAATTGCCCTTGATGTTGAATACGACTCTTCGGCTTTTCAGAATGCTCGCACCAGTAAAATGAGCCTTGATATCCGCAGGCGCCGCCCAGTTCGCTTTCCTTGCTTCGTCTACCCACGCCAGCAAAGACTGTTCTGATTCCGGATATCGCTCCCAAAAACTCTTTAGCTGACTGATGGCGATGATTCTCATGGGATGATCCTAGTCCCGCTGTGGGACTGCTGCAAGTCTATAGATGAATACTGGATGTGTGGTTACCGGCATCGATGAATGCTGTAGATGATCACTGCATCCAGAGAAGGAGTTGCCTTGGAAATAACAGTGCGAAGACTTTATCCCGGATCAAATTGCTCCGGCGTGGGAAAAGGCGACGTGAAACATCGGAAGCGTATTCATCGTCAATAAAAAAGGCCTACCTCGCGGTAAGCCTTTTCCATTTGCGTAGTACCTCAATCCCCCAACGCAACCCCTTCACGCCGTGGATCCGCCCCACCTTCCAGCGAGACCTTCCCCTGCGCATCCTTGACCCGCACGATGGCCTGGGTGCCGCTGGTCATGTCGATCTCATTCACCGTGTGCCCTTTGTCCTTGAGCGCCTGAATCAGCGCCGGGCTGAACTGGCCTTGTTCAAGTTCAGTCGGGCCGTTGCGGCTGCCGAAGTTGGGCAGGTTGATGGCTTGTTGCGGGTCAAGGTTCCAGTCCAGCAGGCCGACGGTGGATTTGGCCACGTATTCGATGATCTGCGAGCCGCCGGGAGAGCCGACCGTGGCGAAGAATTCACCGCTGTGGCGATCAAAGATCAGCGTCGGCGCCATCGACGAGCGCGGGCGCTTGCCGGGTTCGACGCGGTTGGCGACTTTCTGGCCGTTCTCCTCGGGTATGAACGAGAAGTCGGTCATCTGATTGTTGAGCAAGAAGCCCTGAACCATCAGGTGTGAGCCGAACGCAGCTTCGATGGTGGTGGTCATCGACACGGCGCCGCCCAAGTCATCCACAGCCACAACTTGCGAAGTAGAGATGCGCAACGGCGAGCGATCCGGCGCGTAAGCGACTTGCACGCCGGGCGGTGTTCCCGGTTTGGCCGTGCCCATGCTGCGTTCGCCGATCAGGCTGGCGCGGCTGGCCAGATAGCCCGGATCGACCAGGCCTTTGACTGGCACTGGCACGAAGTCAGTATCGGCCACGTATTGCGCGCGGTCGGCGTAGGCCAGGCGTTCGGCTTCGGCGATCAGGTGCACGGCTTCGTGCGTGGGTTCGATACCGGCCGGTTTATCGGTCTTCACAGGTTTGAGCGGCGCCAGCGCCAGACGCGGGTCGCGGGTTTCCAGCGCCTGCAAGGTGCCGAGAATCTGCGCCACTGCGATACCACCGGACGACGGCGGCGGCATGCCGCAGACCTGCCAGCGCTTGTAGTCGGTGCACAGCGGCGCGCGTTCCTTGGCCTGATAATGCTGAAGATCATTCAGCGACAGACTGCCTGGGTTGGCGTGGCGCTGAACCTTGGCGACGATTTCCTCGGCAATCGGGCCTTTGTACAGCGCGTCCGGCCCTTCCTTGGCGATGCGTTTGAGCACGGCAGCCAAGGCCGGATTCTTCAAGCGAGTGCCGACCGCTTTCACGCTGCCATCGCTATTGAGAAAGTAAGCGGCCATGTCCGGCGAGCGCTGCACATTTGGGTCGGAGGCCAGTGACTGATACAAGCGCGGGGAGATTTCGAAGCCTTGCTCGGCGAGTTTGATCGCCGGCTCGAACAGCTTGGCCCACGGCAAACGCCCGTGCTCTCTGTGCGCCAGTTCCAGTGCGCGCATTGCTCCTGGCGTACCGACCGAGCGGCCACCGATCTGCGCTTGCTGGAACGACATCGGTTTACCGTCTGCTTGCAGAAACAGCTTCTCGGTGGCCCCGGCCGGCGCGGTTTCGCGACCGTCGTAAGTGCGCACCTGCTTGCCATCCCACAACACGATCATCGCGCCACCGCCGATCCCGGAGGATTGCGGCTCGACCAGCGTCAGCACCGCCTGCATCGCAATCGCCGCATCAATTGCCGAACCACCCTGACGCAACATCTCGCGCCCAGCTTCGGCAGCCAGAGGATTGGCAGCGGCGGCCATGTGTTTGCTGGCGTGCTGTGCCTGCAGGTCGGAGCGATAACCAGAAGCAATTTCCGGGGCTAGCGGCAGGCTGGAGGAGGGCGGGGCGTTGCAGGCAGTGAGAGTGATGGCGCTGACAATCAGGGTCAGGGCTGGCAGGCGAAAACGTTGCAGCGACAGGGCTGAAAACACGCGGGCTCTCCGTCCGTGGGGTGAAAGATCTGACGGACTGTATCGATCGACCGTGTAGGACGCAAACCGCCCGAGGTGTGAGAGACGATACTTTTCTCCAGGCATAAAAAAACGGCCTACCTTTCGGTAAGCCGTTTTTAGTACTTGGTGGCTACACAGGGACTTGAACCCCGGACCCCAGCATTATGAATGCTATGCTCTAACCAACTGAGCTATGTAGCCAAGTGGCGCGCATTATTCCCCTGAAATGGAAAAGCGTCAAGCGTAAATCTAAAATATTTCTTCTTATTTTCAACCGCTTAACCTCCAGCACCGAAAAACCACCGCGCGGAGGCTGTCAGCGCAGTTGGAATCTCCCGGTATTGGCGCTTAAAGCCTGGCTGCCCTGACTCAAAGAATCCGCCGCGAGGTTCACTGCTCGCGCGCCTTCGAGCAAACGCACCGCCGCCTGATCGACCCGCTGGATATTGCTGCTGACCTCATCGGCGGTGCTCGCCTGTTCTTCGACGGCGGTGGCGATCTGCGCCAGGGTGTCGGTGACGCTCTGCACGGCGCTGGCGATTTCTCCCAGACGTTCGCCCAGCCCGGTCACCGCGTCGGCATCAGTTTGTGCCTGGCCGCAGGCCGCTTCCATCAGGCTCACCGCTTCGTTGACCGTGCTGCGTAGGCTGTCGACGGTGCCGGCGATCTGCGCGGTGGACGATTGCGTGCGTTGCGAGAGGCTGCGTACTTCGTCGGCCACTACCGCAAAACCACGCCCCTGTTCGCCGGCGCGGGCAGCCTCGATGGCCGCGTTGAGCGCCAGCAGATTGGTCTGTTCGGCGACGCCGCGAATGGTGTCGACCACCAGTTGAATCTGTTGCCCTTGCTCGCTGACCCGACCCAGCGCTGCAGCAGTTTCGTTCAGGCGTAGATTGAGTTGCTGAATGCTCGCTGTAGTGCGCTGGCTGTCACGGCTGCTGTCGGCGGCGATACGTTGAGTATGTTGGGCGCTGCCGGAGGCCTGTTCGCAACTCTGGGCCACACCTTGCGACGTGGCGGCCAGTTGCGTGGCCGCAGCGGCGATCTGGCTGATCTGCAACTGCTGCGCTTCTACCTCGTTGAGCGCGCCGCTGGAGTGATCGTTGAGGCTGCGCACCGCGTTGCTCAGTTGCGAGGTCTCGTGATCGACCCCGAGCAAACTGGTGCGCAATTGCACCACGGCAACGTTGAGCGAAGTGCTGATCGCCGCCAGTTCATCGCGGCCCTGCACCGGCACTTGCAGACTCAGATTGCCGTCACGCAGCGCTTCGGCGAGCAGCGTGATGCCGCTGGCGCTGCGGCGGATCGAGGCTTGCAGGCAGACGAACAGATACAGCGCCGCCAGCAGCAGACAACCGAAGACTGCGGCCGCGACGACGAACTGACGAATCGCCGAAGCGTGGTAATCATCCAGCCGTTGATCGAGCGAGGTCAGCGATTGCTGGCGCAGCGCTGCGAGGTTACCGAGCAAGCCATCAAGGCTGCGCTCGAAGTCTTCCGGCTTGAGATTGATGCTGCCACCGAACACGCCGTCATCCAGCACTTTCAGGCCCGCATCCAGTTGTTTGAGGCTGTCGTGATATTGCCCGGCCCAACCTTGCAGTGCTGGCGGGAGTCGCGCTTCGAGCAGGCCGGCGGTTTTCACCAGTTGCTCACGCGCATCGCCGATCCGACTGCGCAGGTCGCGCAACTGCAAACGGCTTTGCAGGGTGAATTGGCCGGACACCACCGAGGCCTGACCAACTGCGGCTAGGCGGCCGACCCGTTCAATCAAGTCCGGCGCATGCTGGGTGGAAATCTGCGTCAGCAAATAGGTTTCCAGCCACGGCGCGAGGATCAGCCGAGTGTCCATGGCGATCTGCTCGCGCAACGCTTGCAGCGCGCTGAGCGCATTGGTGAATCGGTCATAACCGTCCGGCCACCAACCGACGCCAGCCAGGCTTTTCGAATCCAGACCATTCAACGCGGTTTGCAGCGCCTGATAGCGGCTGAGGGTTGCGCCCTCGGCACCTTCGGCCTGCAACGCATTGCCCAGCTCCAGCGTGGCTTGTGCGACCGCCGGTTGCACTGCGTCGAACGCAGCCATCGCGGCGAGGGTAGCGGGCGTCGGTTGGCGGTTGGTTTCCGTGGCGCGCCAGCGGGCGGCGCGGTCGCGTTGCGCGGCGAGCAGATTGTCCAGCGCATCCAGTGCAAGCAACTGACGCACACCGGCACGCTCGCCGGAAATCAGCTCGAGTTTGTTGCGATAGTCCTGACCGATCATCAGCAGGCTACCGGCCAACGGCAGGATAAACAGCAGAAACAACAGCTGGAATTTACGCGCGAAACCAAAACGCCCCAGTAACCGGATCCCCGGCGATAAAAAAGCCTGCATGCCTCATGACTCCTCTGGACACCACGCACCATCGGCGTGCGCCGCGCTGGTTGAGTGCGCGATCTGTGCCCTGCTAAAAGGCTTCGAAAGCCCACTCTCGCCCGCTCTGTAGGCCGGCTCTGTAGCGGAACTTCCCATTCTCGATCCCCTTTGTAAGGAGGCCGCGTTCAAGCGGATAAGCAACGCAAGATTCAGACCATGGCGTTGCGCTATCACCTTCGCGCCGATGAGTGAATCGTTCGTTAGCTGGCTAAGGGGATGGCGCCCCCGCACCGAAAAATGGCACATTGACGCACCTGCCTGCGTGCACCCATCCGTTGTCCGGAAATTCCCATGGCTATCAGCAACGTTCAGTCCGCCGCTGCGGCGGCGCCCGCTTCCTCACAAAGCAGTCCATTGGTGATGCGCATCATCGGCGCGGTGGCGCTGGCGCATTTGATCAACGATCTGATCCAGTCGGTGTTGCCGTCGATCTATCCAATGCTCAAGGCCAGTTATGGCCTGACTTTCACCCAGATCGGCCTGATCACCCTGACCTTTCAATTGACTGCATCGTTGTTGCAGCCATGGGTGGGTTATCACACTGACCGTCATCCCAAGCCGTGGCTGTTGCCGGCGGGCACGGTGTGCACCTTGATCGGCATTCTGATGATGTCGGTGGTCGGCAGCTTCCCGCTGATCCTGCTGGCAGCGGGGTTGATCGGTATCGGCTCGTCGACTTTCCACCCGGAAGCTTCGCGAATTGCGCGACTGGCCTCGGGCGGGCGTTTCGGGCTGGCGCAATCGACCTTTCAGGTGGGCGGCAACGCGGGTTCGGCACTCGGTCCGTTGCTGGCGGCGGCGATCATCATTCCTTACGGCCAGGACCATGTGGCGTGGTTCGGTCTGTTCGCGGTGTTTGCGCTGTTCGTGCTGTACCGCATCAGTCGCTGGTATGCGCATCACCTCAACCTGTTCAAGCTCAAGGCCGGCCAGGCTGCCACCCACGGATTGTCGAAGGGCAGGGTAACCAGCGCGCTGGTGGTGCTCGGGCTGTTGGTGTTTTCCAAGTATTTCTACATGGCCAGCCTCACCAGCTACTTCACCTTCTACCTGATCGAGAAGTTCGACCTGTCGGTAGCGAGTTCGCAGTTGCACCTGTTCCTGTTCCTCGGCGCGGTGGCGGCGGGCACGTTCTTTGGTGGGCCGATTGGCGACAAGGTCGGGCGTAAAGCGGTGATCTGGTTCTCGATCCTCGGCGTGGCGCCGTTCACCTTGCTGATGCCGCATGTTGATCTGTTCTGGACCAGCGTGCTCAGCGTGGTCATTGGCTTCATCCTCGCCTCGGCGTTCTCGGCAATCGTGGTTTACGCGCAAGAGCTGGTGCCGGGCAATGTCGGAATGATTGCCGGCATTTTCTTCGGTCTGATGTTCGGTTTTGGCGGGATTGGCGCAGCGCTGCTCGGGCATTTGGCGGATGTGCACGGGATTGAGTACGTGTACTTCCTGTGCTCGTTCTTGCCGTTGTTCGGGGTGTTGGCGATCTTTTTGCCGAAGACGAAGAAAGCCTGATGCGCTAAAACTCAGGCACAAAAAAGCCGCGTATCAAACGCGGCTTTTTCATGGGTGCAGCTTTTACACGTTGAAACGGAAGTGCATCACGTCGCCGTCTTTGACGATGTAATCCTTACCTTCCAGACGCCATTTACCGGCTTCTTTGGTGCCGGCTTCGCCCTTGTACTGGATGAAGTCGTCGTAAGCGATGACTTCAGCACGGATGAAGCCTTTCTCGAAGTCGGTGTGGATCACGCCGGCAGCCTGAGGTGCGGTGGCACCGACTTTGACGGTCCAGGCGCGGACTTCTTCGACACCGGCGGTGAAGTAGGTCTGCAGGTGCAGCATTTCGTAGCCGGCGCGGATCACGCGGTTCAGGCCAGGCTCTTCCAGGCCCAGGGCCTCGAGGAACATGTCTTTCTCTTCGCCGTCATCCAGCTCGGCGATTTCCGCTTCGATCTTGTTGCAGACCGGTACAACGATCGCGCCTTCTTCTTCGGCGATGGCCTTGACCACGTCGAGCAGCGGGTTGTTCTCGAAGCCGTCTTCAGCAACGTTGGCGATGTACATGACCGGTTTGGTGGTCAGCAGGTGGAAGCCCTTGATCACCGCTTTTTCGTCGGTGCTCATGTTCTTCATCAGGCTGCGTGCTGGCTTGCCTTCGGTGAAATGCGCGATCAGTTGTTCGAGCAGCGCTTTCTGAACTACGGCGTCCTTGTCACCACCCTTGGCGTTGCGCGCGACTTTCTGCAGTTGCTTCTCGCAGCTGTCGAGGTCGGCGAAGATCAGTTCCAGGTCGATGATTTCGATGTCGCGTTTCGGGTCGACGCTGTTCGAAACGTGGATCACGTTCTCGTCTTCGAAGCAGCGCACGACGTGAGCGATAGCGTCGGTTTCGCGGATGTTGGCGAGGAATTTGTTGCCCAGGCCTTCACCTTTCGAGGCGCCGGCAACCAGGCCCGCGATGTCGACGAATTCCATGGTGGTCGGCAGGATGCGCTTCGGATTGACAATGGCTGCCAAGGCTTCCAGGCGCGAATCCGGCATCGGCACGATGCCGCTGTTCGGCTCGATGGTGCAGAAGGGGAAGTTCTCGGCCGCGATGCCGGATTTGGTCAGGGCGTTGAACAGGGTGGACTTGCCGACGTTAGGCAGGCCGACGATGCCGCAATTGAATCCCATGGTGTTTCCCCTTCGGGTAAAAGTCAGGCCTTCTGGCTGTGCAGGTTTTTCATCGCACGGTTCCATTCACCGGCGAGGATATCCGGCAGCACGCCGAGGGCAAAGTCGATGCTGGCATCGAGTTTTTCCTGTTCGGCGCGTGGCGCACGACCCAGGACGAAATTTGAAACCATACTGGCGACGCCCGGGTGGCCAATGCCAAGCCGCAGGCGGTAAAACGTATTCTGATTGCCCAGTTGCGCAATGATGTCGCGCAACCCGTTGTGACCGCCATGGCCGCCGCCCTGCTTGAGCTTGGCAACGCCCGGAGGCAGATCGAGTTCGTCGTGCGCCACGAGGATTTCTTCAGGCGTAATGCGGAAGAATCCGGCGAGTGCCGCCACGGCCTGGCCGCTGCGGTTCATGTACGTGGTGGGAATCAGCAGGCGAACATCCTGACCCTGATGCGAATAGCGTCCGGTCAGGCCGAAATATTTGCGATCGGCCACAAGGTTCACACCTTGCGCGTGGGCGATGCGCTCAACAAAAAGGGCCCCTGCGTTATGCCGGGTCTGTTCGTATTCAGCGCCTGGATTTCCCAGGCCAACGATCAGTTTGATGGCAGTCACGATAGGGGCCCTTCCTTTGGAGTTGTGGATAACATCGCCGTCAGCGAGTGCGGCGAAAGTGGACGAAAAACTTCATTTACTCAAGAGTAAACGCCGCGTTATCGCCCGCTTTCTCGCTACGTTTCGGTCCGCGATGTTTCCTCAAGCTCCGGCAATACAGAGTGATTTACTCTGCAGCGCCTTCTTCAGCTTCTGGAGCAACGCGTGGAGCGTGTACGTTTGCAACAGCTTTGTCGTCACCGTGAGCCAGTGCAACGAACTCAACGCCTTTAGGGGCTTTGAGGTCGGACAGGTGAACGATTGCGCCGATTTCCAGAGCCGACAGGTCGACTTCGATGAACTCAGGCAGATCTTTCGGCAGGCAGGTCACTTCGATTTCGTTCAGAACGTGCGAGATCTCGCCGCCTTTCTTGATCGGAGCTTCTTCACCAACAAAGTGAACCGGCACGATAGCGGTCAGTTTCTGACCAGCTACAACGCGTACGAAGTCAGCGTGCAGCACGTGGCCTTTAGCTGGGTGACGTTGCAGAGCTTTGATGATGACGTTCTGCTTGGTGCCGCCAACGTTCAGTTCGATAACGTGGCTGTAAGCAGCATCGTTTTCGAGCAGTTTGGCAACTTCTTTAGCCAGCATGCTGATGGATTCAGGGGCTTTGTCGCCACCGTAAACTACAGCTGGAACCAGGCTTGCGAGACGACGCAGGCGGCGGCTCGCACCTTTCCCCAGGTCGGAACGCACTTCAGCATTCAGAGTAAAATCGTTCATTGTGTATCTCCAAAATAGCCATGACCGGGTTGACGTTTGCGACCAGCGCCAAACACGGTATGGGCAAAAAAGCCCCGCCCCGGCAGGAATGCCGGGGCGGGGCGCTTTTCGTCAACGAGACATTTCGAGAAGGGCAGGGCCCTTAACGGAACATCGCACTGATCGATTCTTCGTTGCTGATGCGGCGAACCGCTTCGGCAACTACCGGTGCGATATCCAGTTGACGGATACGCGCACAGGCTTGTGCTGCAGCGGACAGCGGGATGGTGTTGGTCACCACCAGCTCGTCCAGCACGGAATTTTCGATATTCTCGATGGCCCGACCCGACAGCACAGGGTGTGTGCAGTAGGCAAAGACCTTGGCTGCGCCATGCTCTTTCAAGGCCTTCGCCGCGTGGCACAGAGTGCCGGCGGTATCGACCATGTCATCAACCAGAATGCAGGTACGCCCTTCGACATCACCAATGATATGCATCACTTCAGAGTGATTGGCTTTCTCACGGCGTTTGTCGATGATCCCGAGATCCACACCCAGGGACTTGGCAACAGCACGTGCACGCACGACGCCACCAATGTCCGGGGACACGATCATCAGGTTTTCGAAGCGCTGATCTTCAATGTCATCCACCAGAACCGGGGAGCCGTAGATGTTATCTACCGGAATATCGAAGAAACCCTGAATCTGGTCAGCATGCAGATCAACCGTGAGAACACGGTCGATGCCGACTACGGTAAGCATGTCAGCAACGACTTTCGCGCTGATAGCCACACGTGCGGAACGCGGACGGCGATCCTGACGGGCATAACCAAAATAAGGAATAACAGCAGTAATACGAGTAGCCGAGGAGCGGCGGAAGGCATCAGCCATCACTACCAGTTCCATCAGGTTATCGTTGGTCGGAGCGCAAGTCGGCTGAATAATGAAAACGTCTTTACCGCGAACGTTTTCATTGATCTCGGCAGTAATTTCGCCGTCGGAAAACTTGCCGACAGAGATGTCACCGAGAGGGATATGCAGCTGACGTACGACACGTCGAGCCAGATCGGGGTTAGCGTTCCCCGTAAAGACCATCATCTTGGACACGCGCAGTACCTAGAGGCTGAGGGTAACCTGGATGAGTATGGAAAATGGCAGGGGCGGCTGGATTCGAACCAACGCATGGCAGGATCAAAACCTGCTGCCTTACCGCTTGGCGACGCCCCTGTATCTGTTGCTTGCAAGTGCCGAGCACTTGGTTCCTTTAGAGCAGACTTTGCAGCTTGCGATGCAACATCGAAATGTTGCTTCCCTTTGCTACAAACCCTGTAAGGGTCTCTGTCAGAAGGGCCGAGACTTTATCAGCTTCAGCTTTGCTTGGGAAGCCCCCAAACACACAACTTCCAGTTCCGGTGAGTTTCGCTTCGGTAAAATTCCCTAGCAAATTCAACGCGTTACGTACTTCTGGGTAACGCCTCGATACCACCGGCAAGCAGTCATTACGACTGTTTCCCTCGGGAACGGGGCGCACTTTAATGGGCGGCGTGTTACGTGTCAACAATGGATCTGAAAAAATTTCTGCCGTACTTACAGAGACTTGCGGAACGAGCACGACATACCACGGTTCTGCGGGCTCGACCGGGGTGAGTTTTTCGCCCACGCCTTCGGCAAATGCCGCGTGGCCACGCACGAACACCGGGACGTCTGCGCCGAGCGAAAGGCCCAGTGTCGCCAGCCGATCTTCATCCCAACCCAACTGCCACAAATGGTTGAGGCCGAGCAGCGTGGTCGCCGCGTTCGAACTGCCGCCACCAATGCCGCCGCCCATTGGCAGGATCTTGTCGATCCAGATATCAATCCCGAGTGAACAGCCGGATTGTTCCTGAAGTTTTTTCGCTGCACGCACGATCAGGTTGCTGTCGTGCGGCACGCCGGCAAATTCGGTGTGCAGCCGAATTACGCCGTCATCGCGCACGGCGAAGGTGATTTCATCGCCGTAATCGAGGAACTGAAAAATTGTCTGCAACTCGTGATAACCGTCTTCACGGCGTCCGAGAATATGCAGCATCAGGTTGAGTTTGGCTGGCGAGGGCAGCGTCAGGCGTGGAGCGGTCATGCGTTATTGCCCCAGTTTGCGCGGTTGCCAGTTCTTGATCACCAGCGTCACGTCCAGATCCGAGCCGTGCAGTTTGATCCGCTCGGGCAACCAGTAACCGTTCTGCTCGGCATAGCTGAGGTATTCAACCTGCCAGCCATCCTGATCCAGGTTGGCCAGACGGCTGTCAGCATCCAGGGTCAGACGGCTTTTGCTCTCGGGTGCTGGCAAGCCGCGCACCCACCAGGCCAGGTGCGACACCGGCAGTTTCCAGCCGAGCTGTTCTTCGAGCAGGACTTCCGGGGTCGGCGCTTCGTAGCGGCCCTGATTGGCCACTTCCAGCGATACCGCGCCCGGGCGCCCGGTCAAACGTGCCGCGCCACGACCCAGCGGGCCGGACAGGCGGATGTCGTAATAGTCCTGACGTTGCAGCCAGAACAGCGTGCCGCTGCCGGAATCTTTCGGTGCGCGAATGCCGATCTTGCCGTCGATCTGCCAGCCATCAAGGCTGCTCAGTTGCTGTTTGTGCACGTTCCACTGCGCCGGGTTGCCGTGGCCCTCGACCGATTCGCGTGCGCCGAAGCCTGCGCAACCGGCAAGCAGGGCGATGAAGCTGAAAACAATAACGTGGCGCAAAAACATGAGTTATAGAGTCTCGGATCCGGTCAGGCGCTTGATGGTGCTGCGCAGAATGGTGCTGTCGGGCTGGTCCTTGAGGAACTTGCCCCAGATTTGCTTGGCTTCGCGCTGCTTACCCTTGGTCCACAGCACTTCACCGAGGTGAGCGGCGACTTCGTGGTCAGGGAAACGCTCGAGTGCCTGGCGCAGGTATTTCTCGGCGTCTTCCAGATTGCCCAAGCGGTAATTCACCCAGCCAAGGCTGTCGAGCACCGCCGGGTCTTCCGGATTGATCTGGTGCGCCTGTTCGATCAGCGCCTTGGCTTCAGCGTAGCGCGTGGTGCGGTCGGACAGGGTGTAGCCCAAAGCGTTGAGCGCCATAGCGTTGTCCGGGTCACGCTTGATGATCAGGCGCAGATCTTTTTCCATCTGCGCCAGGTCATTGCGTTTTTCCGCCAGCATTGCGCGGGTGTAAAGCAGGTTCAGATCGTCCGGATATTGCAGCAACGCTTGTTGCAGGACTTTCCAGGCCTTGTCGCCTTGATTGTTGGCGGACAGGCTTTCGGCTTCGATCAGATACAACTGAATCGCGTAATCCGGCTGCTCGTCGCGTTCGGCAGCCAGTTTGCTTTGGGCTTCGGCGGCTTTGCCGTTGCTCATCAGAATGTCCGCCTGACGCAATTGCGCCGGCAGATAGTCGTTGCCGGGGCCGACCTGGGCGTACTCGATCAGTGCGCCTTGCGGGTCGTTGCGTTCTTCGGCGATGCGACCGAGGTTCAGGTGCGCCGAATCGACGTGGCTTTCGCGGGCGATCAGATCTTCCAGATAACCCTTGGCCTCGTCCCAGGCCTTGCCTTCCAGGCACACCAGCGCCAGCGAATAACGCAGTTCGTCGTCTTCCGGGTATTGCTGAACCAGCGTGGAGAACTCGACTTTGGCGTCGTCCATGCGGTCCTGTTCGACCAGCATCCGCGCGTAAGTCAGGCGCAGACGTTTGTCGTCCGGGTATTTTTTGATGCTTTTCTGCAACAGCGGCAGCGCTTCGTCGCCTCGGTTCAGACCTTGCAGCAGACGCGCGCGCAGCAGGATCGGGGCGATTTCGCCGTCTTCCGGCGGGTTGTCTTCAAGCAGAGACAGCGCACCTTTGGTGTCGCCGTTCTGTTGCAACAGCAAGGCTTTACCGAAAATCAGCTGATTATTGTTCGGGTGGCGCTGCAACAAACGGTCAAAACTTTTCATCAGACCGTCGCGGGTTTCCTGATCGGTGTCGGCAGCCGACAGCGCAAGGAAATCGAAATGCGTGTCGCCCTTGCCCTGCAGGACTTTCTCCATGTAGACCATCGAGTCGTCGTAACGCCCGGCGCGGGCCAGTTGCACGGCGGCGGCGCGTTGCGCTTCGAGGTCGTCCGGCGCATTTCTCGCCCAGATCAATGCGGTATCCAGCGCTGGCTGATCCGCGCCGAGGTACTCGGCAATGCGGAACGCGCGCTCGGAGACGCCCGGATCCTGGGTATTGATGGCCTGGGTCACGTAGTTATCCAGGGCAATGTCGAAACGATTGCGCTGGCCGGCCAGTTCAGCGCTCAACAGGCTAAAGACTGTTTCCTCGCTGAACGAGCTGTAAACCTTGGGCTTTTCAGGGGCTGGCGTAGTGTCTTCGGCCGGTGAGGCACTGTCCTGCGACACGGGAGCCAAGGCCTGGCAGCCGCTGAGGAAGACAAAAGCAAGGAGCAACGCGGAGGATCTATTCATATAGGAAGAGGACGACTAACCTGCGGTCGGATCATCATGACACAAGCCTTCGGCCAAACATAACCGAGACTCGATTGTGCCCTTTATAGGGGTAAGCAATTGGGACAATAGTCAGCGGTGGTTGTTCTGAATCTGGCGAAGTAGGACAATTGCCGGCTTCACGTCACCATCAGCGACCTTGAATGGCCTTCCTCGCACTCGGTATCAACCACAAGACTGCTTCTGTAGACGTCCGCGAGCGCGTGGCGTTTACCCCTGAGCAGCTGGTGGAGGCGTTGCAGCAACTCTGCCGACTCACCGACAGCCGCGAAGCTGCGATCCTTTCCACCTGCAATCGCAGCGAGCTTTATATAGAACAGGATCACCTGTCCTCGGACGTGGTGCTGCGCTGGCTCGCCGATTACCATCATTTAAGCCTCGAAGAGCTGCGCGCGAGTGCTTATGTGCATGAAGAGGATGCGGCAGTTCGTCACATGATGCGCGTCGCCTCCGGGCTCGACTCCCTGGTGCTCGGCGAACCGCAGATCCTCGGCCAGATGAAATCCGCCTACGCCGTAGCACGCGAGGCCGGCACCATCGGCCCGTTGCTCGGGCGCCTGTTTCAAGCGACGTTCAACGCCGCCAAGCAAGTGCGCACCGACACCGCCATCGGCGAAAACCCGGTATCGGTGGCGTTTGCCGCTGTCAGCCTGGCCAAGCAGATTTTCAGCGACCTGCAACGCAGTCAGGCCTTGTTGATCGGCGCTGGCGAGACCATCACTCTGGTCGCCCGCCATCTGCATGAGCTGGGCGTCAAACGCATCGTCGTCGCCAACCGCACGCTGGAGCGCGCCAGCCTGCTCGCCGAACAGTTCGGCGCGCACGCCGTGTTGCTCTCGGATATCCCCGCTGAGCTGGTGCGCAGCGACATCGTCATCAGCTCCACCGCCAGCCAGTTGCCGATTCTCGGCAAGGGCGCGGTGGAGAGTGCGCTGAAGCTGCGCAAGCACAAGCCGATCTTCATGGTCGACATCGCCGTGCCTCGGGATATCGAGCCGGAAGTCGGCGAACTCGACGACGTTTACCTCTATAGCGTCGACGATCTGCACGAAGTGGTCGCCGAAAACCTCAAGAGCCGTCAGGGTGCCGCCCAGGCTGCCGAGGAAATGGTCGCCACCGGCGCCGATGATTTCATGGTGCGCCTGCGCGAGCTGGCGGCGGTCGATGTGCTCAAGGCTTATCGTCAGCAAAGCGAACGCCTGCGTGACGAAGAACTGCAAAAAGCCTTGCGCCTGCTGGCCAATGGCGGCAACGCCGAAGACGTGCTGGTGCAACTGGCGCGTGGCCTGACCAATAAACTCCTGCACGCCCCGAGCGTGCAGTTGAAAAAGCTTTCTGCCGAAGGCCGCCTCGATGCGCTGGCCATGGCCCAGGAACTCTTTGCCCTCGAGGGCTCACCGGATAGCTTTTCGGATAAAAAACCGCAATGAAAGCGTCACTGCTCAATAAGCTGGACATCCTCCAGGACCGTTTCGAGGAACTGACCGCGCTGCTTGGCGACGGCGAAGTCATTTCCGATCAGACCAGATTCCGCGCCTATTCCAAGGAATACGCCGAACTCGAGCCGGTCGTCGCAGCCTATAAACAGCTGCTCCGGGTCCAGGCCGATCTTGAAGGAGCCCAGGCGCTGCTCAAGGACGGCGACGCGGACATGCGTGAAATGGCCGTGGAAGAAGTCCGCGAGACCAAAGAACAACTGATCGAAATCGAAGCCAGTCTGCAACGCATGCTGCTGCCCAAGGACCCCAACGACGGGCGCAACGTGTTCCTCGAAATCCGCGCCGGCACCGGTGGCGACGAGGCGGCGATCTTCTCCGGCGATTTGTTCCGCATGTACTCGCGTTACGCCGAGCGGCGTGGCTGGCGCGTCGAGATCCTGTCGGCAAACGAAGGCGAACACGGCGGTTACAAAGAAGTCATCGCCCGCGTTGAAGGCGACAACGTTTACGGCAAGCTGAAGTTCGAATCCGGCGCGCATCGCGTGCAGCGCGTACCTGCCACCGAATCTCAGGGCCGTATCCACACCTCTGCTTGCACGGTGGCGGTGTTGCCCGAGCCGGACGAGCGGGAAACCATCGAGATCAACCCGGCAGATTTGCGCGTCGACACTTACCGCTCCTCCGGGTCTGGTGGTCAGCACGTCAACACGACCGATTCGGCGATCCGCATCACGCATTTGCCGACCGGCACCGTCGTCGAGTGTCAGGAAGAACGTTCCCAGCACAAGAACCGTGCACGGGCGATGGCGTGGCTGTCGGCCAAGCTCAACGATCAACAGACCGCAGCCGCGGCCAACGCCATCGCCAGCGAGCGTAAGTTGCTGGTGGGTTCCGGTGACCGCTCCGAGCGCATCCGCACCTACAACTTTGCTCAGGGCCGAGTCACTGACCACCGCGTCAATCTGACCCTGTACTCCCTCGACGAAATCCTTGCCGGTGGCATAGATGCAGTGATCGAGCCGTTGCTCGCCGAATACCAGGCCGATCAACTCGCAGCGATAGGTGAGTAAATGACCATCATCGCCAGCCTGTTGCGCGCCGCCGAACTGCCGGATTCGCCGACCGCGCGTTTGGACGCCGAATTGCTCCTCGCGGCGGCGCTGGGCAAGTCACGCAGTTTTCTGCACACCTGGCCCGAGCGCATCGTGCCGTCCGAGGCCGCGCTGATCTTTGCTCAGTACCTGCAACGCCGTCGCGCTGGCGAGCCGGTGGCTTACATTCTCGGTCAGCAAGGTTTCTGGAAGCTGGATCTGGAAGTCGCGCCGCACACCTTGATCCCGCGTCCGGACACCGAATTACTGGTGGAAGCTGCGCTGGAATTGCTCCCGGCAACCCCGGCCAAAGTGCTCGATCTGGGCACCGGCAGCGGCGCGATTGCTCTGGCTTTGGCCAGCGAGCGTCCGGCCTGGCAAGTGACAGCGGTGGATCGCGTGCTCGAAGCCGTGGCCCTCGCCGAACGTAATCGTCAGCGTCTGCACTTGAACAACGTCAAAGTGTTGAGCAGTCACTGGTTCAGCGCCGTCGAAGGCCAGCGTTTTCAACTGATCATCAGCAACCCGCCATACATTCGTTCCAGCGATCCGCATCTGGTCGAAGGCGATGTGCGTTTCGAACCCGAAAGTGCGCTGGTCGCCGGCATCGACGGGCTCGACGATCTGCGTCTGATCGTCGCCCAGGCGCCGGCGCATCTTGAGGCCGGCGGCTGGCTGATGCTCGAGCACGGCTATGATCAAGCCGAGGCCGTGCGCGATTTGTTGCAGGCCCACGGTTTCGCAGATATCCACAGCCGCACCGATCTGGGCGGCCATCAACGGATCAGCCTGGGGCGCCTGCCGTGCTGAGTGATCAGGAATTATTGCGCTATAGCCGGCAGATTCTGCTGCAACACGTCGACATCGACGGCCAGTTGCAGCTCAAGGCCAGCCGAGTATTGATCGTCGGCCTCGGCGGGCTCGGCGCGCCAGTCGCGCTGTATCTAGCGGCGGCGGGTGTCGGTGAATTGCATCTGGCGGATTTCGACACGGTCGATCTGACCAACCTGCAACGCCAGATCATCCACGACACCGACAGCGTCGGCATGAGCAAAGTCGACTCGGCGCTTAAACGGCTGAGCGCGATCAATCCGGAGATTCTGCTGGTGCCACATCGTCAGGCGCTGGACGAGGATTCGCTCGCGGCGGCTGTGGCGGCGGTGGATCTGGTGCTCGACTGTTCGGACAATTTCTCCACCCGCGAAGCGGTCAATGCGGCTTGCGTGGCTGCGCTGAAACCTTTGGTCAGCGGCGCGGCGATTCGCCTCGAAGGCCAGTTGTCGGTGTTCGATCCGCGTCGCGCCGAAAGCCCGTGCTACCACTGTCTGTACGGGCATGGCAGCGAAGCCGAACTGACCTGCAGCGAAGCCGGCGTGGTAGGTCCGCTGGTGGGTCTGGTCGGCAGCCTTCAGGCGCTGGAAGCGTTGAAAATGCTGGTGGGTTTCGGTGAGCCATTGGTCGGTCGCTTACTGCTGATCGATGCGCTGGGTTCGCGTTTCCGCGAGCTGCGGGTCAAGCGTGATCCTGGCTGCGCGGTGTGTGGTTCGCGCCATGCATGAAGCGCCTATCGGCGTGTTCGACTCCGGCGTCGGCGGCTTGTCGGTATTGGCCGAAATCCAGCGTTTGCTGCCCAACGAATCGCTGCTGTACGTCGCCGATTGCGGGCACATTCCTTACGGCGAGAAAACCCCGGAGTTCATCCGCCAGCGTTGCAGCGTGATGGCCGGGTTTTTCCGCGAGCAGGGCGCCAAGGCGTTGGTGCTGGCCTGCAACACCGCGACTGTCGCAGGCGTTGCCGACTTGCGGCGTGATTATCCGGAATGGCCGATTGTCGGCATGGAGCCAGCGGTCAAACCGGCGGCGGCTGCCACGCGCAGCGGTGTGGTCGGCGTGCTCGCCACCACCGGCACCTTGCAGAGCGCCAAATTTGCAGCGCTACTCGATCGCTTTGCTACCGACGTGCGGGTAATCACCCAGCCGTGCCCGGGGCTGGTCGAACTGATCGAAAGCGGCGATCTGCACAGCGCCGAGTTGCGCCAGTTGCTGCACGGTTACGTCGCACCGCTGCTGGCTGCCGGTTGCGACACGATCATTCTCGGCTGCACGCACTATCCGTTTCTCAAGCCGATGCTCAGAAGCATGATCGCCGATGACATCAGTCTGATCGACACCGGCGCCGCTGTAGCGCGGCAACTTCAGCGTCTTCTGGCGGAACGAAATCTGCTGGCTGAAGGACCGAGCCGATCGGTCAGATTCTGGACCAGTGCCGATCCTCAGTACTTGAGAAATGTCCTGCCGTTGCTGGGCCAAACCGCAAACGAAGTGCAACGCTTCGATTTGTAAAAAAAATGTGAAAAACTGAAAATTCATCTGAACTTCTAAACAGGCGCGGGCTTCTATAGCGCAGTTATCCAGAAAACCAAACGATCGTTCCGGAAAAGGAAGTTTTGAAGTGAAGCGACTATTTTGCTTGGCCGCGATTGCGGCCGCATTATTGGGGCATAGCTATACCGCACAAGCTGCAGGCGTTGAATTCGGAGTTGGCGCGACCAGCGATTCGACCATGACCTATCGCCTGGGCATGCAATTCGATTGGGACAAGAGCTGGCTGCAGAGCGACGTCGGCCGTGTGACCGGTTACTGGAGCGGCGCTTACACCTATTGGGAAGGTGACAAGACTTCCAGCAACAACAGCCTGTCGTTCTCCCCGGTGTTTGTTTACGAGTTCGCCGGTGAGTCGGTCAAACCGTACGTCGAGGCGGGTATCGGCGCGGCGTTCTTTTCCAACACCCAATACGAGAGCAACAACATCGGTGGGTCTTTCCAGTTTGAAGATCGCCTGGGTTTCGGCCTGCGCTTCGCTGGCGGGCATGAAGTCGGGATTCGTGCGACGCACTATTCCAACGCCGGTCTGAGCAGCAGTAATGATGGCGTTGAAAGTTACGCGCTGCATTACACGATGCCGCTGTAAAGCTGCCTCACACAAAACCTGTGGGAGCCAGCCTGCTGGCGATACCGGTATCACATTCAACAGCGATGTTGACTGATACTCCGCTATCGCTAGCAGGCTAGCTCCCACAGTTGTTTTGGTGCTGGTCTGGAAGATTAGCGATACGCAGTGGCGATGCCCTGGCGCTCTTCGATGCATTCCGGTGCGCCCATCTCGAACTCGCGACAGATCAGCGGGCGTTTCTCGTAGATCGTGCACATCATCGTGTCGCGATCCAGCGCCGCGCACCAGCCGTCGTCCAGCCGCAACATCACCTCACCACCCCAGTCGTCGGTGTCGATAAAACGCTCGGGCACGCCGGTGTCGGTGATCAACATCACTTCAAGCTGACAGCAGCAGGCTGCGCAGGTCGAGCAGGTGACTGCCGGTTCGGCGATTTGCCGGAGGGGAATGGTCTTCATGGGCGGCAGTGTAAGGCAGTCGTCGATAACTGTGTGAAAGGCCTGACAGGCGTTCAGCTTGCGCTGTCGTCATTCAGGCGCCGAGCCAGGCTGTGCAACAACGGAAACAGCAACGCCCACAGCAAACCGATGCCGATCAGCGTCGGCACTTCGCCGTAGGGAAATTGCACTCCCGCCAAGCGCCCGCCAGCGTAATACGACAAAGCGCCACCCAGCGCACCAAGCAAACTCGCCAGCCACCATGGCCGCGCGCTCCATTGCAGACAATGGCGCAGCGTTGTCGCCAGCAAGGCCCAGAGCAACATCAGCCACAGCGGAATCAGTGGCGACAGATCCTTGAATTCAAATACCCCGACACCGCGCAATACGCTATCGACTGCGGTACCGATAATCACCACGCTGAGAATCAGCCGACCTTCCGCCGCCCAACTGCCAATCCAGCGCAGATGAATCACCAGCACCGCCAACGCTACCAGTAGCCACAGGCTGTTGCCGCCGAGCACGCAGGCGAACCAGCCAACCTGGAACAGTGCAGCATTCGCTAGCCGCTCAAGCATCGAAGCGTCCGAGCAGCGGCGCCGGCATCGCCGCCGGTTTCGCCAACAGCAGTTGCGCAGTGCCGATCGTGCGTTCGAGGAATCCACCCTCGCAATAGCACAGGTAAAACTCCCACAGCCGCAGGAAATAATCGTCGTAACCCAATTCGCTCAAACGCCCATGTGCTTGCCGAAAGTTTTCGCGCCACAAGCGCAGGGTCTTGGCGTAATGCAGGCCGAAATCTTCCATGTGCAGCAGGTTCATGTCGGTGTCGCGGCTGACGATTTCGAGCATCTTCTGCACGCAGGGCAGGGCGCCGCCGGGGAAGATGTAGCGCTGGATGAAATCAACGCCGCGCCGCGCCTGCTCGTAGCGCTGATCACGGATGGTGATCGCTTGCAGCAGCATCAAGCCGTTGCTTTTGAGCAGGTGCGCGCACTGTTTGAAGTAGGTCGGCAGGAAGCGGTGGCCGACTGCTTCGATCATTTCGATCGACACCAGTTTGTCGTACTGGCCGGTGAGGTCGCGATAGTCGGTCAGCAGCAACGTCACTTGATCCTGCAAGCCCAGGCGTTGGATGCGTTCGGCAGTGAAGGCGAACTGCTCTTTCGATAGCGTGGTAGTGGTGACTTTGCAGCCGTAATTCTGCGCGGCATACAGCGCCATGCTGCCCCAGCCGGTGCCGATTTCCAGCAAGTGATCGCCGGGCTTGAGTGCGAGTTTCTGGCAGATTCGTTCGAGTTTGTTCAGTTGCGCCTGTTCCAGAGTGTCTTCCGGGCTGAGGAACTGCGCGGCGGAATACATCATGGTCGGGTCGAGAAACTGCTCGAACAGATCGTTGCCGAGGTCGTAATGCGCGGCGATGTTTTTCTGCGAGCCCTTGCGTGTATTGCGATTCAGCCAGTGCAGGCTGCGCACCAGTGGCCGACCGATTTTTGCCAGTCCGCCCTCCATGCCGTCGAGCACATCCAGATTACTCACGAACACGCGCACCACGGCGGTCAGGTCCGGCGAGCTCCAGTAACCGTGGATAAACGCCTCGCCGGCGCCGATCGAACCGCTGGCGGCGACCATGCCCCAGACGGCGGCATCGTGTACCTGAATTTCGCCAACCAACGCGCTGCCCGCTGCACCGAAGACTTGCCGTTCGCCGTCTTCGATCAATACCAGTTGTCCATGTTTGAGTTGCTCCAGTTGGCGTAACACGCCGCGGCGCAATAGCGATCCGCTCAGGCCGTTGGCACTGAACAGGCTGGCTTTGACCGAAACGCTAGGAGTTTTCATGGTGGCGTTCCTTGGGAAGCACGGTTGCAGTTTGAAAGGTGCCGTCGGCAGCCTGATGAGAAAAAATCGGTGTGCGTTTGAGCAGCAGGCGCAGCGCCTGCCAATAGATCGCCAGCGCAGTCTTCGCGGTCATCCACGGAAAGCGCCGGATGTAGCGGTGCAGATGCGCTCGATCCAGCGGTTCGCGTTGCAGCTTCAGCGTGGCGTCGAACAGTTTGAATTCGCCCTGCCAGTCGGCCATGTGTACGCCGAGGTTTTGCGCGGCGGGGCTGAAGCTCATGCGGTATTCCAGATCGCGTGGCAGGAATGGCGACACATGAAACGCCTTGGCCACCGCGAAATGCTGATGCAGATCTCCGAGCTCAGTCGCCTGACGCGCCGGCAGCACGTAGTGATAACGCTCGCGCCACGGCGTGTTGCTGACTTCGCAGAGGATCGCCGCCAGTTGCCCGTCGGCCTCGTGGCAGTAAAAGAAGCTCACCGGGTTGAATGCCAGGCCCCAACTGCGCGCCTGGGTCAGCAGGCAGATCGAGCCTTGCGGCTCATGGCCGATGGCTGATGCAACTTGCTGGCGCACCGCATCGATCAGGCGCACGCCCTGGCCGGTGAAGCTTTTCAGGTAGTCGCTTTCGCGAAACGAGAACGGTGCGAAACGGCTGTGTCCGGCCAGCGGCGACAAACCGAACACGGCGTCCTGCTCGGCCAGATCCAGATACAGCAGACCAATCCGGTAGCGGAACTCATGTCGACGCGGGGCGAAGCGCCGATGGGCGATCCAGCCACTGTAGAGGGCGCTGTTCAAAGGCTCTCCCCGAACGCAGCGGCGACGCGCAACGCGCTGGCCACGCCATCCTCATGAAAGCCGTTGGCCCAATAAGCGCCGCAATAATGCGTGTGCTGCGCACCGTCGATTTCGGCCCAGCGGTTTTGCGCCACGACGGCACGCAAGCTGAACTGCGGATGCGCGTACGTGAAGCGCGCGAGGACTTTCGACGACTCGATGCCGGCACTCTGGTTGAGGCTGACGCAGAACGTAGTGTCGCTCTGAATGCCCTGCAAAATGTTCATGTCATAAGTGACAGCGGCGTGGGTGTGGCCGGCGCCGTTGAGGCGGTAATTCCAGCTGGCCCAGGCTAGTTTGCGTGTAGGCAGCAGGTTGGTGTCGGTGTGCAGCACCACTTCGTTGTCGGCGTAGGGCAGGGCGCCGAGCACTTCGCGCTCGGCATCACTTGGCACGCCGAGCAGTTTCAAGGCTTGGTCGCTGTGGCAGGCGAATACCACTTTGTCAAAACGCTCGATGCCGGCCGGGCTGTGGATAACCACGCCATGCTCGTCGCGATCGACGCGGCTGACCGGACAATTCAGGCGAATTCGTTCACTGAAGGAGGCAGTCAGCGGAGCGATGTAGGCGCTGGAGCCGCCTTCGACCACGCGCCACTGCGGACGGTTATTCACCGAGAGCAAGCCGTGGTTTTCGAAGAAACGCACGAAGAACTGCAGCGGGAAATTGAGCATCTCGGCCATCGGCATCGACCAGATCGCCGCGCCCATCGGCACGATGTAATGCAGGATGAAACGTTCGCCGTAGCGCCCGGCCTTCAAGTAATCATCCAGCGTGGTGTCGGCGGCAATACGCTGTTCGGCGAGGTCACGTTTGGCCTCTTTGTTGAAGCGCAGAATGTCGCGCAACATGCCCCAGAAACCTGGCGAAAACACATTGCTGCGCTGGGCGAACAGGCTGTTGAGGTTGTTGCCGTTGTACTCCAGACCGCTGTCCGGATCGTTCACCGAAAAACTCATTTCGGTGGCTTTGAACGGCACGCCCAATTGCTCGAGCAAGCGAATGAAATTCGGGTACGTCCAGTCGTTGAACACGATGAAACCGGTGTCCACCGCATACTGGCGACCTGCGACCGTCACGTCGACCGTGTGGGTGTGGCCGCCGACCCAGTCGCCAGCCTCGAACACCGTGACTTCATGTCGGCGATTGAGCAGGTAGGCGCTGGTCAACCCGGCGATCCCGCTGCCGACGATGGCGATTTTCACGCTGGATCCCTCATCGGCGGATTTTTGCGCACCATGCGCTTGCCGATCGCCAGTTGCACGCGCGACGGCATTTTCGACAGCGGCCAGAGCATTGCCATGAACATCGCGGGGAAGGCGATTTCCAGCGGTCGATCCTTGAGTCTGGCGTAGATGTGCCGCGCGGCTTTATCCACAGGCCAACTGAGCGGCATCGGAAAATCGTTCTTGGCGGTCAGCGGCGTATCGACGAAACCCGGGCTGATCACCGTGACTTCGATGCCCTCGTCTGCCAGATCGATGCGCAGCGATTCAAACAAATAACGCAGCCCGGCTTTCGACGCGCCGTAGGCTTCAGCCCTCGGCAACGGCACGTAAGTCACGGAGCTGGCCATGCCCACCAGATGCGGCGCAGTACCCTTGCGCAATAAGGGCAGAGCGGCTTCGATGCAGTAACTGCTGGCGAGCAGATTGGTGCGCACCACGTGTTCGATGATCGAAGCGTCAAACTGCTTGGCGTCGACATATTCGCAAGTGCCGGCGTTGAGGATCACGCTGTCCAGCGAGCCCCAGTCTTCGGCGATCTGCTGGCCGATTTCGCGCACCGTCTGACTGTTGGTCAGATCGCCCGCCACCACCAGCACTTGCCCCGGATAGCGTTGCGACAACACTTTGAGTGGTGCGACCTGACGCGAACTCACCGCCAGGTGCGCGCCGCTCTTGAGGATTTCTTCAGCCAGTGCCGCGCCGATGCCACTGCTGGCACCGGTCAGCCAATACCGCCGTGGAGGTGTACGACTCATCCCATTCTCCTTTTCAGCCAAGCGATCACCCGGCCCAATACTGGTAGATGTTCATAGAGCAGTGCCCCGGCATCAAAGTAATCCCGGTGGCGGTAAACCTTGTCGCGCCAGAGCAAGTGCGAGCAGCCACTGACCTGGATCAGGTGGCCTCCCGCGAGTCGCGGGTGGCGATAACTCATGATCCAGCGCAGGTAGCCTTCGCCCTCTTTGAGCTGGTCGAAACCGTGAAAATCGAAGCGCAGCTCGCTGACGTTGGCGTACAACTCTGCGAAGTAATTGCGCAAATGTGCCAGTCCCTGCACTTCATGCAGTGGATCGGTGAAATGAATATCTTCGCTGTACAGCTCGCCCAGCCGATGCAGGTTATCTTTGTTCAACTCGGCAAACTGTCGGGCGAAGCGCTGCAGGAATTCACTCATCATGACCTCCGGCCGGCTGACGACTTGGCAGGTTCTTGAACGCGGTCAGCGCCCGCTGCCGCGAACTGCTCAGATCGACGATTGGCTTGGGATAATCCGCAACGCCGAACAGACCGCCGAGGCTTGCAGGGTTGTGCACATCCTTTTTGTTCAGCCCGGCGAGTTGCGGCAGCCAGTGCTTGATGAACACGCCTTCGCTGTCGAATTTTTCCGACTGGCTCAGCGGATTGAAAATGCGGAAGTACGGCGCCGAATCGGTGCCGGTCGAAGAGCTCCACTGCCAGCCGCCATTGTTCGCCGCGAGATCACCATCGATCAGGTGACGCATGAAAAAGCGCTCGCCTTCACGCCAGTCGATCAGCAGATTCTTTGTCAGGAACATCGCCACCACCATGCGCAGGCGATTATGCATCCAGCCGGTTTCCAGCAGTTGGCGCATCGCGGCGTCGATGATCGGTAGGCCGGTGCGGGCCTCTTGCCACGCCGCCAGTTCTTTCGGCGCATCACGCCAGGCGAGGGCTTCGGTTTCCGGGCGAAACGCTCGGTGACGCGAGACCCGTGGATAGCCCACCAGAATGTGTTTGTAGAACTCGCGCCACAGCAGTTCGTTGATCCAGGTGACGGCGCCGACCTTGCCGCTTTCGAACTCGCCCTGGTTGCTTTGCAACGCGGTGTGCAGGCATTGGCGCGGCGATACCACACCGGCCGCCAGATACGCCGAGAGCTGACTGGTGCCCGGTTTGGCGGGGAAGTCGCGCTCGTTTTTGTAATAGTCGATTTGCACGTCGGCGAACGTATCGAGCCGGCGCCGCGCTTCGGCTTCGCCAGCAGGCCATAGCGCTTGCAGCGATTCGCTTGGCGTCGGGAACCCGTCAATGGAGGCGGGGACCGGATCGCTCTCGATGTTCAGCACCGATTGCTTCACGGGTGCTTTGATCAGCGACGGCATCGAGCGATGCAAGCGCTCGTAGCAGACCTTGCGAAACTGGCTGAAGACCTGAAAGTAGGTGCCAGTTTTGGTCAGGACGCTGCCGGGTTTGAACAGCAATTGATCGAGGTAGCTGTAGAACGCGATGCCCTCGGCTTGCAGCGCTTCGGCCACCGCAGCGTCACGACGGCTTTCGTGGATACCGTATTCCTCGTTGACGTGCACGGCCTCGATCTTCAACTGCTGACAGAGTTCGAGCAGCACCGCTGGCGCCTGATCCCAGTGCGGAGCGCTGCGGATCAGCAGCGGAATATTCAGCTCGCCGAGGCTTTTGCTCAGCTCAGTCAAGTTGCGCAGCCAGAAGTCGACTTTGCATGGGGCGTCGTCATGTTCTTGCCATTGCTTCGGGCTCAACAGATACACAGCCACGCTCGGGCCACGCTCGGCGGCGGCCGCGAGGGCAGTGTTGTCATGTTGGCGTAGGTCGCTGCGCAGCCAGATCAATTGCATGGTGTTCTCTGCACGATTCATCAAATCAGCCCACGTTGAACCAGCACCTGATGCGCCGACAATGGATCTTCGGCCAGGTACAAATCAGCAATCTCGGAAGTTCTGGCGGACAACTCGGCGTGGTGGATGCACACCGTTGGTCCGGCAATGATTTTTGGGCAACTGACGCCGTTGAATAGTTTCGGCAATTGCGCCAGGTTCATGGCTTTGCTGGAATACAGCAGTACGCCACGGGCTTGCAGGTGATCGGTGGCCAACGCCAGTTCGCCGGCCGGCAGCGGCCAGTCAAACACTTGCACCGGGCAGTCGGCGCTGCTGATCAGCCACGCCGTCAGCCACAGTTGCGGCTCCAGCGGCAGGTCGGAATGATTGATTAACAGCAGCGGCGCGGAACGCAACTGACGGTTGTTATGGTAGATGCGTGCGCCGAACTTGCTGCGCAGCCAGGAATAAAAAAACACTTGCTCCATGCGCCCGCCGAACTGGCCTTGCCAGCGCTGTTCGAGCTCGGCGAGCAATGGCAGCAGAAGCTGCTCGCACAAAGTGCGCGGTGGATACAGCGCCATCGCCTGATTGATGCTGTCATCGAGGCCGCGTTCATTGAGCTGGGTGACCGCGACCAGTGCAGTCTGGCGCAGCGGCTGCCAGTCGTTTTCCAGCGGTTCGCTGACGGCTTGCGGAGTGTCGAGCAATGGCTTGACCAGACTCACCGCCACGCCACGGTTGAGCCAGGTGAGAATCGCCTGAATGCGCTGCACATGTTCGGCCGAATACAAGCGGTGGCCCTTGGGCGTGCGCTGCGGCACGATCAGGCCATAACGGCGCTCCCAGGCGCGCAGGGTCACGGCGTTGACGCCGGTCTGCCGCGCGACTTCACGGATCGGCAGCCAGCCCTCGTCGAGGGCTTTCTTGAAGTCGGCGCCGAGGTCTTCGCTGGCGCTGGTGTCGGGTTTCACGTTCATTAAATGGCGTTTCGCAGGCTGAGGTTTTCCGGGTGCGGTTGCAGGTAAACCTGTTGCGCGATGTACGGATCCGGGTGTTGGCGAAAGTGATGTTTGAGCAGCGTCAGCGGCACCACCAGCGGCACGATGCCGAGGCGATACTGGCCAATCACGTGCTGCACTTCTTCTTTGTCTTCGGCGCTGATCGCCTGTTTCAGGTAGCCGCTGATGTGCTGCAACACATTGCTGTGAGTGCCGCGCGTGGCGCATTTTTTCAATGCCGCCATCAGTTCGCTGAAGTAGCGCGGGCCGAGTTCTTGCGGATCGCTCAGCGCCATGTTGCCGAGCAATTTGCCCAGCGCCTTGTATTGCAGCGGGTTGTTGGCCATCAGCAGGTATTTGTAGCGCGAGTGGAATTCGATCAGCGCGCGGCGCGTCAGGCCCTGCGTCAGCACCTGCTGCCAGTCGCTGTAGGCGAGGACGCGGGTGATGAAGTTTTCGCGCAGCACTGGATCGTTGAGGCGCCCGGCTTCTTCCACCGGCAGGTCGGGATGCTGCGCGCAGAACGCCTGAGCGTAGATGCCGCGTCCGCCGCCATTCACCGGCGCACCGTTGGTGTGGTAGACCTTGACCCGCTCCAGCCCGCACGAGGGCGATTGCTGCATGAAGATGTAGCCGCAGATGTCGTTCAACTCGGCAGCCATCTTCTGGCCGTAGTCGGCGAGCGGTTGGGTGACGTTGATTTCTCGATCGACAGTGCCAACCGCCTGCGGATTCTGCGGGTCACCAATCAGCCGGATTGGCTCACGGGGCGTGCCCAAGCCAATGGCGACTTCCGGGCACACGGGGGCGAAATCGAAATATTCAGTCAGCGTGCGTGAGCACAGCCGCGATTCCTTGTGCCCGCCGTTGAAGCGCACTTCGGCGCCCATCAGGCAGGCGCTGATGGCGATTTTCGGTTTGGCTGTTTGCTCGGACATCGGGGCACCTCGAATCTGAACCTGTACAGAGCGTGCGCGCTGTACAACATTCCTTCAGCATAGATTCAAGGCTGTACAAGTCAAATCATTTGTACAAGTTTTGCGGAGGATTTTACAGCCAACCCATTTTCCACCGGGAAATATCCTGCAGCACTTGCCATTCGAAGCGCTCACTGCGCTTGGTCAGCACCGCCTGCAACTCAATCTCCAGTACCGTGCCTTCCTCATCCCGGAACAACTCGGTCACCAGAAAATGTTTTTCGCGGTTTTGCGGGAGGGCTGCTGTCCATTTCGACAGCAGCAATTTACGCGGATTGATCTGATTCACTGCAAATGCTCATGCAAGCGTCGCGCGGCTTCCTGGCCACTCAGCCACGCACCTTCGACGCGACCAGACAAGCACCAGTCGCCGCAGGCGTACAAGCCCAGATCGGCATCGGCCAGGGTGCCCCATTCATGGCTGATCGCCGGGCGGGCGTAGAGCCAGCGATGGGCGAGGCTGAAACTCGGCGCGGGCATGGCGCTGTGCAGCAGTTCGGCGAATGCGCCGTGCAATTGCTCGATCACCGCTTCCTTGGACAGGTCGATGTGTTGCCGACTCCAGGCGCTGGTAGCGTGCAGCACCCAAGTGTCGAGCGTGTGGTCGCGCCCGGGTTTACTGCGGTTGCGCGCTAGCCAGTCGAGCGGGCTGTCCTGCACGAAGCAGCCTTCAATCGGCGTATCCAGCGGAGTATCGAAGGCGAGGGCGACCGCCCAGGTCGGCTCCATTTTCACCCCGGCGGCGGCCCCGGCGAGTTTCGGCGCGGCGGCCAGCAAAGCGGTGGCTTGCGGCGCTGGTGTGGCGATCACAACGTGGCTGAACGGGCCATGGGTGAACCCTTCGGCGTCTTGCAGATGCCAGTGTTGTTCGCCGCGATAGACTTCGGTGATCCGGCAAGCGAAGTGCACTTCCAGGCCCTCGAGCAAGCCACGGGTGATGGCACTCATGCGCGGCGAACCGACCCAGCGCGTCTGCTCGTCCGGCGACAAATTCAGTTGCCCGCCCTGGCAGGTATAGAGCTGCGGTGTCCACTCGGCGACCCAGCCCTGACTTTGCCAGCGCTGCACCTCGGTGACGAAGCGCCGGTCGCGCGCGGTGAAGTACTGCGCGCCCATGTCCAGCGAGCCGGCGTCACTGCGCTTGCTCGCCATGCGTCCGCCGCTGCCACGACTTTTGTCGAACAGCTGCACGATGTGCCCGGCGTCAGTCAGCGCCTGGGCGGCGGAGAGTCCGGCGATGCCGGTGCCGATGATTGCGATAGGTACAGTCATAGGGGCCTCGTTTACCTTTCTCTGTACAGACTACGCCGTGGATGAAACCTGTACAATTTTGTTTTTTGGTATAACTTCCAGCATTCTCGTTCTGACAGCTTGGCCTATGGTTAAACAATAGAGCCTGCCCGACAGAAAAGATCCCTGCTTATGAAAATAGACTAGGGATCAGGGTAAAACGCCACGCGAGGAAGAAGTCATGCACATATTGCTGACCGGCGGTACTGGATTGATCGGACGTCAGCTCTGCCGACACTGGCTGGAGCAGGGCCATCGCCTGACGGTGTGGAGTCGGCGTCCGGAAAAAGTCGCAAAAATGTGCGGCACGCAGGTACGTGGAATTGCGCGTCTGCAAGACCTCGGCGAAGAGCCGCTGGATGCGATCGTCAATCTCGCCGGCGCACCGATTGCCGACCGGCCGTGGACGCATCGGCGCAAGGCGTTGTTGTGGAGCAGCCGCATCAAGCTCACTGAAACCCTTCTGGCGTGGCTGGAAACACGCGCGCAGAAACCCGCGCTGCTGATCTCCGGTTCGGCGATCGGCTGGTACGGCGACGG
Source organism: Pseudomonas sp. TWP3-1 (assembly GCF_049896625.1). Lineage (NCBI taxonomy): Bacteria > Pseudomonadati > Pseudomonadota > Gammaproteobacteria > Pseudomonadales > Pseudomonadaceae > Pseudomonas > Pseudomonas sp. TWP3-1. The sequence continues at coordinate 49,546 of NZ_JAFCUQ010000015.1, forward strand.
CGGCGAGCGCGAGTTGACCGAAGAATCGCCGCCAGTGATCGACGACTTCGCCAGTCAGTTGTGCATCGCCTGGGAGGAGACCGCCCAGCGTGCCGAAGCCTTGGGCATGCGCGTGGTGCTGGTGCGAACCGGGCTGGTGCTATCGGCCGAGGGCGGCTTTTTGTCGCGGTTGTTGCTGCCATTCAAACTGGCGCTGGGCGGGCCTTTGGGTAATGGGCGGCAATGGATGCCGTGGATTCATATCGATGATCAAATCGCCTTGATTGATTTTCTTCTGCACCGCGATCAGGCGAGCGGTCCTTATAATGCGTGCGCGCCGACACCTGTGCGCAATCGCGAATTTGCCAAGACGCTGGGTAGCGTGCTGCACCGCCCGGCGTTCATGCCGATGCCGGCTCTGGCCCTGAAGGTCGGCCTCGGTGAAATGTCTTTGTTGTTGCTCGGCGGTCAAAAGGCCTTGCCGGCACGTTTGCTGGAAGCCGGATTCCGCTTCCGCTTCACGGAATTACGCGCGGCTCTGGACGACCTCTCCAGCCGCCTCTGAAATAGGACGTTGCATGACCGATCACGCCTTGCTACTGGTCAACCTGGGTTCGCCGGCCTCCACCTCGGTGGCCGATGTGCGCAGCTACCTCAATCAGTTTCTGATGGACCCGTATGTCATCGACCTGCCATGGCCGGTGCGACGGTTGCTGGTATCGCTGATTCTGATCAAGCGCCCCGAGCAGTCGGCGCATGCCTACGCCTCGATCTGGTGGGAGGAGGGGTCGCCACTGGTGGTGCTCAGCCGCCGCTTGCAAGAGCAAGTGAAGGCGCAGTGGAAGCACGGCCCGGTGGAGCTGGCGATGCGTTACGGCGAGCCGTCGATTGAAACGCGCCTGCTGCAACTGGTCGCGGCGGGGCACAAGAAGATTACCCTTGCACCGCTTTATCCACAGTTCGCCGACAGCACCACAACCACGGTGATCGAAGAGGCCAAACGCGTACTGCGCGAGAAAAAGCTCGATGTGCAACTGTCGATCCTGCAGCCGTTCTACGATCAGCCGGAATACCTCGACGCATTGGTCGCCAGCGCCAAGCCGCATTTGCAGCAGGATTACGATCACCTGTTACTGAGCTTTCACGGCTTGCCGGAGCGGCATCTGACCAAGCTTGATCCGACCGGGCAGCATTGCTTCAAGAATGAAGACTGCTGCAAAAATGCTTCGCCTGCGGTGTTGGCCACCTGTTATCGCGCGCAGTGTCTGCGCACGGCCGCGTTGTTCGCCGAGCGCATGGGGCTGGCGGACGGCAAATGGTCGGTGTCATTTCAATCGCGACTGGGTCGGGCGAAGTGGATCGAACCGTACACCGAAGCGCGGCTGGATGAATTGGCCAAAAGCGGCGTGAAGAAAATTCTGGTGATGTGCCCGGCGTTCGTTGCCGATTGCATCGAGACGCTGGAGGAGATTGGTGATCGCGGTAAAGAGCAGTTCCGCGAAGCCGGGGGCGAGGAGTTGCTGCTGGTGCCGTGCTTGAACGACGACCCGCAATGGGCGAAGGCGTTGGCGACCCTGTGCGAACGAGCGCCGCTGGCCCTCTAAAACAATCTGGAAACTTCAGCGTAAAACAAATTGTGGCGAGGGAGCTTGCTCCCGCTGGGCTGCGAAGCGGCCCCAAAATCTGCTAATGCGTTATCACAGGAAAATCGCATCTACCGGATTTACGACTGCTGCGCAGCCGAGCGGGAGCAAGCTCCCTCGCCACAGGGTATGAGCCGATCTCTAGAGCAGCGGCTCATCCGCCTTCTTGTGCTTCCAGCTATCATTGCCCGGCAGCAGCAGATTCAGCGCAATCGCCACCACCGCGCACAGCGCGATGCCTTTGAGGCCGAAGTCATCCGGACCCGTGCCGGTGCCGACCAGCACACCGCCAATCCCAAACACCAGCGTCACCGAAACGATCACCAGATTGCGTGCTTCGCCCAGATCGATCTTGTGGCGGATCAGGGTGTTCATGCCCACCGCCGCAATCGAACCGAACAACAAGCACAGAATCCCGCCCATCACCGGCACCGGAATGCTTTGCAGCAATGCGCCGAACTTGCCGACGAACGCCAGGCTGATGGCGAAGATCGCCGCCCAGGTCATGATTTTCGGGTTGTAGTTTTTGGTCAGCATCACTGCGCCCGTCACTTCCGCGTAGGTCGTGTTGGGTGGGCCGCCGAACAGACCGGCTGCCGTTGTAGCAATACCGTCGCCCAGCAAAGTGCGGTGCAGCCCAGGCTTCTTCAGATAGTCACGACCAGTCACGCTACCGACAGCAATCACACCGCCGATGTGTTCGATGGCCGGAGCCAGCGCTACCGGGACGATGAACAGAATTGCCTGCCAGTTGAATTCCGGCGCAGTGAAGTGCGGAATCGCAAACCACGGTGCAGCGGCAATCTTCGCGGTGTCGACCACGCCGAAATAGAACGCCATGCCAAACCCGACCAGCACGCCGGAGATGATCGGCACCAGACGGAAAATGCCTTTGCCGAACACCGCCACAATCAGCGTGGTCAGCAGCGCCGGCATCGAGATCAGCATTGCGGTCTGGTAGTGAATCAGCTCGGAACCGTCGCCAGCCTTGCCCATCGCCATGTTCGCGGCAATTGGCGCCATGGCCAGACCGATGGAGATGATCACTGGGCCGATAACGACCGGTGGCAGCAGACGGTCGATGAACCCGGTGCCTTTGATCTTCACGGCAAGGCCAAGGAAGGTGTAGACGAAACCCGCTGCCATCACGCCGCCCATGGTCGCGGCGAGGCCGAACTGGCCCTTGGCGAGAATGATCGGCGTGATGAAGGCGAAACTCGACGCAAGGAACACCGGCACCTGACGCCCGGTGACGATCTGGAACAGAATCGTGCCCAGACCTGCGGTAAACAGTGCCACGTTCGGGTCCAGGCCCGTGATCAGCGGCATCAGCACCAAAGCGCCGAACGCCACGAACAGCATCTGCGCGCCGGACAGCACCGTACGCCAGAGCGGATCGTTGAACTCTTGTCGCATGCTTACGCGTCCTTCTGCTTGGTGCCGAAAATCTTGTCACCGGCATCGCCAAGCCCAGGGATGATGTAACCGTGCTCGTTCAACTTCTCGTCGATGGACGCGGTGTAGATTTTCACGTCCGGGTGCGCCTTCTCGACAGCAGCAATGCCTTCCGGCGCGGCAACCAGCACCATCGCGCGGATTTCCTTGCAGCCGGCCTTTTTCAGCAGGTCGATGGTCGCAACCATCGAGCTGCCGGTGGCGAGCATCGGGTCGATGATCATTGCCAGACGCTCGTCGATCTCTGGAACCAGTTTTTCCAGATAGGTGTGGGCCTGCAGAGTTTCCTCGTTGCGGGCCACGCCCACGGCGCTGACTTTGGCGCCCGGGATCAAGCTGAGCACGCCTTCGAGCATGCCGATACCGGCACGCAGGATCGGCACGACGGTGATCTTCTTGCCGGCGATTTTCTCGACCGACACGGTGCCGCACCAACCTTCGATATCGTAGGTTTCCAGCGGCAAATCTTTGGTAGCTTCATAGGTCAACAGCGCACCGACTTCCTGAGCAAGCTCACGGAAATTCTTGGTGCTGATGTCTGCACGGCGCATAAGGCCAAGTTTGTGACGGATCAGCGGATGGCGGATCTCTTGGATGGACATGGGGAAAGGCTCCGGCGGCGGGCAAAAAAACCGGCCTAGATTAATCTATCCGAGGGTGATGTCCTATAGGACATACAGTACGTTAGTCCATAAAGGCTTGATTCAGCCGTGCGAGGTGCGTACCTTTGCCCGCTTTTCGCGACTATACCCCCTGCCAACCACCCCCCGGAGAGCGCCATGTCCGCTGATCTCGAGCATATCCGTCAAATCATGCGAGAGGCTGACTGCCTGTACACCGAGTCTGAAGTCGAGGCTGCCATTGCCCGCGTCGGTGCGCAAATCAACGAAACACTGGCCGAGACCAACCCGGTAGTGTTCTGCGTGATGAACGGCGGGCTGATTTTCTCCGGCAAGCTGCTGACTCATCTGCACTTCCCGTTGGAAGCGTCCTACCTGCACGCGACCCGTTATCGCAACGAAACCAGCGGCGGCGACCTGTTCTGGAAAGCCAAACCTGAAGTCTCGTTCCTCGACCGCGACGTGCTGATCATCGACGACATCCTCGACGAAGGTCACACCCTGGGCGCGATCATCGACTACTGCAAACACGCCGGCGCGCGCAAAGTGCACACCGCCGTGCTGATCGACAAGGACCACGACCGCAAGGCGCGTCCTGACCTGAAAGCCGACTTCGTTGGCCTGCCATGCATCGACCGTTACATCTTCGGTTACGGCATGGACTACAAAGGCTACTGGCGCAATGCCAACGGGATTTTTGCCGTCAAAGGCATGTAATCTCGCCATCGCGACTGACTGCGAGATCGCCCCGGTGACGCCTGCGTTGAGCGATGCAGGCGCACGGGGGTAAACTGCCTGCCCCGTGAAATGTCTGCGAGCTGGAGTCGGCAATGCGTAAAGATAAGAAGCAAGTGATTGGTGACGAGATCGGCGATGAGCAGATCAAGCTGTTCCTCGATTTTGAACCGGTCGACGCCACTTCGCCGTCGCTGCACAAACTGGTCAAGGCCTACCGCGGCCTGCGTATCGACGACTTCGAGCGCTTTCTGACGTTCTTCGTTGCGGCGGGTTACGACGTCGACGGCAAGGACGAGCAGGGTCAGACCTTCGTCGATCAGATCCGCGATCAGCGTAATGCCGCGGAATACATCGAACTGATCGACAAGGCTCGCGGTTAAGATCACCCCATACCTGTGGCGAGGGGATTTATCCCCGTCCGGCTGCGCAGCAGTCGTAAACACATTGAATGCGGTTTGCCTGACACACTGCGCCAGCAGGTTTTGGGGCCGCTTCGCAGCCCAGCGGGGATAAATCCCCTCGCCACAGTGGTTGGTGTTTAGTCGTCAGGCACAAAAAAAACGCCCCGCACTCACTGAGTACGGGGCGTTTTTTGTGCGGCCGAATCAAGCGTAGCTTTCGGTCTCGTTGCTGGCTTCAACCAGTTCCAGGGCGACGTTGTTGTGCGCATTGATCTTGCGATACAGCGCCGCATCGGTTTCCAGAACCTTTTCCCGCGCCGGGAAGATTTCCGCCAGTTTGGCTGCCCACACACCGGACGCCTTGGCCGGGAAGCACTTCTCGATCAGTTCAAGCATGATCGAAACGGTTACCGACGCACCCGGCGAAGCGCCGAGCAGGGCGGCGAGGGAACCGTCCTTGGCCGCGACCAGTTCGGTGCCGAATTGCAGGATGCCGCCCTTTTTCGGGTCTTTCTTGATGATCTGCACCCGTTGGCCGGCCACTTCCAGGCGCCAGTCTTCGGCTTTCGCTTCCGGGTAGAAACGGCGCAGGGAATCCAGACGCTGTTCCATCGACTGCATCACTTCGCTGACCAGGTATTTGGTCAGGTCCATGTTGTTTTTTGCCACGGCGAGCATCGGGCCGATGTTGCCGGCGCGAACCGACAGCGGCAGGTCCATGAAGGATCCGTGCTTGAGGAACTTGGTGGTGAAACCGGCGTATGGCCCGAACAGCAGGGATTTCTTGCCATCGACCACACGGGTGTCCAAGTGCGGCACCGACATCGGTGGCGAACCCACGGCGGCCTGGCTGTAAACCTTGGCCTGATGGTGTTTGACCACTTCCGGGTTGTCGCAACGCAGCCACTGGCCGCTGATCGGGAAGCCGCCGAAGCCTTTGCTCTCTTCGATGCCTGAGGCTTGCAGCAACGGCAAAGCCGCGCCACCCGCGCCGAGGAACACGAATTTGGCGTCGACTTCACGGCTGTTGCCGCTGTTGACGTCTTTGATGCTGACGGTCCAGCCGCTGCCGTTACGCTTGAGGCCGGTCACGCGCTTGCAGTATTTGATTTGGGTATCGGGAGCGCTGCTCAAGTGCTTGAGCAACTGATTGGTCAGCGCGCCGAAGTTGACGTCGGTGCCGTTCATCACGCGGGTTGCGGCGAGCACTTCATCACTCGCACGGCCCGGCATCATCAGCGGCATCCACTCGGCCATTTTCGCCTTGTCTTCGGTGTACTCCATGTCGGAGAACGCGTGGTGCTTGCTCAGCACATCGAAGCGCGATTTGAGGAAGGACACGCCGCTGTCGCCCTGCACGAAGCTCAAGTGTGGCACCGGGCTGATGAACGATTTGCACGAGCCGAAGGTGCCTTTCTTGGTCAGGTACGACCAGAACTGCTTCGACACCTCGAACTGGGTGTTGATGTGCACGGCTTTCTTGATGTCGACACTGCCGTCGGCAGCCTGCGGCGTGTAATTCAGCTCGCACAGGCCGGCGTGGCCGGTACCGGCGTTGTTCCACGGGTTGGAACTCTCCGCCGCACCGGAATCCATCAACTCGACAACTTCCAGCTTGATCGCCGGGTCGAGCTCTTTGAGCAGCACTGCCAGGGTGGCACTCATGATGCCGGCCCCAACCAGAACTACGTCGACTGCTTCGTTATGCGCCATTTAACGCGTCTCCAAAATCTGCAGCACCAAATTGTCGGCATGGCTGCCAGGCGTTCCGGGGCAGGTCAGTTGCGCCCCAGGAATGCTTGGTCAGGATTGCCATGTCCGAATCTTCGCAATTTTTTGCAACTTCAGCGGATGCATGCGGCCGGGCTTCAAGAGTTGCATGAACTCATTTCAGCACGCGGCTGGCAATTCGACTTATGGTCGAGACATCCGTTTGTGCAACCAAATCCGTAGCGGACAGGCTTCAGGCTCCGGTATTCGAGGCGTACCCGTTCCTGTGTCGTTGGGCTGTTTCAGACGCTAATGGTGCATGTTCAGACGCAAAACTATTCATTTGCTCGCCACACTCTTGTGAAGTTGTGAAAACCCGTTTTTTTCACGCTCTTTTGAAGACGTGAACCTCAAAAAAGGGCTGTCCAGGCCTGGCACCGTGCCCGTGGGGGCAAAACAACTCAGTGGCCGAGCGTCATGACAGCTCTGCAGATTCGCGAAAAGCGGGTTTTTTGCCGGATAAACAGCAAGCACGCCAGCTTCACTCGATCTGTGTGGGCGGCTCTCTGTGGGCGATTTGGATGCCAATGCATGCGCATTGACGCTGTTGCGGGGCCCGATCAGGAGACGTCCTTATAATCGGGGGGAGATTGTATCGAAGAAATGCGCGGAGTTGGTCGGGTTTAATGACTTTTATTAGGTATCTGGTCAGATGCTCAACATTGCCTGGGCGCGTGCGCGTGGTCGGTGCTGTGCGACGCGGGCACTGGCGGGCAGTGGCTGGTGCAGCCAGTTGAGGCGGATTTCATCGATTTCGACCCAACCATCGCCCATTGGCTGCAGGCTGCACTGCTTGAAAGCCTTGCAGTGGCCGTTGTGGTCGAGCAGGGCGAAGCTGCGGTGCAACGGACGCGGGGCGAACAACGAGATCAGATAACGCATGGCTGAGTTCCTTGTTGGGGGACTGAGGACAAGGTTGCCCGCGAGCCGTGACGTCAACATGTATGGGCCGTGACGAATGCGTGACAGGAACCGCTTTCTCAAGGGTTTGTCAGACATTTGAGTATTCACTGTGCGGCGCTGGTTACCCGCAGTGGCCCACCGCTATACTGCCGGCCTGTTTGTGCCTGATTCTGGAGAAAAAAGCATGTTGCAACGCCTGTTGTTCGGTTTGATCACTGTGACCAGTTTGACCCTGGTTGGCTGCGCCCACAGCCCGCAACAACTGAGCCCGGAACCGAAGCTGACCACTCAGCTCGCCGCCGTTGGCCGTGGCCAGCCGGTTGTCGTACGCGTGGTCGATGGTCGTCCGTCGCCAACCCTCGGCACCCGTGGCGGTCTGTACCCTGAGACCAGCGCCATCACCGTGCAGAAAGACCAGATCCTGCCGAAATTGCAGGCCCAGGCTGAAGCCGCCGTGCGTCTGCTCGGCTTCACCCCGAGCAACAACGCGCTGAACGCGCCGCAGTTGACCGTGACCCTGACCGAACTGAAGTACCAGTCGCCGAAAGAAGGCATGTACGTGACTGAAGCGACCATCGGCGCGACCTTCCGCTCCGACGTGCAGAACGCCAACCGTCGCTACAGCGGCCGTTACGGTGCGTCGCTGGATCAGCGCTTCGGCATGGCGCCGAATCAGGAAACCAACACCAAGTTGGTGAGTGATGTGTTGAGCGATGCGCTGACGCGGTTGTTCAAGGATCCGACTGTGGGTCAGGTGCTTGGCGAGTAAGACTTTCACCAGACACAAAAAAGCCCGGTGCCAGCAATGGCCCCGGGTTTTTTTGTGGGCGGTAGATTTGTTTTGTCTGGGAGATCTTACCCCCTCACCCCAACCCTCTCCCCCAAGGGGTAGAGGGGGAAAGGGAGCCGACCTGTGTCGCTCTGGCGATCTTCACTCACCCTAGAACTTTCAGGTCGATGTACCTCGAAAGACACTTCGGTCAGTCCCCTCTCCCTCCGGGAGAGGGTTAGGGTGAGGGTGTGCTTTTGATTCAAAGCTTTTTCATTCAGGCTGCTTGTGAATAGAAATCGAGAACGCTGACGCCGGTCAGCAAATCCGTCTCCGGCAAATCCGCATGCTGATGCCCGCCCAGCGCGCAATACACCAGCCAATGCCGATCCTGAACATTGAAGGCCAGACTGCCGACTAGCGTCTGCTGTTCGTCGGAGGGGGAGATGAGGTACAGCCGATCCTGGTTTTCCGCGTGCAACATGTGGCAATCCGTTTATGTTTCGAGGCGCGCAGGGTGGACTAGCCACATGACGCTGGCGTGACACAGGACAGCCATCGGTCGATTGGCAGGTAATTTGTCGCAAAGGCTGGGGCTGGCGGGGAGGGTTCCGGTAGACTCCGGCGCGCGGTCGTCCTCTGGCGTTCGCCGTACCGGTTTAGTTTGAGGTCTGTGATGTCGCTGCATTTGATGACGCTGTTTACCGCCCATCCCGCCAAATTGATCAACCTGCTGGCGCTGCTGCTGGCGTTCCCCGGCAGTTGGCTGCTGCACGCAACCCGTCGCCGCGAGCAACGCGCGCAGGCCAACATTGCGGCCCAGCGTCAGAGTTCGCCGAATCAGGAGCCGATCCTCGATTGGGCGACCCTGCGCATGAACCGCTTTTTCTACCGTTTCGGCTTTGCCTGCCTCGGCCTGGCGCTGGTCATTTCGTGGGTCAGCACGCGCTTCTGATATTTTCAGGCAATAAAAACGGCGTCCGAAGGCGCCGTTTTTATATGCGGATAGCGCGCTTACAGCGGTAACCCAGCCTTGACCCGGTACTGATTCCGCACCGGCGTCGCATATTGCAGCACCAGATACGGACGATGCTCCTCAGGGCAGGCGTTCAAGCGGTCTTGCCATTCTTCCTCGGCCTGGGCCAACTCATCGACGCCGAAGACCTCGGCCGCCTCCGGCACTTTCAACTGCGGATCGGCATCAGCCCACTGCGCGTACGCCAGGTAATGCACCGGGAACAAGCGGTAGCCACCCAGAATCTGCTTGTCCATCTCGACCGCCAGTTGCTTGGTGTCTTCGAACAACTCGCTGATCGGCGCGGCGAAGTTCACGTGCACCCGGCCCTTGTAGCCGGTGATGCCCTTGGCGATGCTCGCGTCATCCTCGCCCGGTGCTTTCGCGTAGGTGCCGGTGGTGGCGCGGATGTACAACTCGCGGGCCTTGGCCTGGTCGCACGGGTCGTATTCGTAGCTGATCGACACGGGAGTCACGTTGAGCGACTTGATGACCTCGCCGAACGGCTCGTCCTTGCGGCTCATGTGGAACATCTTGAGAATCGCCGACTCGGTGCGGTCGTCGCCGTCCTTGGCCCGACCTTCGGCCTGCGCGATCCAGATCGACGCGCAATCGTTGCGGATCGAGTGGTTGATGTAGGCGGACAGCAGCTGATAAGCGGCCATTTTCTCGCGGCGGCCGGTGATCGAGCGATGCACGATGAAGCTCTTGTTCAAACGCATCAGATCGCTGACGAACGGCTTTTGCAGCAGGTTGTCGCCAATTGCGATGCGCGGCGTCGGCAGGCCGGCGTGGTACACCGCGTAGTTGACGAAGGCCGGGTCCATCACGATGTCGCGGTGGTTGGCGATGAACAGATAGGCGCTGCCGGACTTGAATTGCTCGACCCCGGTGTAGGTCACGCCGTCGGTGGCACGCTCGATGGTATGGTCGACGTAAGCCTCGACCTTGTCCTGTAAAGACGCCACCGAGGTCACGTCGGCGAACTCACGACGCAGCCGATGGGCTATAAGTGGTTTGAGCATCCAGCCGAAAGCACCGGCAAAACGCGGGAAGCGGAAGTGGGTGAGGATATCTAGAAACGCCTTGTCGCCGAGCAGTCTTGCCAGTACCACAGGTACTTCGCTGTCGTCGTAAGGTCGGATGGCATCGAATTCGCCCATCATGCTCTCTTGTTGGAAACGGCTAGGGTAAGTAAAGGTTTTGTTCGAAAACCAACGGGGCACGGTCTGAAAAAACAGCCAGACAAAAATAGCCCTGCAAATAGACCGGCGATTATACGCACAAGTCACTTGGGAGACCGCGATGCTGGAAACCGCAGAATATGAATGTCCTTATTGTGGGGAAGAGGTCGAGACGACGGTGGACCGGTCCGGGGGCGATCAGACCTATATCGAAGACTGTCAGGTGTGTTGCCGGCCGATCAAATTCGTATTGCAGGTTCACGAAGACGAGTGGCATCTGGAAGTCTTCAGCGAGAACGAGTGAGGTGCGCCGATGCAGCGAATCTACGAGCCGGAAAACCTGATGGAAGGCGAAATGCTCAAGGGCATGCTCGCCAGCGAAGGCATCGAGGCGCATCTGGTCGGGCGCGACCTGCTTGGCGGCACTGGTGAGCTGCCGATCTTCGGCCTGCTCGGGCTGTCGGTCGACAACGACCAGGCTGAATACGCCCGCGAGCTGATCAGCGCGTACAATGCCGCGCTGCCGCTGCCCGGCGATGAACCGGAAAGCTTCCCCGGCACGCTGGTCTGTTAGGCTGGCGTTCGTTTTACTTCTGAGTCGTGTTGCCCCATGTGTGGACGTTATGCCCTGTTTCGCTGGAACCGCGACTTCGCGGCCCTGCCAGGTTTTCCCGCCGATCAACTGGCGCAGTGGAACATTTCCCCCAACGATTCGGTGTTGATGCTGCGGGCCGAGCCGGATGGCCAGCGCTCGCTGGCCTGCGCGCGTTGGGGGCTGACGCCGCCGTGGCTGACCGATCTGTCGCGTACCCCGGCGCATGCCCGGGCGGAAACCGTTGCTGAACAACCGATGTTCCGTGAAGCGCTGCGCTTGCGCCGTTGTCTGCTGCCGGCCAACGGTTTTTACGAATGGCGCGGGACTACGCGCAAGCGCCCGTACTGGCTGACGCCGGGCGAGGGCGCTTCGCTGTTTTTTGCGGCGATCTGGGAGGCTTATCCGGTGCAGGAGCAGGTCTGGCTGAGCACCGCGGTGATCACCCAGCCAGCGGCGAGCCAGCGCCGGCCGTTGATTCTGGATGAGGCGGGGCAGGCGGCGTGGCTCGATCCGGCGACGCCGCTGCACGTGTTGCAGGGGTTGTTGGCGAGTGAGCCGGCTGTGCTGCGCGAGCGGGCGTTGGCGAATCTGGTGAATGATCCGAAGCTCAATGGGCCGGAGTGTTTGACTCCGGGCTGAGAGCCTTGGATCAAGAGCCCCTCACCCTAGCCCTCTCCCAGAGGGAGAGGGGACTGACCGATGTGTCTTGCGTCATACATCGACCTGAAATAACCAGTCGATTATGGATTCACTGCCGAGCGGTCAGGTCGGCGTATTCCTCAAAGATCCCCCAATCAGTCCCCTCTCCCCCGGGAGAGGGCTAGGGTGAGGGGGCTTTTGACTTTTAGCTTTTCACGTCAGACCTTGAACTGATTGATCAATCGCCGCTGCTGCTCCGCCAACTTGGTCAGATCGGCACTCGCCGAACTCGATTCATCCGCCCCGCCCGCCACTTCATTCGCCACCTGACCGATATTGATCACGTTTCGATTGATGTCATCCGCCACCGCACTTTGTTCCTCGGCCGCACTGGCAATCTGCGTGTTCATGTCATTGATCACCGACACCGCCTGCGTAATCGTCTCCAGCGCCTCGGCCGCTTTCGCCGCGTGCTGCACGCTTTCGTCGGTACGGTTCTGACTGTCTTCCATGACCCGCACCACGTCGCGGGTGCCTTGTTGCAGTTGCTGGATCATGCTTTGAATTTCTTCAGTGGCCTTCTGCGTTTTCTGCGCCAGATTGCGCACTTCGTCGGCGACTACTGCAAAACCGCGGCCCTGTTCACCGGCGCGTGCCGCTTCGATGGCGGCGTTGAGCGCCAGCAAATTGGTCTGTTCGGCAATCCCGCGAATCGCCGTGAGGATCGCGTTGATGTTCTCGCTGTCCTTGGCCAGCGTTTGCACCACGCCGACAGCCTTGCTGATTTCAATCGCCAGTACGCCAATCGAATTCGACGTGTCGCGGACAATCTGCATGCCCTGGCTTGCAGCCTGATCCGCATGGCTGGCGGCTTGCGCGGCTTGAGTCGCGTTGCGTGCCACGTCCTGCGCGGTGGCGGTCATTTCCTGTACGGCGGTGGCCACCTGATCAATCTCGGCCAGTTGCTTCTGCACGCCGATGTTGGTGCGGATGGCGATGTCGGCGGTGTGTTCCGACGAGTCGCTGACGCTCTGCACCGAGGTGACCACTTGGGTGATCATCGCCTGCAACTTGGCGAGGAAAGTATTGAAGCCTTTGGCGATCGAGCCGAGTTCGTCGCTGCGATCACTGCTCAGGCGGCGTGTCAGATCGCCTTCGCCCTGCGCGATGTCATCGAGCATGCTGACCATCTGCTTGAGCGGCCGCGCGATGCCGTGACCCACCAGCCAGATCACCAGCAAACCGAGGCCGGCGATGAGCAGGCCGACCATGGCCATGCCGAAGGTGTCGGACTTGCGCTGGGCGTCGAGGTCGGCCTGAAGTTTTTGCAGATCAGCCATTACCGCGTCCAGCGGCAATTGCAGCATCAGCGTCCAGCGCGCGTCGGTCTGGCCGATGCCGAAAGGCAGGTACAGCTCGATGCGGTTCTGCTGTTTATCGACGCTGTAGGTAACCTCGCCGCGCTTGAGATTGGCCATGTGGGCGATCTGCTGCGCGTCGAGAATATCGCTGACCTTTTCGCCGAATTTGCTCGAATCCTTGGTGTACGCGACGATCCGGCCATTGCCGCCGACCAGGGCCATTTGCCCGGCACCGCTGTAGAGTTTCTGGTTGGCGCCGAGCAGCATGTCCTGGATGAAGTTCACCGACAGGTCGGCGCCGACGATGCCCTGGAAGGCGCCGTTGAGCATGATCGGTTCGATAAACGAGGCGAGCATGACGATTTTGTCGCCGACCTTGTAGGGCGCCGGATCGATCACACAGGATTTTTTACTTTCTTTCGAGCACAGGTAGTACTCGCTGGCGCGTACGCCGGTGGACAGGACTTTCTGGTCATCGACGTCGGCCAGTTTATCCAGGCCAAGGGTGCCGTCGTCATTGCGAAACCACCACGGCAGGAGGCGCCCGGTGGCCGAATCGATCCCGGCCACGCTGGTGCCGACGTAGGATGCATCATTGCGGTCGAGTGCGTTTTTTTCCCAGCCAATGTAGGTGCCGAGAATCTTCGGATTCTTCGCGACGTTTTCCTTGATCAACTCGATCAGTTGCTCGCGGCTCAGGCTCAACGCCGGTTTGCCGTCGGCGCCGGATGTGCCGAGCAGCGCGTTGACCCGCACCAGCCCGCCGGCAATCAGCAGCGGCGCTTCGAGTTCGCGCTGGATCTGGCTGACCTGAGTCTGCGCCAGCGAGGTCAACCGTTGTTCGATGACTTGCTCGAACTGCGCCTGGGTGCGTTGCTGCACCATGTCTTGCGTACGCGCGCCGGAAAACAGCGCATACAACACCAGCGCGGCGACTACGCTAAGTACGATGGCGCCGGCCAGAGCGGCCACGGAAAACTGGATCGATTTGAATTTCATGGAAGCTCCGCACGCAAGAGGACGTCTGCGCTGTTGTATCGGCCGCGCGGATTGGGCCATGAGTGGATTGGCGGGGGATGTCGCAAATGGATCCGTACGCGACGCAGTTGCCGCGCGGTCTGGGTTGGATATGAATTTTTTCCTACAGGGCAGCGGGCGTCTTCTGAAAGTTTGTGCAACACGTCCGTTGTATCTGGCGCCGATACAATTACCCGCCTACGATACGCCACAGGTTTTCAGGGAGCTTTTTGATGAACAAGACTTTGGTTGTAAGTGCACTGAGCGCAGCGCTGTTGCTGGCCGGTTGTCAGTCGGTCAACACCACCAGCGGCGGAGCCGTCGGTGTAGAGCGCAAGCAGTACATGTTCAGCATGCTGTCCTCGCAAGAGGTCGACCAGATGTATGCCCAGTCCTATCAGAAGACCGTGGGCGAGGCGTCGAGCAAGGGTGTGCTGGACAAGACCAGTGCCGAAGCCAAGCGGGTGCAGGCGATTGCCAACCGTTTGATCGCTCAGGCACCGAACTTCCGTCCGGATGCGGCGCAGTGGAAGTGGGAAGTCAACCTGATCAAGAGCGATGAACTTAACGCCAACTGCGGTCCCGGCGGCAAGATCATTTTCTACACCGGGCTGATCGACAGTCTGAAACTCACCGATGATGAAATTGCCGCGGTCATGGGCCATGAAATCGCCCACGCCCTGCGCGAGCATGGTCGGGAAGCGATGTCCAAGGCCTATGGAATGGAAATGGCCAAGCAGGGTGCTGGCGCATTGTTCGGTCTGGGTCAGGACAGCCTCGCGCTGGCCGACACCGTCGCCAACTACGGCATGACCTTGCCGAACAGCCGCGCCAACGAAAACGAAGCCGACCTGATCGGCCTCGAACTGGCCGCTCGTGCCGGTTACAACCCGAATGCCGCGATCACCCTGTGGAACAAGATGAGCAAGGCTTCGGAAGGTTCGCCACCGGAATTCATGAGCACTCACCCGGCCTCGACCAGCCGGATCGCCTCGTTGCAGGCAGCGATTCCGAAGGTCATGCCGCTGTACGAGAAAGCGCCTAAATCCTGAAGTAGACAGGACCCTTGTGGAGAGGGAGCAAGCTCCCTCTCCACAGTGCTATGGCAGATCAGGCAGAGGGGTTAAACCCAACCACTGCTCTGCATCGCCTTGTACACCGCAACAATCGCCAGAATCAGGAACGCCGAAGCAGCCAGTCGACGGATCAGGGTCAGCGGCAGTTTGTCTGCAGCGAAGTTACCGGCCAGCACCACCGGAACGTTGGCAATCAACATACCGGCGGTGGTGCCGATGATTACCAGCCACAGATCCGGGTATTGCGCGGCGAGCATTACTGTCGCGACCTGGGTTTTGTCGCCCATCTCGGCGAGGAAAAACGCGATCAACGTGGTCAGGAACGGCCCGAATTTGCGCGCGGTGCTCGCTTCGTCGTCGTCCATCTTGTCCGGCACCAGGGTCCACAGTGCGGTCGCGGCGAAGCTTGCGGCAAGGATCCAGTGCAGCGTCGCATTCGAGAAGAAACTGCCGAACCAGGCGCCTACCGCACCGGCTGCTGCGTGGTTGGCCAGGGTCGCGGCGACGATGCCGGCGATGATCGGCCAGGGTTTGCGAAAGCGAGCGGCGAGAATCAGCGCGAGCAGTTGCGTCTTGTCGCCGATTTCGGCCAAGGCAACGATTGCGGTGGGAACGAGTAACGAGTCCAGCATCAGGATTTTCCTAAGGGGGCGGGTCGACACGGCTATGACACGTACAGCCTTCCCGCCCCGGGTAAGGTGTGCGTGTCATAGGTCTTGTCAAACCCTGCGATCCGTCTGGTGCGGACGCTTGGGTCGCATACGCCATGATCTGAGGACCAAGTATGTTGACGTATGCCGGACGAGCATGGCGCTCGTGGGAGACTACTCCCCTAGGACGGAGCGGATTCTGCCTAGGCAAAATCCATTCGGCAAGCGCTAATTTTCAGCCACGCTTGGCCCGGTAAATCCGAAAACCGTTGCCCTCGGCCTTGATTGCGCAGATGCCGAGATGCTCTTCGATCAACGGCTGATACTTGAGGAAACTGTTCGCAACCAAGCGCAGTTCGCCACCGTTTTTCAGATGTTTGGCCGCTTTTCGCAACAAGTTCTCGGTCGCGAAATAATCGGTATGCACGCCGACATGGAACGGCGGATTGCTCAGAATCGCGCTCAAACCCATCGGTGCGGCGTCAATGCCGTCACCGGTCAGCACTTCGGCGTCCAGACCGTTGGCAGCCAGAGTCAGACGACTGCTGGCGGCGGCAAATGCATCGACATCGAGCAAAGTCACCTGATTGTGCGGATAGCGACGTTTCACCGCAGCGCCCAACACGCCTGCGCCGCACCCAAAGTCCAGCAGATGGCCGCTCGGCAGTTTGTCCAGATGCTCAAGCAGCAGGGCGCTGCCGCGATCCAGTCGGCCGTGGCTGAACACGCCCGGCAGGCTGATGACTTTCAACGGGCCTTCGGCCAGCGGCAATTCGTAAGTCTGCGCGAGGCTTTCCAGCGATTTGGCTTCAGGCGCATTGGCCACAGTAACCAGCCACAACTGGCAGTGCCGCGCGCTGTCGAGTTTGCGTGGCTTGCCGAACGGATTCAGCTGTTTCGACGCGCCTTCGATGCCGCTGCGTTTTTCACCTACCAGAAACACTTCGCGACCCGGCAGACGAGCCGCCACGGCATTGAGGATGTAATCGGTCAGATCCTTGGATTTGGGCAGAAACACCACGACGCTGTCGAACTCGCGCTCCGGGACATTCACACCGAAATGGCTGCGACTTTCGAAACGTGCGTCGAGCGCGGCCTGATCGCCAGCGTGCCAGCACCAGCCGAAAGCATTCGGCAGGCGCCCAAGCAAATCATCGGCGGGCAAACCGGCCAGCAATAACGATCCCTGGAATAATTCGGGCTGACGAAGCAGTACTTCACTGCGCGGATCCATAACTGCTCCTGTAAAAAAAAGTGCCGCAGTCTATCAACTGACGACCCGCAGCGCCTTACCGCTGAAAAATGCCTGAGTGTTTTCCACCAATTGGCCAACAATGCGCTGGCGCGCTTCGCGGCTGCCCCAGGCATTGTGCGGGGTGACGATCAGGCGCGGAATGTCGGCGGCCAGCAGCGGATTGCCCTGGGTTGGCGGTTCGACACTCAGCACATCGGTGGCCGCGCCGCCGAGGTGGCCATTGCGCAGCGCATCGGCCAGCGCCTGTTCGTCGATCAAGCCGCCACGGGCGGTATTGACCACGAACGCGCCGGGTTTCATCGCGGCCAGCTCGCGGGCGCCGATGAAGTTGCGGGTGTGTTCGTTGAGCGGGCAGTGCAGGGTCAGCGCGTCGATCTGCGGCAGCAGTTCATCCAGTGGCAAACGATCCGGGCGTGCCGGGCGTCCCGGAATCTGCCCGAGCAAAACGCGCATGCCGAATGCCTCAGCCAGCCGCGCGACCGCACCGCCGAGCTCACCGTGGCCGAGCATGCCGAGGGTTTTGCCCTCCAGTTCGACGATTGGATAGTCGAGCAGGCAGAACTGTTGCGCCTGCTGCCAGCGACCCTCGCCAACGGCTTTTTGATAGTCAGTCAGACGCGTGGCGAGGTTGAGCAGCAGCATGATCGTGTGTTGCGCCACCGACGGCGTGCCGTAACCCTGGCAGTTACACACAGTGATGCCTTGGGCGCGAGCGGCGGCGAGGTCGACGTTATTGGTGCCGGTGGCGGTGATCAGGATCAGTTTCAGATCGGGGTTGGCAGCCATCGCGGCAGCGTCGATCTGGATTTTGTTGGTGATCGCCACGCTGGCGCCCTGCAGGCGTTCGGCGACTTGTTCGGGCAGAGTCCGGGCGAACAGTTGCAGCTCGCTGAAACACTCGCGCAGCGGACTCAGGTCGAGGTCGCCAAGGTCCAGAGACGGGTGATCAAGGAATACTGCGCGGTGGGCGTTCGTCATCAACTGTACCTGTTGTGCCGGGAAGGGAAGGCGTAATCTGCCGAGCCTACCAGATGAAACAAATTGATACGCTTGGCCGAAAGGAGCCCCCATGTACTGGACCGAGTTCTTGACCGTTGCACTGATCCACCTGTTGGCCGTCGCCAGTCCGGGCCCGGACTTTGCCGTGGTGGTGCGCGAAAGCGTGACCCACGGTCGCCGCGCCGGCACCTGGACCGCGCTCGGTGTGGGCACGGCGATTTTCCTGCACGTCGGTTATTCGCTGCTCGGCATCGGCCTGATCGTGTCGCAGTCGATTGTGCTGTTCAACGCCTTGAAATGGGCCGCTGCCGCGTACCTGCTGTACATCGGCTACAAGGCTCTGCGCGCGCAACCGGCGAAAGCCGTGACCGACGATCTGCACAAAGAGGCCGGCGAACGCACCGCGCGCGGCGCGTTTACTTCAGGCTTCGTCACCAATGGCTTGAACCCGAAGGCCACGTTGTTCTTCCTGTCGCTGTTCACCGTCGTCATCAACCCGCACACGCCGCTGAGCGTGCAGGCCGGTTACGGCATCTACTTGGCAGTCGCCACTGCGATCTGGTTCTGCCTGGTGGCAATGTTGTTCAGCCAACAACGCGTGCGTGCCGGTTTCGCGCGCATGGGCCATTGGTTCGACCGGACCATGGGCGTGGTGCTGATTGCGATTGGCGTGAAACTGGCGTTCACCGAGATGCATTGATCTGACTCAGGCGTAACGAAACCGGGCAAATGCTGGCGCAAAGCTAGCACTCGTGCGGCTGTGCAAATCATTCCTTTGGCTGATTTGGTTGTGGCGTAAGGGTTTTACATTACAAATCTTTACGCCAACACCGTGCAGTCAGAAAAGGGATTCTTATGTTGCAGACTCGCGTCATTCCGCCCGCTGAAGGGGCGTACCAGTATCCATTGCTGATCAAACGGCTGCTGATGTCCGGCGCCCGTTATGAGAAAACCCGCGAGATCATCTACCGCGACCAGTTGCGCTACAGCTATCCGACGCTGATCGAGCGTGTGGCGCGGCTGGCCAATGTACTGACGGCGGCCGGGGTCAAGGCTGGCGATACCGTGGCGGTGATGGACTGGGACAGCCATCGCTACCTGGAATGCATGTTCGCGATTCCGATGATTGGCGCGGTGATCCACACCATCAACGTGCGCCTGTCGCCGGAACAGATTCTCTACACCATGAACCACGCCGAAGACCGCTTCGTGCTGGTCAACAGCGAGTTCGTCGGGCTGTATCAGGCCATCGCTCCGCACCTGACTTCGGTCGAAAAAACCCTGCTACTTACCGATCTACCGGAAAAAACCGCCGATCTGCCGAATCTGGTCGGTGAGTACGAGCAACTGCTGGCCGCAGCGAGCCCGCACTATGATTTCGCGGATTTCGACGAAAACTCGGTCGCGACCACGTTCTACACCACTGGCACCACCGGCAACCCGAAAGGCGTGTACTTCACCCATCGGCAGCTGGTGCTGCACACCATGGGCGTGTCGACGATCATGGGCTCCATCGACAGCGTGCGCCTGCTCGGCACCAACGATGTGTACATGCCGATCACGCCGATGTTCCATGTGCACGCGTGGGGCTTGCCGTATGTAGCGACGATGCTCGGGCTCAAACAGGTCTATCCAGGGCGTTACGATCCGGAATTTCTCGTCGAGTTGTGGCGCAAGGAGAAGGTCACGTTCTCGCATTGTGTGCCGACCATTCTGCAAATGCTGCTCAACGCCAAGGGCGCGCAAACTACCGATTTCGGCGGCTGGAAAATCGTCATCGGCGGCAGTGCGCTGAACCGCTCGCTTTATGAAGCCGCCAAGAGCAAAGGCATTCAACTGACGGCAGCCTATGGCATGTCGGAAACCGGTCCGCTGGTGTCCTGCGCACATTTGAACGATGAACTGATGGCCGGCACCGAGGACGAGCGCACCACTTATCGGATCAAGGCCGGCGTGCCTGGACCGTTGGTGGAAGCGGCGATTGTCGACAGCGAGGGCAACTTCCTCCCCGCCGACGGCGAAACCCAGGGCGAGCTGGTGCTGCGTGCGCCATGGTTGACCGAAGGCTATTTCAACGAGCCGCAGAAGGGTGCCGAGCTGTGGGCGGGCGGCTGGCTGCACACCGGTGACGTCGCCACACTGGACGGCATGGGCGTGATTGATATACGCGACCGCATCAAGGACGTGATCAAGACCGGCGGCGAGTGGATCTCCTCGCTGGACCTCGAAGATTTGATCAGCCGGCACGTCGCGGTACGCGAAGTAGCAGTGGTGGGCATCGCTGATCCGCAGTGGGGCGAGCGCCCGTTTGCCCTGCTGGTGATCCGCGAAGGCCACGAAATCGGGGCGCGTGAGCTCAAGGAACACCTCAAGCCATTCGTCGAATTAGGACACCTTAGCAAGTGGGCGATCCCGAGTCAGATTGCCGTTGTTACGGAAATTCCCAAGACCAGCGTCGGCAAACTCGACAAGAAGCGCATCCGCCTCGACATCACTGAATGGCAGAGCAATAACAGCACCTTCCTTTCGACGCTTTGAGCGTCCCTGGCGCGCCGAAAACGGCGCGCCAGACCTCCCTAGCAAGCGCTTGGCTTGTGAAATCCGAATTTTCAGCCATCCTTGCCGTGCCGACATGTGTCGGACTGGCGAAAGGACTGTTCCAGAGTGGCCGGCAGCTGCAAATCACACTTTAGAGGGATCAAGCAGTACAACCTGCTGGCTATAGTCCGCTCAAGGATTTTTAAGAACGGGGCAAACGCACAACACGGGGCGATGCAACATTGGAGTGATTTCGGGCAGCCCTTGGCTTTCGGTCCTTCAAGCGTTTTTAAAAGTACTAACTGCCATAACAATAATGCACATGGAGTAGCGTCGATGACCTCAGTAAACCAGTTCTGGCGCCGGGCGAAACTGCCTCTGGCGGTCAGTCTTGCTTCTTCGCTCGCCGGGCCCGCATTCGGCGTCAGTTTCAACGTCGGTGAAATCGAAGGCCAGTTCGACTCCTCCCTGTCGATCGGTGCCAGTTGGTCTACCCAGAGTCCGAACAAGAACCTCATCGGCGTCAACAACGGCGGCCATGGCCTGTCGCAGACCTCCGACGACGGTCACGCCAACTTCAAGAGCGGCGAAACCTTCTCGAAGATCTTCAAGGGTATCCATGACCTTGAATTGAAATACGGCGACACCGGTGTATTCGTCCGTGGCAAATACTGGTATGACTTCGAACTCAAGGACGAGAGCCGCCAGTTCAAGGACATCAGCGACAACAACCGCAAGGAAGGCGCCAAGTCTTCCGGCGGGCAGATCCTCGATGCATTCGTCTACCACAACTACTCGATTGCCGATCAGCCCGGTTCCGTGCGTCTGGGCAAGCAAGTAGTGAGCTGGGGTGAAAGTACCTTCATCGGCGGCGGCATCAACTCGATCAACCCGATCGATGTCTCCGCATTCCGTCGTCCGGGCGCCGAGATCAAGGAAGGCCTGATCCCGGTCAACATGTTCTATGTGTCGCAGAGCCTGACCGAAAATCTCTCGGCCGAAGCTTTTTACCAGCTCGAATGGGATCAGACCGTTGTCGACAACTGCGGCACGTTCTTCTCCCAGCCGGACATCATTGCCGACGGCTGCGAAAACAACCTGCGCGTGCTGAACAAGCGTTCGACCATTCCCGCTGTGGCCCTGGGACCATTGGCAGCCAACGGCGTCAACGTCAACGAGGAAGGTGTTCTGGTCCAGCGCGGCGCCGACCGTGATGCCCGCGACGGCGGCCAGTGGGGTGCGTCCCTCAAGTACATGTTCGAACCGCTTGATACCGAGTTCGGTGCGTACTTCATGAACTACCACAGCCGTGCGCCGATCTTCAGTGCCACCGGTGCGCCACAGTCGGTCTACAACACCGCAGCCAGCCTGCCCGGGCCGTTCGCTGCCCTTGCACCGTTGCTGGTCGCCGGTAACTCGAAGTACTTCGTCGAATACCCTGAAGACATCCGCCTCTATGGCCTGAGCTTCTCCACTACCCTGCCTACCGGTACGGCATGGAGCGGTGAACTCAGCTACCGGCCGAACGCCCCGGTGCAGTTGAATTCCACCGACATCCTGTTCGCAGGTGTGCGTCCGCTGGGTGGCGCGTTGACCAATGCTTCGCTGTTGACCGGTGTTCCGGGTCAGGACCTGCACGGCTATCGTCGCAAGGAAATCACCCAGTTCCAGACCACCCTGACGCACTTCTTCGATCAAGTCATGGGCGCCAGCCGTCTGACCCTGGTCGGTGAAGTGGGCGTGACTCACGTCGGCGGTCTGGAAAGCAGCTCCAACATCCGCTACGGCCGTGATCCGGTCTACGGCCCGGGCGAATTGCCGGCTACCGGTGGTGCCAACACCTGCGCCAACATCCTCAACGCCAGCACCATCAACGGGGCAGGCGCAGGTTCGCCGCAGAACAACCGCAGCCGCAATTGCGATGATGAAGGTTTCACCACGGCGACCTCGTGGGGCTATCGCGGTCGTGCGATCTGGGAATACAACGACGTGTTCGCCGGCGTCAACCTCAAGCCGAACGTGGCCTGGTCCCATGACGTAAGCGGCTACTCGCCGGGCCCTGGCGGCAACTTCGAGGAAGGTCGCAAAGCGGTCAGCCTGGGTGTCGATGCCGAATACCAGAACACCTACACCGCGAGCCTGGCCTACACCAACTTCTTTGACGGCAAGTACACCACCGTGGACGACCGCGACTTCGTTGCGCTCAGCTTCGGCGTGAACTTCTAAGCACTGCATTTTCAGGACGAACGAACTTATGAAAATAACAAAGAGTCTGTTCCACGCCGGTGTTCTGGGCCTTTCGCTGCTGGCAACAAGTGTCATGGCAGCAGTGCCTGCCGCTGAAGCGGACAAGCTGGGCAAGAGCCTGACCCCGATGGGCGCCGAGATGGCCGGCAACGCCGACAACTCGATCCCGGCCTGGAAGCCGCTGCCGAAGAATGCCGGTAGCGTCGACAGCAAGGGCTTCCTGTCGAACCCGTACGCCAGCGAACAACCACTGTTTACCATCACTGCAAAGGATGTAGACAAGTACAAGGACAAGCTCGCACCGGGTCAGTACGCGATGTTCAAGCGTTATCCGGAAACCTTCAAGATGCCGGTCTACCCGTCTCATCGCGGCGCGACGGTTCCAGATGAAGTGTTTGCGTCCATCAAGAAAAACGCCACCACCACGAACCTGGTGCAAGGCGGCAACGGCCTGGAAAACTTCGAGACCGCGGTGCCGTTCCCGATTCCGAAAACCGGCGTCGAAGTCATCTGGAACCACATCACCCGCTATCGCGGCGGCAGCGTAACCCGTCTGGTAACTCAGGCCACGCCGCAACCGAATGGCTCGTACAGTCTGGTGTATTTCCAGGATCAGTTCGTGTTCCGCGACAAGATGAAGGACTACGATCCGGCGAATCCGGGCAACATCCTGTTCTACTTCAAGCAGAAAGTGACCGCGCCGGCACGTCTGGCCGGTGGTGTGTTGCTGGTACACGAAACCCTCGATCAGGTGAAAGAACCGCGTTCGGCGTGGGTCTACAACGCCGGTCAGCGTCGTGTGCGTCGCGCACCACAAGTGTCCTATGACGGGCCGGGTACTGCGGCGGACGGTCTGCGCACTTCCGACAACCTCGACATGTTCAACGGTGCACCGGATCGTTACGACTGGAAGCTCATTGGCAAACAGGAGATGTACATCGCCTCCGACAGCTACAAACTCGACGATCCGAAGCTCAAGTACGCCGACATCATCAAGGCCGGTCACATCAACCAGGATCTGGCGCGTTATGAACTGCGTCGTGTCTGGCACGTGACTGCAACCTTGAAGGAAGGTCAGCGGCACATCTACGCCAAGCGTGACTTCTTCATCGATGAAGATACCTGGCAGGCTGCGGTGATCGACCACTACGATGGTCGTGGCCAACTGTGGCGTGTGGCCGAGGCACATGCCGAGAACTACTACGACAAGCAAGTGCCGTGGTATGCCCTGGAAACCCTCTACGACCTGCAGTCCGGCCGCTACCTGGCGCTGGGCATGAAGAACGAAGAGAAGCAGGCGTATGACTTCGGTTTCACCGCCACCACCAGCGACTTCACGCCGGCCGCGCTGCGTCAGGATGGTGTTCGCTAAGCTGTAGCAACGCGAGGCCGCATCCTCGTGAAAACGCCCCGACTGGTTCGGGGCGTTTTTTTGCCTGTCACTTTTCCTGTAGCCTTTTTGTAGCCATTTGTAGCAACCACCTTCATAACCGCTTCGTTTAAGGCTAGTCTGCGGACATCTGCTACGCCGCCAACCGCCCTACAACAAGAGCCGGCCATGACTGATCTGTCCCCACTTGCGGGTCCTGCAAGCGTTGCCGTCGCGGCACTCGACGGGCGTTTTTTTCGCCCGCCGTTACCTGATGGTCACGTGTTGCGCCCGCGTCTGTGCGAACGCCTGAGTGCTGGTCTCGGTGGTCGTCTGCTATTGGTCAGCGCCCCGGCCGGATTCGGCAAGAGTTCGCTGGCGGTGGAGTTCTGTCAGAGCCTGCCAGCGCACTGGCAAAGTCTGTGGCTCGGCCTGAGTGTTCGCGACAATGATCCGGGGCGCTTTCTTGAGCGTCTGCTCGAAGGCTTGCAGGACTATTTTCCGCCGATCGGCAGCCGGGCGCTGGGGCTGCTCAAGATGCGTCAGCGGCATCAGCCGTTCGCTTTCGAAGAATGGCTCGATGGCTTGCTTGATGAACTCGCTCAGCACCTCGATCCCAAGACGCCGATACTTCTTGTTCTGGATGATTACCACCTTGCACAAGGGCCGGTGCTCGACCGCTGCCTGCAATTTTTCCTCAATCATCTGCCTGACGGCTTGCTGGTCATGGTCACCAGCCGCCAGCGGCCCGACTGGCATCTGGCGCGCCTGCGCCTCTCGCGACAATTACTCGAACTGCACGAGCAGGACCTGCGTCTTACCCACGACGAAGCCATGACCCTGCTTGATCGCCATAGCAGTTCCCTGCGCGGCGAAGCGCTGGAAAACCTGATTCAACGCAGCGAAGGCTGGGTGGCCGGGTTGCGGTTCTGGCTGCTGGCGGTGTCCGAGGCCGGCAATCAGGCGCCTTTACCGCAAGCCTTGAACGGTGGAGAAGGGCTGATCCGCGACTATCTGCTGGAAGAAGTCATCGATTGCCTGCCTCCCGAAGTTCAAGCATTTCTGTTCGAGACGGCTCCCCAGGATCGCTTTTGCAGCGAGCTATGCGACGCCGTTCGCGAAGCCCATGACAGTGCCGAAATCCTCAGATTTCTCTTGGCGCATCAGGTGTTCCTGGTGCCGCTGGACGAGCATGGCCACTGGTATCGCTATCACCACCTGTTTTCCGATCTGTTGCGCAGTCGGCCCGTGGCGCAAGCGATGGTGCCGACCGCGACCCTGCACCTGCGCGCCTGTCGCTGGTTCAACGCACAGGGTCTGCTGGATGAGGCAGTGGAACAGGCGTTACGCGCCGGCCATCTCGATGTGGCGGCGAATCTGGTGCAGAACCTTTCTGAAGAACAACTGCTGGCAGAGCAAAACGTCGGCATGCTACTGCGCTGGAAAATGGACTTGCCCGACAGCCTGCTGATCAGCACGCCACGGCTGATCGTGCTGTACAGCTGGGCTTTGGGGCTGGCTTGCCAGCTTGACGCCGCCGAAGAGCTGGCCAGTCATCTGAGTCGCTTCCTGCCGGCACCGTCGGCCACTGCGCAGAAGTCGATGCTCGCGCAATGGCTGGCGCTGAGCGGGATCATCGCCCGTGGCCGTGGGCAGCGTGAATTGACTCTGGCTTATTGCAACGAAGCGCTGGAAAGCCTGCCGGCCAAGCGTTACGGGCAACGGCTGATGTGCCTTTCGACCTTGTCCAATCTGGCGATCGCCGACGGTGACCTGTGGCGCGCGCGCGGTTTGAACCGCGAATCATTGGAGCTGGCGCAGCGGGTCGGCAATCCGTTGTTCGAAGCGTTGGCCCATTACGATCGTGCCCGCGTGTTGCAGGCGCGTGGAGAAATTCTGCGAGCGCTCGACGAAGTGCATGAAGGTCTGGCTCGTCTGCGCGGACTGTCGACGCAGCGGCTGTACGCGGTGCGCGCCCGTCTGACGTTATACGAAGGCTTTCTGCTGGCGATGCGCTTGCAGTCGCAGGCCGCGCGTACAAAATTGCAGGCAGGGCTCATTGAAGCGCGGGCTTGTCGCGACATTAGCGTTTTGATCGGCCACTGCGTCATCGCCCGACTGGAAGGCAGCGCAGGAGAATTCGCCAAGGCATTTGCTGAGCTTGCCGAAGCCGAACGCCTTATGCACATCTGGGACGTGCCCCCGATCTACTATCTGGCGATGATCACTCTGGTCAAATGCGAACTCTGGCTGGCTCAGCGCCGGCTCGACCTGGCCGAGGCGTGGCTGACCCGACTGGGCCAGACCTATACCGGCGAACGCGCAGCGGCACCGCCGGAGTTTCATCCCCAATTGCCTTTGCACGTGGAGTTGCAACAAGCACTGCTGGATGTGATTCAGGGACAACCGATGCGTGCCGAAGGGCGTTTGAACGTGTTGCTGGAAAACGGTCACCAGACCGGACGGCAATTGCTCAGCGTCATGGCGCTGACGCAAAAAGTTGCATTGTTGCTGGGTGGTGGACGTGAGTCGGAAGCACGCAAGGTCTTGAGTCAGGCATTGGATGCGGCTGCCGGGGGTGTGCTGCAGCCGTTCGACAGTCTGCTGAGGGACCATGCGGGTTGGCTTCGCGGGCAACTGATGATGTCGCCGACGTTGGCTGGGAAACAGTTGCTCGAGCATTTTCCGCATGCACCGGTCCCTCCAGTCGTGGAGTCAGGTGCCGCTGAGCAGCTCAGCAGCCGTGAACTGGCGGTTCTGCGTCTGATCGCCAAAGGTTGCTCGAATCAGGAGATCAGCACCCAGCTGTTCATCTCACTGCACACCGTGAAAACCCACGCCAGCCATATCAACAGCAAACTGGCGGTCGAGCGGCGGACGCAGGCAGTGGCACGGGCCAAAGAGTTGGGGTTGTTAGCCTAGGATGAAAAAGCGCTAACAAAAAAACACCCCGCAGTGACGGGGTGTTTTTCATTTGCCTATTCCAATCGCGCTTGAAGAGCGAAGGTTCAAACCAATACGTCGTTAGTGCTGAGAGCGCTGACACCTACCAGTTGCACTTCGAAGTAACCCCCTAAGCTTTCGCTCAAGTTGCCCGACAGCACATGATCCGCGAAGCGCAGTTGCCCGGTTCCGGTGAACGCATTTGCGCCAATGAACGTCATGTGTTGGATGCCCAGGGCCATGGGATCAATGTCGAAACCGGAGAAATCGATCTTGTCCCCTTCCAGTGCGTTGAAATCGGCAATGACGTTATGGGAGGGTGCTCCACCCATTGCAGCATTGGCCACGAACAGATTGCTGAAGGCAAAGGCGTCGGCGCCTGTACCACCGTTCAGCGTGGTATTGCCCAACCCGCCGTACAGTGTGTCGTTACCTTCACCGCCGTATAGTTTGTCGGTACCGTCATAGCCCCAGAGAATGTTATTGCCGGAGTTCCCCGTCAGGACGTTATCGAGGTTATTGCCCCACAGCGTCAGGTCGGCATTACCGAGCATCGTACCGTCTTCGACGTTCTCCGCGAGCCTGTAATCCACCGTGGTCCGGATGAGATCGTGGCCACCATCGAAAGGCGATTCAAACACGGAGTCATTAACGTTATCCACGATGAAGATATCGTCGCCGCCCTCACCGATCATGATATCGGCGCCGAGTCCACCCGACAGGATGTTGTTTCCGTTATTGCCGTGCAAGTTGTTATTCAGGTCGTTACCGGTCAGATTCAGGTTGGCATTGCCCATCATCTGGCCGTCTTCGACGTTGTCCGTCAGTGTGTAGTCGATGCTGATATTGACGGTGTCCACGCCTTCGTTGGCGAGTTCGATGACCACATCGCCAACGTTTTCGACGTAGTAAATGTCGGAGCTATCGCCGCCGATCATGGTATCGGCACCTAGCCCGCCATCAATGTAGTTGGTGCCGGAGTTGCCCCTGATCACGTTGTCCAAGGCATTGCCGGTCAAGGTTCCATAGTCGGTGCCGAGCATCGTCAGGTCCTCGACATTGGCCGAGAGCGTGTAACTGACGCTGGTTCGGACCAGGTCATGGCCTTCACCGAGCTGTTCGGTCACCACATCCTGATAGTTATCCACAACGTAGATGTCATCACCGGCACCACCGATCATGGTGTCGATGCCAAGGCCACCATCAAGAATATTGTTGCCACTGTTACCGGTCATCCGGTTACTCACCGCGCTGCCAGTGCCGTTGAGGTTGGCGCTACCGGTGAGAATCAGGTTCTCGACGTTGGCGCCGAGGGTGTAATCGATGGACGAGAACACCCGGTCGAGCGCAGTCAGCGAGGCGTCGGTTTCGATCACCACGTCACCGACGTTGTCGACGTAGTAGGTGTCGACGCCGTCGCCACCGATCATGGTGTCGGCACCCAGACCGCCATCCAGGGTATTGGCCGCCGCGTTGCCGGTCAGGGTGTTGGCCAAGGCGTTGCCGGTGCCGTTGATTGCGCTGGCGGTCAATACCAGATTTTCCAGATTGGCGCCCAGCGTCCAGTCCACCGAGGAGCGTACGGTGTCGATTTCGCTCGCCAAGGTGCTGGTTTCGGTGGTGGTATCGCCAAGGTTGTCGACGATGTAGGTGTCGTTGCCCAGGCCACCGATCAGGGTGTCCGTGCCGAGGCCGCCATCCAGGATGTTGGCGCCGTCGTTACCGGTCATACGGTTATTCACCGCGCTGCCAGTGCCGTTGAGGTTGGCGGAACCGGTGAGAATCAGGTTCTCGACGTTGGCGCCGAGGGTGTAGTCGATGGACGAGAACACCCGGTCGAGTGCGGTCAGCGAGGCATCGGTTTCGATCACCACATCACCGACGTTGTCGACGTAGTAAGTGTCGACACCGTCGCCACCGATCATGGTGTCGGCACCAAGGCCGCCGTCCAGAGTGTTGGCGCCACTGTTACCGGTCATCCGATTGTTGACGGCGCTGCCGGTGCCATTGAGGTTGGCGCTACCGGTGAGAATCAGGTTCTCGACGTTGGCGCCGAGGGTGTAATCGATGGACGAGAACACCCGGTCGAGCGCAGTCAGCGAGGCGTCGGTTTCGATCACCACGTCACCGACGTTGTCGACGTAGTAGGTGTCGACGCCGTCGCCACCGATCATGGTGTCGGCACCCAGACCGCCATCCAGGGTGTTGGCCGCCGCGTTGCCGGTCAGGGTGTTGGCCAAGGCGTTGCCGTTGCCGTTGATTGCGCTGCCGGTCAATACCAGATTTTCCAGGTTGGCGCCCAGCGTCCAGTCCACCGAGGAGCGTACGGTGTCGATTTCGCTCGCCAAGGTGCTGGTTTCGGTGGTGGTGTCGCCAAGGTTGTCAACGACATAGGTGTCGTTGCCCAAGCCACCGATCAGGGTGTCCGCGCCGAGGCCGCCATCCAGGATGTTGGCGCCGTCGTTACCGGTCATCCGGTTATTCACCGCGCTGCCAGTGCCGTTGAGGTTGGCGGAACCGGTGAGGATCAAGTTCTCGACGTTGGCGACAAGGGTGTAGTCGATGGACGAGAACACTCGGTCGAGTGCAGTCAGCGAGGCATCGGTTTCGATCACGACGTCGCCGACGTTGTCGACGTAGTAAGTGTCGACACCGTCGCCACCGATCATGGTGTCGGTACCGAGTCCGCCGTCCATGGTGTCGTCGCCGGCACCACCGTTCAGGACATTGTTGCCGCTGTTGCCGACCAGCGTGTTGTTCAGGGTGTTGCCAACGGCATCCAGGTTGTCGCTGCCGGTGAGAAACAGGTTTTCCAGATTGGCGCCCAACGTCCAGTTTACGGATGAACGTACTGTGTCAATCTCGCTCGCCAGCGTGCTGGCTTCGGTGATGGTGTCGCCAAGGTTGTCAACGACATAGGTGTCGTTGCCCAAGCCGCCGATCAGGGTGTCCGCACCAAGGCCGCCATCAAGTATGTTGGCTCCATCGTTACCGGTCATCCGGTTACTCACCGCGCTGCCAGTGCCGTTGAGGTTGGCGGTACCGGTGAGGATCAGGTTCTCGACGTTGGCGCCGAGGGTGTAATCGATGGACGAGAACACCCGGTCGAGCGCAGTCAGCGAGGCGTCGGTTTCGATCACCACGTCGCCGACGTTGTCGACGTAGTAGGTGTCGACGCCGTCGCCACCGATCATGGTGTCGGCACCCAGACCGCCATCCAGGGTGTTGGCCGCCGCGTTGCCGGTCAGGGTGTTGGCCAAGGCGTTGCCGGTGCCGTTGATTGCGCTGCCGGTCAATACCAGATTTTCCAGATTGGCGCCCAGCGTCCAGTCCACCGAGGAGCGTACGGTGTCGATTTCGCTCGCCAAGGTGCTGGTTTCGGTGGTGGTATCGCCAATGTTGTCGACGATGTAGGTGTCGTTGCCCAGGCCACCGATCAGGGTGTCCGTGCCGAGGCCGCCATCCAGGATGTTGGCGCCGTCGTTACCGGTCATCCGGTTATTCACCGCGCTGCCAGTGCCGTTGAGGTTGGCGGAACCGGTGAGAATCAGGTTCTCGACGTTGGCGCCGAGGGTGTAGTCGATGGACGAGAACACTCGGTCGAGTGCAGTCAGCGAGGCATCGGTTTCGATCACTACGTCGCCGACGTTGTCGACGTAGTAAGTGTCGACACCGTCGCCACCGATCATGGTGTCGGCACCAAGGCCGCCGTCCAGAGTGTTGGCGCCGCTGTTACCGGTCATCCGATTGTTGACGGCGCTGCCGGTGCCATTGAGGTTGGCGCTACCGGTGAGAATCAGGTTCTCGACGTTGGCGCCGAGGGTGTAATCGATGGACGAGAACACCCGGTCGAGCGCAGTCAGCGAGGCGTCGGTTTCGATCACCACGTCACCGACGTTGTCGACGTAGTAGGTGTCGACGCCGTCGCCACCGATCATGGTGTCGGCACCCAGACCGCCATCCAGGGTATTGGCCGCCGCGTTGCCGGTCAGGGTGTTGGCCAAGGCGTTGCCGGTGCCGTTGATTGCGCTGGCGGTCAATACCAGATTTTCCAGGTTGGCGCCCAGCGTCCAGTCCACCGAGGAGCGTACGGTGTCGATTTCGCTCGCCAAGGTGCTGGTTTCGGTGGTGGTGTCGCCAAGGTTGTCAACGACATAGGTGTCGTTGCCCAAGCCACCGATCAGGGTGTCCGCGCCGAGGCCGCCATCCAGGATGTTGGCGCCATCGTTACCGGTCATCCGGTTATTCACCGCGCTGCCAGTGCCGTTGAGGTTGGCGGAACCGGTGAGAATCAGGTTCTCGACGTTGGCGCCGAGGGTGTAATCGATGGACGAGAACACTCGGTCGAGTGCAGTCAGCGAGGCATCGGTTTCGATCACTACGTCGCCGACGTTGTCGACGTAGTAAGTGTCGACACCGTCGCCACCGATCATGGTGTCGGCACCGGCCATGCCATTGAGGGTGTTATTCAGCGCGTTGCCGACCAGCGTGTCATTGAAGGCAGAGCCGGTGGCATTTTCAATCTTGGCGCCGTATGCGATCGCCAGCCCGTCATTGATGGCAGTCTGATTAGTGAGGTCGACGAACGTCTTGCCGATCTGACTGTAAGCACCTTCATTCAAATTGATGCCGACGGCGGCAAGCTGATTGCTGCCGTCAATGGTGTCGTTGCCGCCCGCATCCCAGATAGTCTCGAAGATCGACTGGTCGGTGGCCCATTTGTAAACGGTGTCACCTGCCTGCCACAGCGTATTGGCGCCATACAGACTCTGAATCGCAAGGATGTCGAGTACCATCGGGGTAGTCGGCTGATAGGAATAATTGCTGTTGTAACTCATCACGGTGTAGTGGACATCGTCCAGCGTCGGAGTCAACAGGGTCTTGTTGGTCGAACTGGTGTCGAAGGGGTGCTTGAGACCCAAGGCATGACCGATTTCATGCACGAATGTCATGTAGTCATAGGTGCCCTTGGCCGGGCTCGGGTCATTGGTTTGCGGACCAATCCACACATCACCGCCAGAGGGATTATTGGCGGGGAAGTAGGCCCAGGCAGCCGTTTGGTTGTCCATCAATCGATAGGCGCCAAAACGCATATCCCCCACATTGGCCATGGTGTCGCTGGTCAGCGTGAAATTGAGGTTGGCGACAGCACTCCAGGCGCTCAGTGCACTGGTCACCGCGAGCTTTTGCCCGGCAGTCAGCTCATAGAGTGCGTTGTACTCATTGTCGGGGCTGTACTTGGTTACGAAATACGAAGTGACCGGCGCCATGAAGCTATAGCTGAGGTTGGTCGGCCCCAGCGGATTCCAGTCAGATCCCAGCCAATAGGTGCCGGAAAGCAGGCTGTCGACAATGGCAACACCTGTCATTGAGGATGGAAGGCTGGGTGAATAGGTACTTGGCGTCGGCATGCTGATTTTTCCTGAGTGCGCTGCGGCCTTTCCTGATGCGACCGCTACAAAAGTATGATTTTGCACCAGAACTTATATGTTTGACATCATTAGGCCACTATTTTCTGATTAATGGCGTCAATTAACTGACCTGGCGTTCTATATCGGCGTGTGCAGTACAATCCTGAAGCCATCACCAAACCGATCTTCCAGGATCAATCATGACTGCTCCCATTCCCGCGCTCATCCGCGAAACCTTCCCCGTCGGCCCTTTGCAGTGCAACTGCACCATCATCGGCGACCCCGTCACGAAGAAAGCCATCGTCGTCGATCCGGGCGGCAATCCCGACCTGATCATGGCCCGCCTCGATGCGCTGGGCCTGAAAGTCGTCAGCATCATCCACACCCACGCGCATCTCGATCATTTCCTCGCCTCCGGGCAGATGAAAGAAAAAACTGGCGCGACCCTGCATCTGCACAAGGAAGATCAATTCCTGTGGGACAACCTCGAGATGCAATGCCAGATGTTCGGCGTGCCCTACGTGCCGGTGCCGCCACCGGATCGCTGGCTGTCCGATGATGAAGAGCTGGCCTGTGGTTGCGGCGTTGCGCTGCACACGCCCGGTCATACACCAGGTTCCATGAGCTTTTGGTTTTCCGAAGCTAAGCTGTTGATTGCCGGTGACACGCTGTTCCGGCGCGGAGTAGGGCGCACGGATTTGTGGGGTGGCGATCAGGCGACCATCGTGCGCTCGATCAAGCAACGGCTGTATACGCTGGACGAAGACGCGACAGTGGTTACCGGGCACGGTCCGGATACGCGTCTGGGCGATGAGATGCGCGAGAACCCGTTTGTACGAGCCTGAATATTTTGTCATGCGCGTGCGGCGGAATTATTACGCGCGGGAATGATCCAACGCCCGCACAGGTCTTTGCCAATGGCCGTTGCACCCAAGAATGCAATGTAGGAGCTCTCCATGTTCACCACGCGTCGTTTGATTATTGTCGCTACTGCCGTGGCCGTACTGTCCGGCTGCGCCTCGCCTAACCCATATGACAATCAGGGCCAGGCTGACGGCGGCTCGCAAGGCATGAGCAAAACTGCCAAGTACGGTGGCCTCGGTGCTCTGGCCGGTGCGCTCGCCGGCGCCGCTATCGGTCACGACAATCGTGGCAAGGGCGCCTTGATCGGCGCTGCGGTCGTAGGTGCTTCGGCGGCCGGTTACGGTTATTACGCTGACCAGCAAGAAAAGAAACTGCGCGCCAGCATGGCCAACACCGGGGTTGAAGTGCAGCGCCAGGGCGATCAGATCAAACTGATCATGCCGGGTAACATCACCTTCGCCACCGATTCGGCGAACATCGCTTCGAGCTTCTACCAGCCGCTGAACAACCTCGCCGGTTCGCTGAAGGAATTCAGCCAGAACCAGATCGAGATCGTCGGCTACACCGACAGCACCGGCAGCCGTCAGCACAACATGGACCTGTCCCAGCGTCGTGCGCAGAGCGTGGCCACTTACCTGACTTCGCAAGGTGTCAGCGGTGCCAACCTGAGCGCCCGTGGCGCCGGCCCGGATAATCCGATCGCCAGCAACGGCGACGTCAATGGCCGCGCGCAGAACCGCCGCGTTGAGGTCAATCTGAAAGCGATCCCGGGCCAGCAGTACGGTGGCCAGCAGCAACAGCCGGGCACGGTTCAGCAGTATCCGTAAGCGATTGCCTGAATGAAGAGATGCCCGGTCCTGTGATCGGGCATTTTTTTGTGTGGCTTGGTATGGCCTCATTGCTGGCAAGCCAGCTCCCAGAGGGTGATTTGTGGAACACTGATTTTGTGTACACCACTGATACCTGTGGGAGCTGGCTTGCCAGCGATGACGCCATCACTGGTGATACAAATCATCAGATACAAAAAAGCCCCCGGACAAGTGATTGTCCGGGGGCTTTTTGTTGGCGCTGGATTACTTCTTCAGGCCGTAATGCTCATCGAGCATGCCCGGCGCGTTCGGCGTCTTTGGCGCGTAATCGCGTGGCGGCTCCTGATCGCGGGGGGGCGTCAGGCGTTCACGCGGTGCCTGTACGGCATCGGAGTGCAGCGAAGCGAGCAGGCGCTGGCGGGTCTGCTCGTCGAGGGCCAGACGATTGGCGCCCTCGGCGAGATGGTCCTGCACTTCCTGATAGCTCTGGGTCAGTTTCTTGACCAGTGTCGCGGTGCTGTTGAAGTGGGTCACCACCTCATTCTGATAATTGTCGAAACGTTCCTGAATATCGTCCAGTTGCCGCTGTGTGCGGCTGGGCGCGGCGTTCGGCGCAACGCGTGCGATCAGGAAACCAATGGCGACACCCACAACCAGGGCAAGAGTCGGTAACAACCAAACTAAGAGCGAGTGTTCCACGAGTCCTTCCTCTATAAACGGCTTTGCTTTACGTTAACGGCTCGAACCTGCGCTGTATACCGCGATTCACTCGCAATAGATTGGCACAGACAATTTGCTAGACGAGTCGACCCGATTCGAGGTCACGGAGTTCCTTCCTTGCTGATGCGTGAAACCCCTGTAGTGATTGATGGCCCAGTCGGCCAACTGGAAGCTTTGTATCTGGACAACGAGCAGCCGCGCGGCATTGCGCTGATCTGCCACCCGAACCCGGTGCAGGGCGGCACCATGCTTAATAAAGTCGTCTCGACCCTGCAGCGCACCGCGCGCGACGCCGGCCTGATCACCCTGCGCTTCAATTACCGTGGCGTCGGCGCCAGCGCAGGCTCCCACGATATGGGCACCGGTGAAGTCGACGACGCTCAAGCTGCAGCTGTGTGGCTGCGGGAAAAACACCCGTATCTGCCGCTGACGCTGTTCGGATTCTCCTTCGGCGGATTTGTTGCAGCAAGTCTCGGCGGCCGTCTTGAAGCTCAGGGCGAGCAGATCCAGCATCTGTTCATGGTTGCGCCAGCGGTCATGCGTCTGGGCGATCAGGATCAACTGCCACAGATCGGCGAGTTGACCGTGATCCAGCCGGAAACCGACGAAGTGATCGATCCGCAACTGGTCTACGACTGGTCCGAGCAACTCCAGCGCCCCCATGAGCTGCTGAAAGTGGCAGAATGCGGACACTTTTTTCATGGCAAGTTGACTGATCTCAAGGATCTGATCCTGCCGCGTCTCTCGAATTGATTGCAGTCTGACAAGCGATTACCCATGACGAACCGTACCCGCATCCTCACCGGCATCACCACCACCGGCACGCCGCACTTGGGCAACTACGCCGGCGCCATCCGCCCGGCGATCCTCGCCAGCCGCGACAGCAACGCCGACTCGTTCTATTTCCTGGCCGA
Organism: Pseudomonas sp. TWP3-1; assembly: GCF_049896625.1. Lineage (NCBI taxonomy): Bacteria > Pseudomonadati > Pseudomonadota > Gammaproteobacteria > Pseudomonadales > Pseudomonadaceae > Pseudomonas > Pseudomonas sp. TWP3-1. The sequence continues at coordinate 85,430 of NZ_JAFCUQ010000015.1, forward strand.
CTATCACGCCCTGATCAAATGCGATGACCCGCTGCGCATTCAGCGCTCGCGTCTGGAAATCGCCGCGACCTGGCTGGCCGGTGGTCTCGACGTCGATCGTGTGACCTTCTATCGCCAGTCGGACATCCCGGAAATCCCCGAGCTGACCTGGCTGCTGACCTGTGTTGCCGCCAAAGGCCTGCTCAACCGCGCCCACGCTTACAAGGCTTCGGTGGACAAAAACGTCGAGACCGGTGAAGACCCGGATGCCGGCATCACCATGGGCCTCTACAGCTACCCGGTGCTGATGGCGGCGGACATTCTGATGTTCAACGCGCACAAGGTGCCGGTCGGTCGCGATCAGATTCAGCACGTGGAAATGGCCCGTGACATTGGTCAACGTTTCAACCACCTGTTCGGCCAAGGCAAAGAATTCTTCACCATGCCTGAAGCGCTGATCGAGGAAAGCGTCGCCACGCTGCCGGGTCTGGACGGGCGCAAGATGTCCAAGAGCTACGACAACACCATCCCGTTGTTCTCCAGCGCCAAAGAGATGAAGGACGCGATCTCGCGGATCGTCACCGACTCGCGCGCGCCGGGCGAAGCCAAGGACCCGGACAACTCGCACTTGTTCACGCTGTTCCAGGCATTCGCTACGCCAGCGCAGGCCGACGAATTCCGCAGCGAATTGCTCGGTGGTCTGGGTTGGGGCGAGGCCAAGAGTCGATTGTTCCAGCTGCTCGACAACGATCTGGGTGAGGCGCGCGAGCGTTACCACCAACTGATCGAGCGCCCGGCAGATCTGGAGGACATGCTGCAGATCGGCGCCAAGAAGGCCCGTGCGGTGGCAACGCCGTTCCTCAACGAACTGCGCGAAGCGGTTGGTCTGCGTTCGTTCGTCAATCAGGTGCAGGTCGCCGCGACCACCAAGAAGAAAGCCGCGAAAGCCGCACGCTTCGTCAGTTTCCGTGAGGACGACGGCAGCTTCCGTTTCCGTCTGCTGGCGGCGGATGGCGAGCAATTGCTGTTGTCGCGCAACTTCGCTGACGGCAAGACTGCCGGCCAGGTGACCAAGCAACTGCAATCCGGCCAAGCGCTGGATGTGCGCAGCGAAGACCTGAGCTTCAGCGTCTGGCTCGAAGGCGCGTGTGTCGGCGACAGCCCGACGTTCGTCGACGCTGCTGCGCGGGATGCGGCCGTCGAGGCCTTGCGGATCGCTCTGACACCGGTTCAGGAATAATCAGCGGCGCGGCCCGACCAAGGGCCGATTGCCATTCCCACGGGCCGTCGCTACAGTGACGGCCCGTTTTTGTTGCCTTGCTAACGAATTATGACGCCCCTAGAACGATATCAAGCTGATCTGAAACGCCCGGACTTCTTCCATGACGCGGCGCAGGAAACTGCCGTGCGTCATTTGCAGCGCCTGTACGACGATCTGGTCGCGGCCGACCAGAACAAGCCGGGCTTGCTGGGCAAGCTGTTTGGCAAAAAGAACCAGGCGCCGGTCAAGGGTCTGTACTTCTGGGGCGGCGTTGGCCGTGGCAAGACTTACCTGGTCGACACCTTCTTCGAAGCGCTGCCGTTCAAGGAGAAGACCCGCACGCACTTCCACCGCTTCATGAAGCGCGTGCACGAAGAGATGAAGACCCTCGGCGGCGAAAAGAACCCGCTGACCATCATCGCCAAGCGCTTCTCCGACGAGTCGCGGGTGATCTGCTTCGATGAATTCTTCGTCTCCGACATCACCGACGCGATGATCCTCGGCACGCTGATGGAAGAGTTGTTCAAGAACGGCGTGACCCTGGTCGCGACCTCGAACATCGTGCCGGACGGCTTGTACAAGGACGGCCTGCAACGTGCGCGCTTCCTGCCGGCCATCGCGCTGATCAAGCAGAACACCGAGATCGTCAATGTCGACAGCGGCGTCGATTACCGTCTGCGTCACCTCGAGCAAGCGGAGCTGTTCCACTTCCCGCTCGACGAAGCTGCGCACGAAAGTCTGCGCAAGAGCTTCCGTGCGCTGACACCGGAATGCACGGCAGCGGTCGAGAACGATGTGCTGATGATCGAAAACCGCGAAATCCGTGCATTGCGTACTTGTGATGACGTGGCCTGGTTCGACTTCCGCGAACTGTGCGACGGCCCGCGCAGCCAGAACGATTACATCGAACTGGGCAAGATCTTCCACGCCGTGTTGCTCAGCGGCGTCGAGCAGATGAGCGTCACCACCGACGACATCGCGCGACGCTTCATCAACATGGTCGACGAGTTCTACGACCGCAACGTCAAACTGATCATTTCTGCTGAAGTCGAGCTGAAGGATCTGTACACCGGCGGGCGTTTGAACTTCGAGTTCCAGCGCACGCTTAGTCGACTGCTCGAGATGCAATCGCACGAATTCCTGTCGCGGGCGCACAAGCCTTAAGCACATCGGAAAACAAAAAGGGCCTGCAATTGCAGGCCCTTTTTTATTTTCGAATTCACCTCGAACCCTGTGGGAGCGGGCTTGCCCGCGATGGCGTCGTGTCAGACAGAATGCATTTCTCTGAAACATCGCTATCGCTGGCAAGCCAGCTCCCACAGGGGCTGGTGTGTTGCTTGGGATTAGGCTGCTTGCTGAAACTGCTGCCGATACTGATTCGGCGACAGTTCAGTGTGCTGACGGAACAGCCGTGCAAAGAAACTCGCGTCGTCGTAACCGACTTCGTAACTGATGGTCTTGATGCTCTTGCGGCTGCCGGACAGCAGGCCCTTGGCGGTCTCGATGCGCAGCCGTTGCAGGTAGTGCAGCGGCTTGTCGCCCGTCGCGGTCTGGAAGCGGCGCATGAAGTTGCGGATGCTCATGCCGTGCTCGCGGGCGACGTCTTCGAAGCGGAATTTGTCGGCGAAATGCTCTTCGAGCCAATGCTGAATCTGCAGGATGATCACGTCCTGATGCAGCTTCTGCCCGCCGAAACCAATGCGCCCCGGCGCGTAGTTGCGCTGCACCTCGTAGAGGATGTCGCGGGCCACGGCTTGCGCGATGTTAGCGCCGCAGAAGCGCTCGATCAGATAGATATAAAGATCGCAGGACGAGGTGGTGCCGCCGGCGCAATACAGGTTGTCGGCATCGGTCAGGTGCTTGTCCTGATTGAGATAAACCTGCGGGAACCGCTCGGCGAAGGCGGTGAAGAAGCGCCAGTAGGTGGTTGCTTCCTTGCCGTTGAGCAACCCGGCCTCGGCCAGCCAGAACACCCCGGTGGCCTCGGCGCAAAGCACTGCACCGCGCGCGTGTTGCTCGCGCAGCCACGGCAGGATCTGTGGGTAGCGCTGGCACAGCGTGTCGAAATCGTCCCAGAACGCCGGGAGGATGATGATATCGGCATTTTCCAGACCGCCGTCCACCGGCATGACCACGTTACTGAAGCTGTTCACCGGTTTGCCATCGGGACTGACCAGGCGCGTTTCGAACGCCGGATTCAGGCCCAGGCCCAGTTGTTTGCCGTAGCGCAGGCTGGCCAGATGGAAGAAGTCCTTGGCTTGCATGAGGGTGGAAGCGAAAACCCGGTCGATCGCCAGGATGCTGACGCGCCGCAAGGGCGTGGAGACTTGCTTAGACATAATTCAACTTTTGTTTTGTTTTTATAAGGGAAAGTGGTCATCAGACGGCTGGATCGTCTTATTTTTTGTCGGATGTGTCCAGTGTCCTGTATCGGATGCGAGGCATAGTCTCTGAAGGTCTGATCCCTCCAACAAGAACTAAAGGTGACGCATGATTCCCAGAACCCTGTTCAGCTCCGAGCACGAATTGTTCCGCGACAGCGTACGAACATTCCTCGAAAAAGAGGCCGTGCCGTTTCATGCACAGTGGGAAAAACAGGGCTACATCGACCGCCAACTGTGGAACAAGGCGGGGGAGGCGGGGATGCTTTGCTCGCACCTGCCGGAAGAATACGGCGGGCTGGGGGCGGATTTTCTCTACAGCACCGTGGTGATCGAAGAGGTCGGGCGACTGGGTCTGACCGGTATCGGTTTCTCGCTGCACTCGGACATCGTCGCGCCATACATCCTGCATTACGGCAGTGAAGCGCTGAAGCATAAATACCTGCCGAAACTGGTCTCTGGCGAGATGGTCACCGCCATTGCCATGACCGAGCCGGGCGCCGGTTCGGACCTGCAGGGCGTGAAGACTACGGCGGTGCTGGACGGTGACGAGTACGTGATCAACGGCTCGAAGACCTTCATCACCAATGGTTTTCTGGCGGATCTGGTAATCGTCGTGGCCAAGACCGATCCGAAGGCCGGGGCCAAGGGCACCAGCCTGTTTCTGGTCGAGGCGAATACGCCGGGCTTCGACAAGGGCAAGCGCCTGGAGAAGGTCGGAATGAAGGCCCAGGACACGTCGGAATTGTTCTTCCAGGACGTGCGCGTGCCGAAAGAAAACCTGCTGGGTCAGGCCGGGGCAGGGTTCGCTTATCTGATGCAGGAATTGCCTCAGGAGCGTCTTACAGTGGCGATCGGGGGGCTGGCTTCGGCGGAAGCCGCGTTGCAGTGGACGCTGGATTACACGCGTGATCGCAAGGCGTTCGGCAAGGCGATTGCCGACTTCCAGAACACTCGTTTCAAACTGGCGGAAATGGCTACCGAGATTCAGATCGGCCGGGTATTCGTCGACCGCTGCCTGGAATTGCATCTGCAAGGCAAACTCGACGTACCGACGGCGGCGATGGCCAAATACTGGGGCACCGACCTGCAATGCAAGGTGCTCGACGAATGCGTGCAGTTGCATGGCGGTTACGGATTCATGTGGGAATACCCGGTGGCCCGGGCGTGGGCGGATGCGCGAGTGCAGCGGATCTATGCCGGCACCAATGAAATCATGAAGGAAATTATTGCCAGGTCGTTGTGACTTGCAGTGACTGAAGTGGCGGCATCGCGGGCAAGCCACGCTCCCACAGGTATCGCTGAACCTGTGGGAGCGTGGCTTGCCCGCGATTGGTTTTGACGATCAATCAAGGGGCCGGATTCGGATGATCCTTGTGAATCGCCTCAATCCCCGCCAGCACTTCGTCGGAAAGTTTCAGCTCATAGCTGGCGATGTTGCTATCCAGTTGTTCCAGCGTCGTCGCACCAATGATGTTGCTGGTGACGAACGGCTGCTGATTTACAAAGGCCAAGGCCATCTGCGCCGGATCCAGATCGTGTTCGCGTGCCAATGCCACATAACGGCTGCACGCCGCCTCCGATTGCGCATTGAAGTAGCGGCTGAAGCGGCTGTAGAGACTCAGGCGGCCCTTCGGTGGGCGTGCGCCACCCTCGTACTTGCCCGACAGGAACCCGAACGCCAGTGGCGAATAGGCGAGCAGACCGCACTGTTCACGGATGGCGATTTCCGCCAGACCTATCTCGAAACTGCGGTTGAGCAGGTTGTACGGGTTCTGGATCGACACCGCGCGCGGCCAGCCACGGGCTTCGGCCAACGCAAGAAACCGCATGGTGCCCCACGGTGTTTCGTTCGACAGGCCGATATGGCGAATCTTGCCGGCGCGCACTTGCTCGTCGAGTGCTTCGAGGGTGTCTTCGAGCGGCGTCAGGTTGGCTTCGGTCTGGTGCTTATAGCCGAGCTGGCCGAAGAAGTTGGTGCTGCGTTCCGGCCAATGCAGCTGATACAGGTCGATGTAGTCGGTCTGCAGGCGCGCGAGGCTGGCGTCCACTGCCTGGGTGATGTGCTGGCGGTTGTGGCGCAAATTCTTGTCGCGGATGTAGTCGATGGTGTTGCCCGGGCCGGCGATCTTGCTCGCCAGAATCCAGTCCGCGCGGTCGCCGCGACTCTTGAAGTAATTGCCGATGTAGCGCTCGGTGGTGGCATAGGTTTCGGCTTTCGGCGGCACCGGGTACATCTCGGCGGTGTCGATGAAATTGATCCCGGCTTCCTTGGCTCGTTCGATCTGGGCGAAGGCTTCAGCTTCAGTGTTTTGCTCGCCCCAGGTCATGGTGCCGAGGCAGATTGCACTCACGTTCAGGTCGGTACGGCCTAGCTGGCGATAGTCCATCGGGTGCTCCTTGGGCAAAACAATCATAAAAGCAGGTTGAAATATTTTTCGCAATCTGCATAATTGCCGACCTCTTTCTGCAGTGGAAGTGATGCGCCGCCGCCGAAGAATCTTGCCGTTGAACGGACGCGCCGACCCGAGCCCCCGAAAGCGTCTGTATCCGGCTGCCTTTGACTTGTCAAAGTACGCACTATTCAGTAAGATCCGCCGTCTAATTTACAGGGCGGCCCCTGAGGCTATAAAGAATGAAAACTTTTACTGCTAAACCGGAAACAGTACAGCGCGACTGGTTTGTCGTCGACGCTGCTGGTCAGACCCTGGGTCGTCTGGCCACTGAAATCGCCAGCCGTCTGCGTGGCAAGCACAAGGTCGAGTACACTCCTCACGTTGACACCGGCGACTACATCGTCGTAATCAATGCTGAGCAGATTCGTGTTACCGGTGCTAAAACCACTGACAAAATCTACTACTCCCACTCCGGTTTCCCGGGCGGTATCAAGTCGATCAACTTCGAAAAACTGATCGCCAAGGCCCCTGAGCGCGTGATCGAGACCGCGGTTAAAGGCATGCTGCCTAAAAACCCACTGGGTCGCGACATGTACCGTAAGCTGAAAGTCTATGCGGGCGCTGTACACCCACATACTGCTCAGCAGCCCCAAGAACTGAAGTTTTAACGGAATAGTACATTATGTCGGCGACTCAAAATTACGGCACTGGCCGTCGCAAGACCGCAACCGCACGCGTTTTCCTGCGTCCGGGTACTGGTAACATTTCCATCAACAACCGCACCCTGGAAAACTTCTTCGGCCGCGAAACTGCCCGCATGGTAGTTCGTCAGCCGCTGGAACTGACTGAGACTGTCGAGAAGTTCGACATCTACGTCACCGTGCTCGGTGGTGGTGTAAGTGGTCAAGCTGGCGCAATCCGCCACGGTATCACTCGCGCACTGATGGACTACGACGAAACCCTGCGTGGCGCTCTGCGCAAAGCTGGCTTCGTTACTCGCGACGCCCGTGAAGTTGAACGTAAGAAAGTTGGTCTGCGTAAAGCGCGTAAGCGTCCGCAGTACTCGAAGCGTTAATTCGCTTCCGCGTTCAAAAAGAACGCCCGGCATCCTCACGGATCCGGGCGTTTTTTTATGCCTGCGATTTATCAAACAATTGCGCTGTGACAACTTGCCTCATTCGTAGACCCCCTATACTGCAAGGCCTGAGGCCCAAGCCTCCGGGTAATTCCCTTGTCAGAATTGGGGCTTTTCATTACCATTCGGCAAAATTTTTATAAGTACATAGATTCATATTTAGTAGATGCCTGATTTAACAGGCCACAAAGCTGATGGGAGAGGACTGAATGAGCAATGACGGCGTGAATGCAGGCCGGCGTCGCTTCTTGGTAGCAGCCACATCCGTGGTGGGTGCTGCAGGAGCGGTGGGGGCTGCGGTCCCGTTCGTGGGGTCATGGTTTCCCAGTGCCAAGGCGAAAGCCGCCGGTGCACCGGTGAAAGTGAATGTCAGCAAAGTCGAGCCAGGACAGCAGATGATTGCTGAATGGCGTGGCCAGCCGGTGTTCATTGTCCGCCGTACCGAGGAAATCCTGGGGAATCTGAAAAAGATCGAGGGCCAGCTCTCCGATCCGACCTCCAAAAACTCCGCGCAACCTACTTATGTCGATCCGGAAGTGCGTTCGATCAAGCCGGAGATCCTCCTGCTGATCGGTATCTGCACCCACTTGGGTTGCTCACCAACCTTCCGTCCCGAAGTGGCACCCGCGGATCTGGGCAAGGACTGGGTCGGCGGCTATTTCTGCCCTTGCCACGGTTCCCACTACGATCTGGCTGGCCGCGTCTACAAGTCGCAACCTGCGCCTTTGAACCTGCCAGTACCCCCGCATTCCTATGAGACCGACGACATCATTGTCATTGGCGTCGATACGGAGAAAGCGTGATGAGCAAGTTCATGGATTGGGTTGATGCGCGCTTCCCTGCGACCAAAATGTGGGAAGACCATCTCAGCAAATATTACGCTCCGAAAAACTTCAACTTCTTCTATTTCTTCGGTTCGCTCGCGCTGCTGGTTCTGGTCAACCAGATCGTTACCGGTGTCTGGCTGACGATGAGCTACACCCCTTCGGCGGAAGAGGCATTTGCTTCTGTCGAATACATCATGCGCGACGTCGAGTACGGCTCGATCCTGCGTCTGCTGCACTCCACTGGCGCTTCGGCGTTCTTCATCGTGGTCTATCTGCACATGTTCCGTGGCTTGCTCTACGGTTCATACCAGAAGCCGCGTGAGCTGGTTTGGGTGTTCGGCATGCTGATCTACCTGGCGTTGATGGCCGAGGCTTTCATGGGTTATCTGCTGCCGTGGGGCCAGATGTCCTACTGGGGCGCGCAGGTGATCATCTCGCTGTTCGGCGCGATTCCGGTGATCGGCAACGACCTGACTCAGTGGATTCGTGGTGACTACCTGATTTCCGGGATCACCCTGAATCGCTTCTTCGCCTTGCACGTTGTGGCGCTGCCGATCGTGATTCTCGGTCTGGTGGTGCTGCACATTCTGGCGCTGCACGAAGTCGGCTCGAACAACCCGGACGGCGTCGACATCAAGAAACACAAAGACGAAAACGGTATCCCGCTGGACGGCATTGCCTTCCACCCGTACTACACGGTGAAAGATATCGTCGGCGTTGTAGTGTTCCTGTTCATCTTCTGCTTCATCGTGTTCTTCTTCCCGGAAATGGGCGGTTACTTCCTCGAAAAACCGAACTTCGAGCCAGCCAACCCGTTCAAGACACCGGAGCACATTGCGCCGGTCTGGTACTTCACGCCGTACTACGCAATTCTGCGGGCGATCCCTGACAAGCTCATGGGCGTTATTGCCATGGGTGCGGCAATTGCGGTGCTGTTCGTCCTGCCTTGGCTCGACCGTAGTCCGGTCAAGTCGATGCGCTACAAAGGCTGGATGAGCAAAGTCTGGCTGCTGGTGTTCTGCGTATCGTTCGTGATTCTCGGGGTGTTGGGTGTTCTGGCGCCAACGCCAGGTCGTACTTTGCTGTCGCAGGTCTGCACCTTCCTGTACTTCGCCTACTTCATTCTGATGCCGTTCTACACCAGGCTCGAGAAGACCAAAAAGGTTCCGGAAAGGGTGACTGGCTGATGAAAAAGTTATTTTTTGCACTGATTCTTGCTGCTTTGCCTGCGCTGTCGTTCGCCGCTGAACACGGTGGACCGGAACTGGAAAAAGTCGACATCGACGTCTCCGATAAAGCTGCTCTGCAGGATGGCGCGCGTACCTTTGCAAACTATTGCATGGGGTGCCACAGCGCCAAATTCCAGCGCTATGAGCGTGTAGCCGATGACCTCGGCGTTCCGCACGAGTTGATGCTGGAGAAACTGGTATTCACCGGTGCCAAGATTGGCGACCACATGAACATCGGCATGCAGCCAGCCGATGCCAAGACCTGGTTCGGCGCCGCGCCGCCAGATCTGACGCTAGTGGCTCGCGTGCGTGGCACGGATTGGCTCTACGGTTACCTGAAGTCGTTCTACGAAGATCCTGCGCGCCCGTGGGGCGTGAACAACAAGGTCTTCCCGAACGTCGGCATGCCTAACGTGCTGGTCGGCCTGCAAGGTCGTCAGGTGGTTGGCTGCAAGCAGGTGCAGATCGTCGAGGACGGCAAGAAGCAATATGATCCGCTGACCGGTACGCCGCTGACTCATGAAGCGTGCGATCAGTTGACCATCGTGCCGAAGTCCGGTGCTCTTAACGAAGAGCAGTTCGATGAGAAGGTCAAGAATCTGGTAACCTTCCTGGCTTACTCGGCTAACCCGGTTAAGCTGCAACATCAGCGCATCGGCACTTACGTCTTGTTGTACCTGGCGTTCTTCTTTGTGTTCGCCTACCTGCTCAAGCGTGAATACTGGAAAGACGTGCACTGATACGCTTCAAGCAATTGCTGTTAATCGCGCGCGCCCAAGGGCGTCTCTGTAAACGCAACGTCTGGTCTGCCAGATGTTGCGGGAGACGCCCTCTGGGCGCGCGCGTTTTTCCGGCTCCGATAATTTCAACAAGCGAGGAGGATCGCCATGGGCGTGACCAATCGGTTGGCCTGTTACTCCGACCCCGCCGACCACTATTCCCACCGAGTGCGCATCGTACTTGCAGAGAAGGGTGTCAGCGCCGAGATCATTTACGTGGAGGCTGGTCGTCAGCCGCCTAAACTGATTGAGGTGAACCCTTACGGCAGTCTGCCCACGCTGGTCGATCGTGACCTGGCGTTGTGGGAGTCGACCGTGGTGATGGAATATCTGGATGAGCGTTACCCGCATCCGCCATTGCTCCCGGTGTATCCGGTGGCGCGGGCCAACAGTCGTCTGCTGATTCATCGTATTCAGCGTGACTGGTGTGGTCTGGTGGATCTGATTCTGGATTCACGCACCAAGGAAGCCGCGCGCGTCGTGGCGCGCAAGGAATTGCGTGAAAGCCTGACTGGCGTGTCGCCGTTGTTCGCCGACAAGCCGTTTTTCCTCAGTGAGGAACAAAGTCTGGTGGATTGCTGCCTATTGCCAATACTCTGGCGTTTGCCGATTCTGGGTATTGAACTGCCACGGCCGGCCAAGCCGTTGCTTGATTACATGGAGCGCTCGTTTGCGCGTGAGGCATTCCAGGCGAGTCTGTCTGGTGTCGAACGCGACATGCGCTAAGGCTTAAGGAGCCGCTATGAACTCCAGTCGACCCTATCTGGTCCGCGCGCTCTACGAGTGGATTGTGGATAACGATTGCACCCCGCACATGCTGGTCAATTCCGAATACCCGGCGGTGCAGGTTCCGCAGGGTTTCGCCAGTGACGGGCAGATTGTCCTGAACGTCTCGCCAAGCGCTGTACGGCATTTGCACATGGACAACGACGTGGTGACCTTCGAAGGTCGCTTCGGTGGTGTCCCGCACAGCCTGTACGTGCCTATAGCCGCTATTCTGGGTATCTATGCCCGGGAGAATGGTCAGGGCATGGTGTTTGATCTGGAATCGCCGATGGATGACGAGGAAGAGATCGAGCCGGATGACGATGTTCCACCACCGGGCAGCGAGCCGCCGCGACCTAGCGGCCGGCCAAGTCTGAAAGTGGTGAAGTAATAAAAAAGGCGACCCGAGAGGGTCGCCTTTTTTATTGCGCAGAAAACGTGATCAGTCGATGTATTCGAACAGCTTCACGATCTTCTGTACGCCGCTCACGCCTTGCACCAGGTTGGTCGCCTGAGCGGCTTCCTGTTTGGTCAGCAGGCCCAGCAGGTAAACGATGCCGTTCTCGGTGATGACCTTGATTCGCGAGCCAGGGATGCTGGCGTCGGTGAGCATCTGGGTTTTGATCTTGGTGGTCAGCCACGAATCGTTCTGGCGGGCGACGAACCCGGAAGGCGCGATGACTTGCAGTTCGTTGTGTACTTTCTTCACGCGCTGCACGCTGGCGGCTGCCTGTTCGGCTTTGGCCTTGAGGTCTGCGCGCGGGGTTTGGCCGGCCAGCAGCACCACGCCGTTGAAGCTGGTGACGACAACGTGCGAATCGTTGTCCAGTGCCGGATCGGCCTTGGCGATGTTGACGCCGACTTTGGTTTCGATCAGCGAGTCATCGATCTTGCTGCCGAAGGTGCGCGTGCCACGGTCATCTTCAATCGGCGCTTCACGGCTGGCGTTGACCACCGAGGTGCAGCCGCTGATGCCGAGGCACAGGGTCAGGGCCAGTAGGCCTAGGCGATTAGGGGTCATTCTTCACTCCCGAACAGTTGGCTGTCGATCAGATCACAAAGGCAATGGATCGCCAGCAAGTGGACTTCCTGAATACGTGCGGTGACGTTGGCCGGTACGCGAATCTCGACGTCCTCGGGCAGCAGCAGTGATGCCATGCCTCCGCCATCGCGGCCGGTCAATGCTACGACAATCATTTCGCGATCATGTGCGGCCTGGATCGCTTGAATAATGTTCGCCGAATTGCCGCTGGTCGAAATCGCCAGCAAAACGTCGCCTGGCTGGCCGAGGGCGCGGATCTGCTTGGAGAACACTTCGTTGTAGCTGTAGTCGTTGGCGATCGAGGTGATCGTCGAGCTATCGGTGGTCAGTGCGATGGCCGGCAGGCTCGGGCGCTCGCGCTCGAAGCGGTTGAGCAGTTCCGAAGAAAAGTGCTGTGCATCGCCGGCCGAGCCGCCGTTGCCGCACGAAAGCATTTTGCCCTCGTTGAGCAACGCGTTGACCATCACCTGGCTGGCTTGCTCGATGTGCGGTGCAAGTACGTCCATCGCCTGTTGCTTGGTGTCGATACTGGCCTGAAAAAGCTGGCGAATTCGGGATTGCATGTCCATCTGTGTGACCTTAATTAGCGCGGCTGTCCGGCACGTGAATGTGCAGCCCGCAAAGCAAAGAGCAAAATTGTTGGGTGACAATGTCCGGGTCGGCGCAGGCGCTCAACTGTCGAACGCATTCTGCAACCAGTTCAGTTGATCATGATGGCTGTCGATGGCCACCACGTCGAAACGGCAGGGGGAATTGGCCCAGCGCGACTCACGCTGAAGAAAAAACTGCGCGGCGAAAATCACTTTCTGCCGCTTGCGCCCATCGATGCTGTCGAGCGCGCCACCCCATTGAGTGTTCTTTCGGTAACGGACTTCGACGAATACTACTGTATCGCCATCAAGCATGACCAGATCAAGCTCGCCGCGTTTGCATAACCAGTTCTGCGCCAACAGGCGCAGACCGTGCTGTTGCAGATGCTCGAGCGCTAGGCGCTCGGCATCCTTGCCGCTTTGCAGGTGTGCCGCGTCGGGCATCAGCGCGGGGTGTCCGGCAGGCGCTGAATCTGACCGCTGACGAACTGCGCCCATGGCAACTGGCGAACCACGCGCTGGGTCTGGGTCATGCCGAGGCTGCCCGATTGACCTTCGATACGGCTGTCCGGCAAGGCCTTGAGTTGACCGAGGCGCGGCGCCAGACGATAGGCATCAACACCCATCGCGTACAGACGACCGAGGCTGCCTGAGGCTTGCGGCCATTGCGCGGCCACTTGTTTGCGCAACGGATCGTTGGCATCCAGCAACCAAGGCGTTTCGCAGAAGCGCACGCCGTTCATGTCGTTGTACTGGTTGACGTCACCGCTGGCGCTGAACACGTGCGAAGTCGCGTAAACCGGAACGTCACCAGCGTACTGGAAGTTCAGGGTCGGCTTGATCTGCTGCGCCTGTTGCGGGGTGGCGGCGAGGAAGATGAACTCGATGTCCTGACGGCGCGAGGGCTGTGCGGCTACGTTGGTGCCAGCAGCATTCTGCAGGCTCTTGGCGCGACCTTCGCTCTGACGCAGCTGGAACATGTCAGCGATCTGCTGGGCCAGTTGTACCGGCTGATCGACGCGCTCGGTGGCGACGATGCTGCCGCCGTTGGCTTGCCAGTCCTGGCTGAACGCACGCAACACGCGGTCGCCCCATTCGCCTTTCGGCACCATGATTGCGGCGCGATGCAGGCCGTCGGCGCGGGCGCGGCGGGATACTTCACGAGCTTCGTCTTCAGCGGCCAGACCGAACTGGAACAACTGCGCTGGACCTTGTTCGCCTTCGCTGTAGTTCAGCGCGAGGGTGGTGATCGGCAGTTGCGGACGAGTGCTCAGTTGTTTGACCAGTGGTTTTTCCAGCGGGCCGACAACCAGTTGCACGCCATCGGCCTGAGCCTTGCGATAGAACTCGTCGAGGTTGCTCAGTTTCGAGCTGTCATAGAACTGGATGGCTGGCGGGTTTTGACCGGCCTGTTGCGCTTGATAGTGAGCAGCCATGAAGCCTTCGCGCAACGCTTTGCCGACCGCAGCGAGCGGGCCGTCTTGCGGCAGCAGCAGGGCGATCTTGCTCAGTGGCTGGCTCGCCAGTTCCTTGAGTTTGGTCAGCGGCAGCGGCAGGTTGATCGCGGCCGGGTGTTTCGGGTTCTGCGCGCGCCAGGTGTCGATCGCGGCTTGCTGCTGTTCCAGAGTGCCGGCGGTTTTCACTGCCAGAGCCAGGCTCATCCAGCCGCCGAGGTCGTCGGTGGTAGTCGGTTGCAGTTGCTCGGTCGGCAGAGAGGCGATCAGGGTCCAGATCGCTTCGTGGTTTTTGCTGGCGGCTTCACCCTGCAGCATCGGCGCGATGAAGATGCGCTCGCGGGCGGCAGCCAGAGTCTGGCCGTCTGCTTCAAGGGCGCGGGCGTGAACGGTGCCGGTGCGCACTTGTTGCTCTTCGGACAGCTCGCCGAGACGTTGCAGGCTTGGATGGCTCAAAGCCGTCAGCGCCGCTTTCGGCTGGTTGCGGGTCATCGCCAGCTCAGCAGACAAGGTGGCAGCGAAGACCTGCTGGCCGGGCTTGAGTTGCTCCATCGGCACTTGTTGCAGGATCTGCGCGGACTGGCCGGCGTTGCCCTGACGATAGGCCAGGTCAGCAGCGCTCAGGCGCAGCAACGCAGCTTTTTCCGGGGTTTTGCTTTGAGCGGCCTGCTCGAGCAGTTGCTCGATGCTGGCATCCGGGGTCCGTGGAAGTTCGCCAAGGCTGGAAGAAGAATTGCTGGCGCAAGCCGCCAGCAAGGCAGCGAGGCAGAGGGCAGTAAACAGCCGCAGGCAAGCGATCATGTAAGTGTTCCTGATACTCGATCAAATTAGCGTGGAATTGTACCCAAGCACTGGCCGGGGCGCGACGTTGCTGGCGTGAATCAGTCAATTTAGCTGGTGAAACCACAATCGCCCGGCATAACAGTGCGACAAACCGTGTCTGCACCGAGTGCGTCGCCAGTCGCGTGACACGCTACAATGGCGGCTTTTACCGATCATGAGGTGTGCGCTTTGACTGCTCCAGGTGCTTTGAATTCCGCTGCTGGCTCGCTATTTGTGGTGGCGACGCCCATCGGCAACCTGGACGACATCAGCGCCCGCGCGTTGAAAATCCTCCGTGAAGTGGCGCTGATTGCCGCCGAGGACACGCGTCACTCCCAGCGGCTGATGCAGCATTTCGGTATTTCCACGCCGTTGGCGGCTTGTCATGAGCACAACGAGCGCGATGAAGGCAGCCGGTTTATCACGCGACTGCTCGCTGGCGACAACATAGCCTTGATCTCCGATGCGGGCACGCCGCTGATTTCCGATCCGGGTTATCACCTGGTGCGTCAGGCGCGCGCCGCCGGCGTCAATGTGGTGCCGGTGCCCGGTGCCTGTGCGTTGATCGCCGCGTTGTCGGCTGCCGGTCTGCCGTCGGATCGTTTTATCTTTGAAGGTTTTTTGCCAGCCAAGGCTGTCGGCCGAAAGGCGCGTCTGGAAGCGATCAAGGAAGAGCCGCGCACGTTGATTTTCTACGAAGCGCCGCACCGCATCCTCGAATGTCTGCAGGACATGGAGACAGTATTCGGTCCTGATCGCCCGGCATTGCTCGCGCGGGAAATCACCAAAACCTTCGAAACCCTCAAGGGTTTGCCGATGGCTGAGTTGCGCGCATTCGTCGAATCGGACAGCAATCAGCAGCGCGGCGAGTGCGTAGTCGTGGTTGCGGGCTGGACAGCGCCGGAATCGGAAGACGCGGTCAGCAGCGAGGCGATGCGTGTGCTCAATCTTCTGCTCGAAGAGATGCCGCTCAAGCGCGCAGCGGCTTTGGCAGCGCAAATCACCGGTGAGCGCAAAAACGTTCTGTATCAAGTGGCGCTGGATCAGCAAAAAGGCGTGTAAGCCGTCGCCCATAACGCTCTTGGGGCTTTTAGCGCTTGTTCTTCGGCCGCTCTGCCGTTAACCTTTGCGGCGGAGAGTCGATCGGACAGTCGCTGCCCTCTATGAAAATTAGGGGGGGGAGGAAAGTCCGGGCTCCATAGGGCGAAGTGCCAGGTAATGCCTGGGAGGCGTGAGCCTACGGAAAGTGCCACAGAAAATAACCGCCTAAGCGCTTCGGCGCCGGTAAGGGTGAAAAGGTGCGGTAAGAGCGCACCGCACGTCTGGCAACAGTTCGTGGCTAGGTAAACCCCACTTGGAGCAAGACCAAATAGGGTCCCAAGGCGTGGCCCGCGCTGGGACCGGGTAGGTTGCTAAAGATGTCCAGTGATGGCCATCGTAGACGAATGACTGTTCAAGACAGAACCCGGCTTACAGATCGACTCTCCACCTTTTTCTTTTCCCTGCTTGAAATTGAAGTGACAGGGCTGTTAATTATCAGCAGCCCTGCTCGGAAAGTTCGGCAGCGGCACCCCGCAGTAATAGCCATTTCCCACTGCGCTTCAATCAACAGCAGAAGCGCGTTTGTAATACCGAAAAAATCTTACTCTTAACAAATTACATTAACTTTCGAGCGCAGCCTTCCGTGCTGCATCAAGTTATTGCCCTCAAGTCGACGTCAGATTCCCGTTACACCTCCTTTTATGCTGCTAAATCTCCGTTCTGTAAGGGTTTTCCTTTAATGCGCGCCTTGACGGTGTGGTGGGCGCATTCCTATAGTGTGCGCAAGTGGCGGAAAGTGGCATGAAGTGGGTTTTTTGAGCTCAAAACGATAAAAATTGGAGAAACGCTGACGTGTTTCGCGGAGCTAACGCTATCAGTCTCGATGCAAAGGGCCGTCTCGCTATGCCGAGCCGGTACCGTGACGAGCTCGTTTCGCGTAGTTCCGGCCAGTTGATCGTGACCATTGATGCCGTTGATCCATGCCTGAGTGTCTACCCGCTCGATGAGTGGGAAATTATTGAAACCAAGCTGCGCGCGCTTCCTTCGCTTCGCGAAGAGAACCGTCGCCTGCAACGTTTGCTGATTGGTAATGCCGTCGACCTCGAACTCGATGGCAGTGGTCGTTTTCTGGTTCCGCCGCGTCTGCGCGAATACGCCAGGCTTGATAAGCGCGCGATGCTGGTGGGCCAACTGAACAAGTTCCAATTGTGGGACGAGGATGCCTGGAATGCGGTTTCTGCCGCTGACCTGGCTGCTATTCAACAACCGGGCGCCATGCCTGACGAACTGCGTGATTTGATCCTGTGACTATTGATAGCGGCTTTAACCACATCACCGTACTGCTTGACGAAGCCGTCGAGGCTCTCGTCGTACGTCCTGATGGATGCTATCTGGACGGTACGTTCGGGCGCGGCGGGCACAGTCGGTTGATCCTCAGCAAGCTCGGTCCTGACGGTCGGCTTCTTGGATTTGATAAAGATCCACAAGCGATTGCCACCGGGCAAACGCTAGCGGCCGAAGACGGCCGCTTTGTCGTTGTGCAGCGCAGCTTTGCCGAGCTCGGTTCGGAAGTCGCCGAGCGCGGTATGGACGGCAAGGTCAGCGGCATTCTGCTCGACCTCGGCGTGTCTTCGCCGCAGCTCGATGATGCCGAACGCGGCTTCAGTTTCCTCAACGACGGCCCGCTGGACATGCGCATGGACCCGTCGCGCGGCATCAGCGCGGCCGAGTTCGTCAACACCGCGCCGGCCGAAGAAATCGCTCGAGTGTTCAAGGAATACGGCGAAGAACGTTTCTCCGGTCGCATGGCGCGCGCCGTTGCCGAGCGCCGCGACATCAAGCCGTTCGAGCGCACCGCCGATCTGGCTGAAGTGCTGAAAGTCGCCAACCCGGCGTGGGAAAAGGGCAAGAACCCGGCCACCCGTGCATTCCAGGGGCTGCGCATTCACGTCAACAACGAATTGGGCGATCTGGAGGCCGGTCTCGAAGCCGCTCTGGAAGCGCTGGAAGTCGGCGGTCGTCTGGTCGTGATCAGCTTCCACTCGCTGGAAGACCGCATCGTCAAACTGTTCATGCGCAAACTGGTGAAAGGCGAAGCCGATAACCTGCCGCGCAACCTGCCGGTTCGCCACGTAGCGTTCGAACCGAAAATCAAAGTCCATGGCAAAGCGCAGACGGCCTCCGACGCCGAACTCAAAGCCAACCCACGTTCGCGTAGCGCCGTCATGCGCGTGGCGGAGAAGTTGCGGTGAGCAAGCTTTTCGCCAAGCCCCTGCCGGGCGGCAGCTTTTTCATGCTGCTGCTGTTTGTCGGCGTGCTCGTATCGGCCATCGCCGTGTCTTACAGCGCGCACTGGAACCGCCAGTTGCTGAACAATCTGTACAACGAACTCAGCGTGCGCGACAAGGCGCAGGCCGAGTGGGGCCGGCTGATTCTCGAGCAGAGCACCTGGACCGCCCACAGCCGGATCGAAGTGCTGGCCAGCGAACAGCTGAAAATGCACATCCCTGGCGCGGCTGACGTGAAGATGGTGGCGCCATGATGAAACTCGAAGGCGCGCTCTTTCCGTGGCGGTTCCGGTTGATGGTCGCGCTGCTCGGCGTGATGGTGGCTGCAATTTGCTGGCGCATCATCGACCTGCAAGTGGTCGACCGTGACTTCCTCAAAGGTCAGGGCGACGCGCGCAGTCTGCGGCACATTCCGATTCCGGCACACCGTGGCCTGATCACCGACCGTAATGGCGAGCCTTTGGCCGTCAGTACTCCGGTGACCACCCTGTGGGCCAACGCCAAGGAAATGCAGACCGCCAAGGAAAAGTGGCCAGCACTGGCTGCCGCCCTCGGTCAGGATCCGAAAGCCCTGACCGAACGCCTCGAAGCTCAGGCCAACAAAGAATTCATTTATCTGGTGCGCGGGCTGACCCCCGAGCAGGGCCAGTCGGTGCTCGATCTGAAAGTGCCGGGCGTGTACGGCATCGAAGAGTTCCGCCGCTTCTACCCGGCCGGTGAAGTCACCGCGCACATGGTCGGCTTTACCGACATTGATGATCACGGTCGCGAAGGGGTCGAACTGGCCTACGACGAATGGCTGGCCGGTGTTCCCGGCAAACGCCAAGTCATCAAGGATCGGCGCGGACGCCTGATCAAGGATGTCCAGGTCACCAAAAACGCCAAGGCCGGCAAGCCCTTGGCGTTGTCGATTGACCTGCGTCTGCAATATCTGGCCAACCGCGAGCTGCGTAACGCGATCATCGAGAACGGCGCCAAGGCTGGCAGCCTGGTGATCATGGACGTGAAGACCGGCGAGATTCTGGCCATGGTCAATCAGCCGACTTATAACCCGAACAACCGCCGCAACCTGCAGCCGGCGATGATGCGTAACCGCGCGATGATCGACGTGTTCGAGCCTGGCTCGACCATGAAAGCCATCTCGATGAGCGCCGCCATCGAAACCGGCCGCTGGAAACCGAGTGACACCGTCGAGGTGTATCCGGGGACTTTGCAGATCGGCAAATACACCATCAAAGACGTTTCCAAATCCGAAGGCCCGGTGCTTGATCTGACCGGCATCCTGATCAATTCCAGTAACGTCGGCATGAGCAAGGTCGCGTTCGATATCGGCGGCGAAACGATTTTCCGTCTCGCGCAGAAAGTCGGTCTTGGCCAGGACACCGGTCTCGGTTTCCCGGGCGAGCGTGTGGGCAACCTGCCGAACTACCGCGAGTGGCGTAAAGCTGAAACGGCGACGCTGTCTTACGGCTACGGTATTTCCGTGACCGCGATCCAGTTGGTGCATGCGTTCTCGGCGCTGGCCAACAACGGTCGCCTCGCGCCGCTGACCCTGATCAAAACCGACAAAATGCCGCAGACCACGCAAGTGCTCCCCGAAACCGTGGCGAAAACCATGCAAGGCATGCTGACCCAAGTGATCGAGGCGCCGCGCGGCGTGTTCCGTGCGCAGGTGCCGGCGTATCACGTGGCCGGCAAGTCCGGTACTGCACGTAAAACCTCGGTCGGCACCAAGGGTTACGCCGAAAACTCGTACCGTTCGCTGTTCGCCGGTTTCGGTCCGATGAGCGATCCGCGCTATGCAATCGTTGTAGTGATCGATGAACCGAGCAAGGCCGGTTACTTCGGTGGTCTGGTTTCCGCGCCGGTGTTCAGCCGTGTGATGTCCGGCACCCTGCGCCTGATGAACGTCACCCCGGACAACCTGCCGACCACACAACAGGCCAATGCCAACCCGGTCGTTCCGCTGAAAGCCAATGGAGGGCGCGGCTGATGTCTCTTAGTCTGAACAAGATTTTCCCCCACGCCGGCCACGATCTGTTGATCCGTGAACTGGCGCTGGACAGCCGTAACGTACGCGCGGGTGATTTGTTCCTCGCGGTGCCCGGCGGCAAATTTGATGGCCGTGCGCACATCGCCGATGCCTTGCAACGCGGCGCCGCAGCCGTGGCTTATGAAGTCGAAGGCGCCACCGTACTGCCAATCACCGACGTGCCTCTGATTCCGGTCAAAGGTCTGGCGGCGCAGCTGTCGGACATCGCCGGACGCTTCTACGGTGAGCCAAGCCATCATCTGAATCTGGTCGGCGTGACCGGCACCAACGGCAAGACCAGCGTCACCCAACTCGTCGCGCAGGCGCTGGATCTGCTCGGTCAGCATTGCGGGATTGTCGGCACCCTCGGCACCGGTTTCTACGGCGCGCTGCAAAGCGGCCTGCATACCACACCGAATCCGATTGCCGTGCAAGCGACGCTCGGCGACCTGAAAAAGGCCGGCGCCAAAGCCGTGGCCATGGAAGTTTCCTCCCACGGTCTGGATCAGGGGCGTGTTACTGCGCTGGCATTCGACGTGGCGGTGATGACCAACCTGTCGCGTGATCATCTGGATTACCACGGCAGCATGCAGGTTTACGGCGAGGCCAAGGCCAAGCTGTTCGCCTGGAATGACCTGAAGTGCCGCGTGGTCAACCTCGACGACGACTTCGGCCAGCAACTGGCTGCCGAAAAACGCGAGTCGCGCCTGATTACTTACAGCCTGCTCGACAAGAGCGCTTACCTGTATTGCCGCGAAGCGCAGTTCGATGACCACGGCGTGCGCGCCACGCTGGTCACGCCGCAGGGCGAACATCACCTGCGCAGCACGCTGCTTGGCCGTTTCAACCTGAGCAACGTACTGGCTGCGGTCGGCGCTTTGCTCGGTCTGGATTACGCGCTGGACGAAATTCTCAAAGTGCTGCCCAAGCTCGAAGGCCCGGCCGGACGCATGCAGCGTCTCGGCGGTGGTACTCAGCCGCTGGTGGTGGTCGATTACGCGCATACCCCGGATGCGCTGGAAAAAGTGCTGACCGCGCTGCGCCCGCACGTCAAAGGCCAGTTGCTGTGCCTGTTCGGCTGCGGCGGCGACCGTGATCGCGGCAAGCGTCCGCTGATGGCCGAAGTGGTCGAGCGTCTGGCTGACCGTGTGCTGGTCACCGATGACAACCCGCGCACTGAAGATCCGGCAGTGATTTTCGATGACATCCGCGCCGGTTTCACCGCTGTGGATAAAGTCACCTTCGTCGCCGGCCGTGGCCAGGCGATTGCACAACTGATTGCTGGCGCAACCGCCGATGACGTGATTGTTCTGGCCGGTAAAGGTCACGAGGACTATCAGGAAATCAACGGCGAGCGTCATGCCTTCTCTGATCTGGTCGAGGCGGATCACGCCCTGACCGCGTGGGAGGTGAGCCATGCTTAAAGCACTCAAGCTCAGCGAGCTGACCAACGCCCTCGACGCACGCCTGATCGCTGGCGACGCAAGTTTCGACGGCGTGAGCATCGACAGCCGGGCGATCAAGCCTGGCCAACTGTTTATCGCCCTGACCGGCCCGCGCTTCGACGGTCACGACTATTTGAATGACGTCGCCGCTAAAGGCGCGGTTGCAGCACTGGTCGAGCGTGAAGTCGCCGACAGCACTTTGCCGCAATTGTTGGTCAAGGATACCCGTCAGGCCCTCGGCCAGTTGGGTGCCCTGAACCGCTCGGCATTTGCTCAGCCAGTGGCGGCAGTTACCGGTTCCAGCGGCAAAACCACGGTCAAGGAAATGCTCGCGAGCATTCTGCGCACCCGTGGCTCGGTGCATGCGACCCGCGGCAATCTGAATAACGACCTCGGCGTACCGCTGACCTTGCTCGAACTTGCCGCTGAACACAGCGCGGCAGTCATCGAACTGGGCGCTTCGCGCTTGGGCGAAATTGCTTACACCGTAGGGCTGACCCAGCCGCACGTGGCGATCCTCAACAACGCAGGGACCGCCCATGTCGGCGAGTTCGGCGGGCCGGAGAAAATCGTCGAAGCCAAAGGCGAAATCATCGAAGGCCTGGCCGCTGATGGCGTCGCCGTGCTCAATCTTGATGACAAGGCGTTCGGCATCTGGAAGACCCGCGCCGCGGGTCGCAAAGTGCTGACCTTCGCCTTGAGCAACACTCAAGCAGACTTCTACGCCAGCGATCTGGCCACCGATGCACGCGGTTGCCCGGCGTTCAATCTGCACAGTCCTGAAGGTGTGGAACGGGTGCAACTGAACCTGCTCGGCACGCATAACGTTGCCAATGCCTTGGCTGCCGCTGCTGCGGCCCACGCTTTGGGCGTGTCACTGTTCGGCATTGCCACCGGGCTTGGCGCGGTACAACCGGTCAAGGGTCGCACCGTCGCGCAACTGGCCAAAAACGGCATGCGCGTAATTGATGACACTTACAACGCAAACCCCACCTCCATGTGCGCGGCCGTTGATATACTCGCCGGCTTTTCCGGCCGCACCGTCCTGGTGCTCGGAGATATCGGCGAGTTGGGCGACTGGGCGGAGCAGGGGCACCGCGACGTGGGCGAATACGCCCGGGGCAAGGTATCCGCGCTGTACGCGGTCGGGCCAAACATGCTTCACGCCGTCAACGCGTTCGGTGAGCAGGCGCAGCATTTCGGCACACAAGCCGAACTGATTCAGGCCCTCGCCGTCGAGCAGGACACAAACACCACCATTTTGATCAAGGGTTCGCGCAGTGCAGCGATGGAAAACATCGTTGCGGCTCTGTGCGGGTCAAGTCTGGAGAAACATTAATGCTGCTGCTGCTAGCGGAGTATCTGCAACAGTTCTACAAAGGCTTCGCGGTCTTTCAGTACCTGACCCTGCGCGGGATTCTCGGTGTGCTGACCGCGCTGGTTTTGTCGCTGTGCTACGGCCCGTGGATGATCCGCACCCTGCAGAACCGTCAGATCGGTCAATCGGTGCGTAACGACGGTCCGCAATCGCACCTGTCCAAGTCGGGCACCCCGACCATGGGCGGCGCGCTGATTCTGTCTTCGATCGGCGTCAGCACGCTGCTGTGGGCTGACCTGAGCAACCGCTATGTGTGGACCGTGCTGCTGGTGACCTTGCTGTTCGGCGCCATCGGTTGGGTCGACGATTACCGCAAAGTCATCGAGAAGAACTCGCGTGGCCTGCCGAGCCGCTGGAAGTATTTCTGGCAATCGGTGTTCGGCCTCGGCGCAGCGATCTTCCTGTATATGACCGCTTCCACGCCGGTGGAGACCACCCTGATTCTGCCGATGCTCAAGGACTACAGCATTCCGCTGGGCTTCGGCTTCATCGTGCTGACCTACTTTGTGATTGTTGGCTCGAGCAACGCAGTCAACCTGACTGACGGCCTCGACGGCCTGGCGATCATGCCAACCGTGATGGTCGGCGGTGGTCTGGGCATTTTCTGCTACCTGTCGGGTAACGTGAAATTCGCTGAATACCTGTTGATCCCGTACGTACCGGGCGCGGGCGAGCTGATCGTGTTCTGCGGTGCGCTGATCGGTGCCGGGCTCGGCTTCCTGTGGTTCAACACCTATCCGGCACAAGTATTCATGGGTGACGTCGGCGCGCTGGCACTCGGCGCAGCGCTGGGCACCATCGCCGTGATCGTGCGGCAGGAAATCGTCCTGTTCATCATGGGCGGCGTGTTCGTGATGGAAACCCTTTCGGTGGTCATCCAGGTTGCATCCTTCAAGCTGACCGGTCGCCGCGTATTCCGCATGGCGCCGATTCACCACCACTTTGAACTCAAGGGCTGGCCCGAGCCGCGCGTGATTGTCCGTTTCTGGATCATCACCGTGATTCTCGTGCTGGTTGGCCTTGCCACCCTGAAGCTGAGGTAGAACGAGTGTCTCTGATCGCTTCTGACCACTTCCGCATCGTTGTCGGCCTCGGCAAGAGCGGCATGTCCCTGGTTCGCTTCCTGGCGAACCGGGGCACGTCGTTTGCCGTGGCAGACACGCGGGACAATCCACCGGAACTGGCCACGCTCAAGCGTGACTATCCGCACGTGGAAGTGCGTTGTGGCGAGCTGGACGTTGAGTTTCTGTGCCGGGCCGACGAGCTCTACGTGAGCCCCGGACTGGCGCTGGCGACCCCGGCCCTGCAAGCCGCTGCGGCGCGTGGCGTGAAAATGTCCGGCGACATCGAGTTGTTCGCGCGTAACGCGAAAGCGCCGATTATCGCGATCACCGGTTCCAATGCGAAAAGCACCGTCACCACACTGGTCGGCGAGATGGCGGCTGCGGCCGGCAAGCGCGTGGCGGTCGGTGGCAATCTCGGGACGCCGGCGCTGGATCTGCTCAGCGACGACGTTGAGTTGTATGTGATGGAACTGTCGAGTTTCCAACTGGAAACCACCGATCAGCTCAACGCCGAAGTGGCGACCGTGCTGAACATCAGTGAAGACCATATGGATCGCTACAGCGGTCTGCCGGCTTATCACCTGGCCAAGCACCGGATCTTCCGTGGGGCGAAGCAGTTTGTGGTCAACCGTCAGGACGCACTCAGCCGTCCACTGATTGGCGAGGGCCAGCCATGCTGGACCTTCGGCCTGAGCAAACCTGATTTCAAGGCATTTGGTATTCGTGAAGAAGACGGCGAGAAATATCTGGCCTTCGAATTCCAGAACCTGATGCCGGTGCGTGAACTGAAAGTGCGCGGCGCGCACAACCAGTCCAACGCCCTCGCGGCGCTGGCGCTTGGTCATGCGGTCGGTCTGCCGTTCGATGCGATGCTCAGCGCGCTGCGCAGTTTTGCCGGACTCGAACACCGTTGCCAGTGGGTGCGTGATCTGGACGGCGTTGGCTACTACAACGACTCCAAAGCCACCAACGTTGGCGCCGCACTGGCGGCCATCGAAGGCCTCGGCGCGGACATCGACGGCAAAGTCGTGCTGATCGCCGGTGGCGACGGCAAGGGTGCCGAATTCAACGATCTGCGCGATCCGGTGACGGCCAACTGCCGCGCCGTGATCCTGATGGGCCGCGACTCCGACAAGATCGGCGCAGCCATCGGTGATGACGTGCAACTGATTCGTGTCGGCTCGCTGGTCGAAGCTGTCGAGCAATGCCGCGCTGCTGCCCAACCGGGTGATGTAGTGCTGCTGTCGCCGGCCTGCGCCAGTTTCGACATGTTCAAGAATTATGAAGACCGTGGTCACCAGTTCGTCCGCGCCGTGGAGGAATTGGCATGAACCTGAGAAACATCATCAAGCCGTACCCGTCGCCGCTGATTACCGGACGCGGCATCGACCTCGATTTTCCGATGCTTGCCGGTTGCCTGGCACTGCTCGGCCTCGGCTTGATCATGATCGCCTCGGCATCCACTGAAGTGGCCGCCGCGCAGTCGGGCAGTCCGCTGTATTACATGATTCGCCACCTTATTTATGTGGTGCTGGGCCTGGGCGCGTGCATCGTCACCATGATGATTCCGATCGCGACCTGGCAGCGCCTCGGCTGGTTGATGCTGCTCGGCGCGTTCGGTCTGCTGATCATGGTGATCATCCCGGGGATCGGCCGTGAGGTTAACGGCTCGATGCGCTGGATCGGTTTCAGCTTCTTCAACGTGCAGCCGTCGGAGATCGCGAAAGTATTCGTGGTGATCTACCTCGCCGGTTATCTGGTACGCCGTCAGAAAGAAGTGCGCGAGAGTTGGATGGGCTTCTTCAAGCCATTCATCGTGCTGCTGCCGATGGCCGGCCTGTTGCTGATGGAGCCGGACTTCGGTGCCACCGTTGTAATGATGGGTGCTGCGGCGGCGATGCTGTTTCTTGGCGGGGTCGGACTGTTCCGCTTCTCGCTGATGGTGGTGCTGGCCGTCGGTGCTGTGGTGTTGCTGATTCAGATGCAGCCCTATCGAATGGCGCGTCTGACCAACTTCGCCGACCCGTGGGCTGACCAGTTCGGCGCCGGCTATCAGTTGTCGCAAGCCCTGATCGCATTCGGTCGCGGCGAATGGCTCGGCGTAGGTCTGGGCAACAGCGTGCAAAAACAGTTTTATCTGCCGGAAGCGCACACTGACTTCGTGTTCTCGGTACTTGCCGAAGAACTCGGCGCCGTTGGTTCGCTGTGCACCGTCGCGCTGTTCGTGTTCGTGTGTATTCGCGGCATGTACATCGGCTTGTGGGCCGAGAAGGCCAAGCAATTCTTCGCCGCTTATGTTGCCTACGGCCTGTCGTTCCTGTGGATCGGCCAGTTCCTGATCAATATCGGTGTGAACGTCGGCCTGCTGCCGACCAAGGGCCTGACCCTGCCGTTCCTCAGTTACGGCGGCAGCTCGTTGGTGATTTGCTGTGCCTGCCTCGGCTTGTTGCTGCGCATCGAGTGGGAGAGTCGAACCCACCTGGGCAGTGAAGAAATGGAATTCCATGAGAGCGACTTCGCAGAGGAGCCGAATCATGGGCGCTAACGTATTGATCATGGCCGGCGGAACCGGCGGCCACGTGTTCCCGGCGCTGGCCTGTGCCCGCGAGTTTCAGGCGCGCGGTTACACCGTGCACTGGCTCGGCACGCCGCGCGGCATCGAAAACGATCTGGTGCCGGCCGCAGGGCTTGAGTTGCACCGGATCAACGCCAGCGGTCTGCGCGGCAAGGGCAAGCTGTCGCTGCTCAAGGCGCCGTTGATGCTTCTGAAATCAGTGTGGCAGGCGCGGGCGATCATTCGCCGTCTGCGTCCGGTGTGTGTGGTCGGCTTCGGCGGTTATGTGACCGGCCCCGGTGGCCTCGCCGCGAAACTGGCCGGCGTGCCGGTGATCGTGCACGAGCAGAACGCTGTGGCCGGCACCGCCAATCGGTTGCTGGTGCCGTTCGCCGCCCGAGTGTGTGAAGCGTTCCCCGACACCTTTACCCTGTCGGACAGCCGCCGTACCACCGGGAATCCGGTGCGCAGCGAGCTGTTCCTCGACACACCGCGTCCGGCCCTCGCCGGGCGCAAAGCGCGTTTGCTGATCCTCGGCGGAAGCCTGGGCGCAGAGCCGTTGAACAAATTGCTGCCTGAAGCGCTGGCGCAAGTCGCTGCCGATTTGCGTCCGGAAGTTTTCCATCAGGCTGGCAGAAACCACGATGAAGTGACTGCAGAGCGCTACCGCGCCGCCGGCGTTGAAGCGCAGGTGCAGCCGTTCATCAAAGACATGGCCCAGGCGTATGGCTGGGCTGACCTGGTGGTGTGCCGTGCAGGCGCATTGACCATCAGTGAACTGGCCGCCGCCGGTCTGCCCTCGATGCTGGTGCCTTTGCCCCACGCGATCGACGATCACCAGACCCGCAACGCCGATTATTTGGCCCGTGAAGGCGCAGCCTTCCTGATGCCGCAAAGAACGACTGGTGCAGCGGATCTTGCCGCGCGCCTGACAGAGGTCTTGATGCAACCGCAACGACTTGAAGAAATGGCCCAAGCGGCCCGCCGTCTGGCGAAACCCGAAGCCACCCGCAGTGTGGTCGATACCTGTCTGGAGGTGGCCCGTGGTTGAGAATCAGAAAGCCATGCCGCAACCGGAAATGCGCCGCATCCGTCGCATCCACTTCGTCGGCATCGGCGGCGTGGGCATGTGCGGCATCGCCGAAGTGCTGTTGAACCTGGGCTACCAGGTCTCTGGTTCGGACCTGAAGGCGTCGCCAGTCACCGAGCGTCTGGAATCTTTCGGCGCACAGATCTTCATCGGCCACCGCGCCGAGAACGCTGCGACCGCTGACGTGCTGGTGGTGTCGAGCGCCGTCAACACGTCCAACCCGGAAGTGGCGAACGCGCTGGAACGCCGTATCCCGGTGGTGCCGCGTGCCGAAATGCTGGCTGAACTGATGCGCTACCGCCACGGCATCGCCGTCGCCGGTACGCATGGCAAAACCACCACCACCAGCCTGATCGCTTCGGTGTTCGCTGCCGGTGGTCTGGATCCGACGTTCGTGATCGGTGGTCGCCTGAATGCAGCGGGCACCAATGCCCAGCTCGGCACCAGCCGTTACCTGATCGCCGAAGCCGACGAAAGCGATGCGAGTTTCCTGCATCTGCAACCGCTGGTGGCCGTGGTCACCAACATCGACGCCGACCACATGGCGACCTACGACGGCGACTTCAACAAACTGAAGAAAACCTTCGTCGAGTTCCTGCACAACCTGCCGTTCTACGGTCTGGCGGTGGTGTGCCTGGACGATCCTGTGGTGCGGGAAATCCTGCCGTTGGTCAAACGTCCGACCGTGACTTACGGTTTCAGCGAAGACGCCGACGTGCGCGCAATCAATGTGCGCCAGCAGGGCATGCAGACTTTTTTCACCGTGCTGCGTCCTGACCGCGAGCCGCTGGATGTTTCGGTGAACATGCCGGGCAACCACAACGTACTCAACTCGCTGGCGACCATCTGCATCGCCACCGATGAGGGCGTCAGCGACGAAGCCATCGTGCAAGGCCTGTCCGGTTTCCAGGGTGTTGGCCGACGCTTCCAGGTCTACGGCGAACTGCCGGTGGACGGCGGCAGCGTGATGCTGGTCGACGACTACGGTCACCACCCGACCGAAGTCGCCGCCGTGATCAAAGCCGTGCGCGGTGGCTGGCCGGAGCGCCGTCTGGTGATGGTTTACCAGCCGCACCGTTACAGCCGCACCCGTGACCTGTACGACGATTTCGTCAATGTACTG
Organism: Pseudomonas sp. TWP3-1; assembly: GCF_049896625.1. Classification (NCBI taxonomy): domain Bacteria; kingdom Pseudomonadati; phylum Pseudomonadota; class Gammaproteobacteria; order Pseudomonadales; family Pseudomonadaceae; genus Pseudomonas; species Pseudomonas sp. TWP3-1. The sequence continues at coordinate 114,105 of NZ_JAFCUQ010000015.1, forward strand.
GCCGACGCCAACGTGCTGCTGCTGATGGAAGTCTATCCGGCCGGTGAAGAGCCGATACCCGGTGCCGACAGCCGCAAGCTGTGCAACAGCATCCGTCAACGCGGTGCGCTCGACCCGATCTACATCGAGCGTGGCGTCGATCTGGCGCCGCTGGTCAAGCCGCTGCTGCGTGCCGGCGACATTCTGTTGTGCCAGGGCGCCGGGGATATCGGCGGTCTCGCACCGAAACTGTTGAAAAGTGAGTTGTTCGCCGGTGCCGTGGTTGCATCGGTCGAGGGGAAGTTGAAATGACTGCTGCCTACGCCAATCTGGTTTCCACCATCGCGCCGAAAGACTTCGGTCGTGTTGCCGTGCTGTTCGGTGGCAAGAGTGCCGAGCGCGAAGTTTCGCTGAAGTCTGGCAATGCCGTGCTCAGCGCATTGCAAAGCGCTGGCGTGAACGCATTCGGCATCGACGTCGGTGATGACTTGCTACAGCGTTTGCTGGCCGAAAAGATCGACCGTGCGTTCATCATTCTCCACGGTCGTGGCGGTGAAGACGGCAGCATCCAGGGCCTGCTCGAATGCGCCGGCATTCCTTACACCGGCAGCGGCATTCTGGCTTCCGCACTGGCCATGGACAAACTGCGCACCAAGCAGGTCTGGCACAGCCTCGGGATTCCGACGCCGCGTCACGCCGTGCTGTGCAGCGAAGCCGATTGTATTTCGGCAGCGACGGAACTGGGCTTCCCTTTGATCGTCAAACCGGCGCATGAAGGTTCAAGTATCGGTATGGCCAAAGTGAATTCTGCGTCCGAGTTGATCGACGCATGGAAAGCGGCCAGTACCTACGATTCGCAAGTGTTGGTCGAGCAATGGATTCAAGGTCCGGAGTTCACCATCGCCACCCTGCGTGACCAGGTGTTGCCTCCAATCGCCCTGGGTACGCCCCACACGTTTTACGACTACGACGCCAAGTACGTGGCCAACGATACCCAGTATCGGATCCCGTGCGGGCTCGATGCAGCCAAGGAACAAGAACTCATGGACCTCACGGCGAAAGCCTGTGATGCGCTGGGTATCGCCGGTTGGGGCCGCGCCGACGTGATGCAGGACGCCGACGGGCAGTTCTGGTTCCTCGAAGTGAATACCGCACCGGGCATGACCGATCACAGCCTGGTGCCGATGGCGGCGCGAGCTGCCGGTCTGGATTTCCAGCAACTGGTTGTAGCGATTCTGGCCGCCAGTGTTGGCCAGCAAGAGGCGCGAGGTTAAGACCATGCAAGGCGCACAGCTCAGACATCAGCCACCCGCTCCCGGCCGCAAGCCGGTGCCGCGGGGTGCCAGCCGAATGGTGGCCAAAGAGCCGATGTCCGCGCGCCTGCCGAAAACCAATTTCAGCTTTCTGAAAGGGCTGTTCTGGCCGGTGCTGCTGGTGGCTTTGGGCTTCGGCACCTACGAAGGCGCACAGCGGCTGTTGCCATACGCCGACCGGCCGATCACCAAGATCGCGGTGCAGGGCGACCTGAGCTACATCAGCCAGCAAGCGGTGCAGCAGCGAATCGCCCCGTTCGTGACGTCGAGCTTCTTCACCATCGACCTGGCGAGCATGCGCGCCGAGCTTGAGCAGATGCCATGGATTGCCCACGCCGAAGTCCGTCGCGTGTGGCCGGATCAAGTGGTGATCCGCCTCGAAGAGCAACTGCCGGTGGCCCGTTGGGGCGACGAGTCTTTGCTGAACAACCAGGGCCAGGCGTTTACGCCCAAGGAACTGGCGAACTACGAACACCTGCCACAACTGTTCGGCCCGCAGCGTGCCCAGCAGCAAGTGATGCAGCAATACCAGGTGCTGAGCCAGATGCTCCGGCCATTGGGCTTCTCGATTGCGCGCCTCGAGCTGCGTGAACGTGGCAGCTGGTTCCTGACCACCGGAGCCGGCAGTGCCGGTCCGGGCATCGAGCTGCTGCTGGGACGCGGCGCTTTGGTAGAAAAGATGCGCCGCTTCATTGCCATCTATGACAAGACGCTCAAAGAACAGATTACGAACATTGCGCGCATCGATCTGCGCTACGCCAACGGCCTCGCCGTTGGCTGGCGGGAACCAGTAGCGCCGACGACAGCCCAACCCGCTGTCGCAAAGAATTAAGAAGAGGCAGGACCCATGGCAAACGTGCAAAGCGGCAAAATGATCGTCGGTCTCGATATCGGCACCTCCAAAGTGGTGGCGCTGGTCGGCGAGGTCGCGGACGACGGCACGCTGGAAATCGTCGGGATCGGCACGCATCCGTCCCGCGGCCTGAAGAAAGGCGTGGTGGTGAACATCGAGTCCACCGTGCAATCGATTCAGCGCGCTATCGAAGAAGCGCAGCTGATGGCCGGTTGCCGGATTCACTCGGCGTTCGTCGGCGTGGCCGGCAATCACATCCGCAGCCTGAACTCCCACGGCATCGTGGCGATTCGTGATCGTGAAGTCAGCTCGGCCGACCTTGAGCGCGTACTCGACGCCGCTCAAGCCGTGGCGATTCCGGCTGACCAGCGTGTCTTGCACACCCTGCCGCAGGATTACGTGATCGATAACCAGGAAGGCGTTCGCGAGCCACTGGGCATGTCCGGCGTACGCCTGGAAGCCAAGGTTCACGTGGTCACCTGCGCCGTCAACGCCGCACAGAACATTGAAAAATGCGTGCGTCGCTGCGGTCTGGAAATCGACGACATCATTCTTGAGCAGCTTGCTTCCGCGTATTCGGTACTGACCGACGACGAGAAAGAACTGGGCGTGTGCCTGGTCGACATCGGCGGCGGCACCACCGACATCGCGATCTTCACCGAAGGCGCGATCCGCCACACGGCGGTGATCCCGATTGCCGGTGATCAGGTGACCAACGACATCGCCATGGCGTTGCGCACCCCGACCCAGTACGCCGAAGAAATCAAGATTCGCTACGCCTGCGCCCTGGCCAAACTGGCCGGTGCCGGCGAAACCATCAAGGTGCCAAGCGTTGGCGACCGTCCACCGCGCGAACTGTCGCGTCAGGCCTTGGCCGAAGTGGTCGAGCCGCGCTACGACGAACTGTTCACCCTGATTCAGGCTGAACTGCGTCGCAGCGGCTACGAAGACCTGATCCCGGCCGGCATCGTCCTGACCGGTGGTACGTCGAAGATGGAAGGCGCGGTTGAACTGGCTGAAGAAATCTTCCACATGCCGGTACGCCTCGGTGTGCCGCACGGCGTCAAAGGTCTGGATGACGTAGTGCGTAACCCGATCTATTCGACCGGCGTTGGCCTGTTGATGTACGGCCTGCAAAAGCAGTCCGACGGGATTTCGTTCTCGGGCATCGGCAGCCGCGACTACGGCAACAGCAGTGAAGAACCGAAAGCCGCTCTGCTCGATCGCATCAAGAGCTGGGTACAAGGCAATTTCTAAAGATTTACCGCGACACCGCTACACCGCAACAAACGCAGTAGGCGAAAAAAACTAGAGAATGTAAGGAGAGGGAAAATGTTCGAACTCGTAGACAACATCCCCGCAAGCCCGGTAATCAAAGTTATCGGTGTCGGCGGTGGCGGCGGCAACGCTGTCAACCACATGGTCAAGAGCAACATCGAAGGCGTTGAATTCATCTGCGCCAACACCGATGCTCAAGCGCTGAAAAACATCGGCGCGCGTACCATTCTGCAACTGGGCACCGGTGTGACCAAAGGTCTGGGCGCCGGCGCCAACCCTGAAGTAGGTCGTCAGGCCGCTCTCGAAGATCGTGAGCGCATTGCCGAAGTCCTGCAGGGCACCAACATGGTGTTCATCACCACTGGCATGGGCGGCGGTACCGGTACCGGTGCTGCGCCGATCATCGCCGAAGTGGCCAAGGAAATGGGCATTCTCACCGTTGCGGTGGTGACTCGTCCGTTCCCGTTCGAAGGCCGCAAGCGTATGCAGATCGCCGATGAAGGCATCCGCATGCTCTCGGAAAGCGTCGACTCGTTGATCACTATTCCCAACGAGAAGCTGCTTACCATCCTCGGTAAAGACGCCAGCCTGCTGTCGGCTTTCGCCAAGGCTGACGATGTACTGGCCGGTGCCGTTCGCGGTATCTCCGACATCATCAAACGTCCGGGCATGATCAACGTCGACTTTGCCGACGTTCGTACCGTGATGAGCGAAATGGGCATGGCGATGATGGGCACTGGCTGCGCCAGCGGTCCGAACCGTGCACGTGAAGCTACCGAAGCAGCAATTCGTAACCCGCTGCTGGAAGACGTGAACCTGCAAGGCGCACGCGGCATCCTGGTGAACATCACCGCCGGTCCTGACCTGTCTCTGGGTGAGTACTCCGACGTGGGTAGCATCATCGAAGCCTTCGCTTCCGAGCACGCCATGGTCAAGGTCGGTACCGTTATCGATCCGGACATGCGCGACGAACTGCACGTAACTGTGGTTGCCACCGGTCTGGGCGCGAAAATCGAGAAGCCTGTAAAGGTCATCGACAACACCGTTCACACGTCGATGGCTGCGTCTCAGGTGCAGCAACCGGCCGCCGCCCGTCAGGAAGCGCCAGCGGTGAACTACCGTGATCTGGACCGTCCGACCGTCATGCGCAACCAGGCTCAGGCCGGTGCTGCGACTGCCGCGAAGATGAATCCGCAAGATGACCTGGACTACCTGGACATCCCGGCTTTCCTGCGTCGTCAGGCCGATTGATGGAATGTATCAGGGCTATGAAGGTGATTGGTGTTCAGCAAAGGCATGGTCTGCTATCATCGCCAGCCTTTGTTGATACCAGTTCGCAATTTGCGCTGAAGCGGCCCAAGCCATGATTAAACAACGCACACTGAAAAATATTATCCGTGCCACAGGTGTAGGCCTGCACTCGGGGGAGAAGGTCTACCTGACCCTCAAGCCTGCGCCTGTCGACACTGGCATTGTGTTTTGTCGCGCTGACCTCGACCCTGTGGTGCAGATTCCTGCCCGCGCGGAAAACGTCGGTGAAACCACTATGTCGACCACGCTGGTTAACGGCGACGTCAAAGTGGACACGGTAGAGCACTTGCTCTCGGCCATGGCTGGCCTGGGCATCGATAACGCCTACGTCGAGCTCTCCGCGTCCGAAGTCCCGATCATGGATGGCAGCGCTGGACCTTTCGTATTCCTGATTCAATCGGCAGGCCTGGAAGAACAGGACGCCGCCAAGAAATTCATCCGCATCCTGCGTGAAGTGACAGTGGAAGACGGCGACAAGCGCGCCACTTTCGTGCCTTTCGAAGGGTTCAAGGTGAGCTTCGAGATCGATTTCGATCACCCGGTTTTCCGGGACCGCACCCAAAGTGCAAGCGTGGATTTTTCCAGCACTTCGTTCGTAAAAGAAGTCAGCCGCGCACGTACTTTCGGTTTCATGAGTGATATCGAGTACCTGCGCAAGCACAACCTCGCACTCGGCGGCAGCGTTGAAAACGCGATCGTGGTTGATGCCGATGGCGTACTGAACGAAGACGGCCTTCGCTATGAAGACGAATTCGTGAAGCACAAGATCCTCGATGCAATTGGCGATCTGTACCTGCTGGGCAATAGCCTTATTGGTGAGTTCAAGGGCTTCAAGTCCGGCCACGCACTGAACAACCAGCTACTGCGCAAGTTGATTGAGCAGAAAGATGCCTGGGAAGTCGTGACGTTTGAAGACGCCAGTGCTGCACCAATCTCTTACATGCGCCCTGTTGCGGCCGTGTAAGTAAAAAACCTCTCTAGTTTTTTGAAGGCCACCCTCGGGTGGCCTTTTTTTATCCCTGGTATTTTTGTATTGCCTGAACTGGCCTCATCGCTGGCAAGTTCGAATCGTCGAACCGCAGCGCCCACAGGTTCCTGTGTTTTCCACAGATATGCAGATCACCTCAAACACTGTGGGAGCTGGCAAGTCAGCCCTGAGAGGTTTCTGTGTTTTCCACAGATCTGCAGAACACCTCAACCACTGTGGGAGCTGGCTTGCCAGCGATGGGGCCGGTAAGGGCAAAGCAATCATCAACCAGCCACAACAACCCGATTGCGCCCACCTTCCTTGGCTTGATACAGCGCCTTGTCCGCCGTAAACAACAACTGCTCCAGACTCATCTCGCTCGCTGCCGTCCAGGTGCTGATGCCGATACTCACGGTCATCGGCCTATCTGCGCCATTCACATGGGGCAACTGTTCGACCGCCGTTCGAATCTTCTCGGCAATCAGTTGCGCCCCGGCACTGTCGGTTTCGGCCAGAATCACCGAGAATTCTTCCCCGCCATACCGCGCCACCAGATCCGCCGGGCGCCGCACGTTGGCGCTGATCACCTTGGCCAATTCGCGCAACGCCTGATCCCCGGCCTGATGCCCGTGCTGATCGTTGAACGCCTTGAAGTGATCGGCATCGATCATCATCACCGACAACGCTTTGCCCGAACGCTGGGCGCGGAACCATTCATGGCGCAGGGATTGATCGAGCATCCGGCGGTTGGCCACGCCGGTGAGTGCGTCGGTCGCGGCCAGTTGCGCGAGTTCGTGTTCGGCACGTTGCCGCAGGCGCAGTTCGCGGGCGAGCAACCAGGTCAGCCACAACAGCCCGATACACAGCACGCCGGTAGCGCCGCTGATCACAATTGCGGTGCGCCGCCAGGCCGCGAACACCTCATTACTGGAGACGGCAACAATCACCGTCAACGGCAGATTGCCGACCCGTGAATAGGTGTAGAGGCGCTTCTGATTATCGATGCTCGACACGCTGCTGAAACTGCCGTTGCCCTCGCGCAGGATCCTCACCACGTTGGGCCGGGTGGCGAAGCTTTTGCCGATCGAGTCGCTTTGCAGATAGGGCTTTTGCGCCAGCAGTACGCCGTCGTTGTTGATAATGTTCAGCGTGCTGTCACTGCCGATGTCGAGGCTGTTGAACAGTTGATCGAAGTAGTCGAGCTTCATCGACGCCACGGCCACGCCCATGAATTCGCCGGTGTCTGAGGAGATGCGCCGGCTGAAGCTGATCCGCCACTGGTTCGCCTCGTCGCAGTCGCAACGGGTCTTGAACGGGCGGCTGATGAACATGCCGACGTCACTGTTGAAAGCATGTGCGAGAAAGTACTCACGGTCGGCGAAGTTGCCAGGTTTGGGCTCGATCCGCGAAGAGTCGGCCAACACCTCGCCATGCTTGTCGAGCAGCAGGATATCGCCCTTGAAGCGCGCAGTGGTCGAGCGGTCGAACAGCGCCAGATGGCGAATCTGCGGCGACACGCTTTGCAAATCATCGCGCTGGGCGGCGGCGATCAGGCCTTGCAGGGTCAGGTCGTAGAGCTCGACGGTGCGCAGCACATCGGCGTCGATCAGTTGCGCGACGGTGGTGGCGCTACGGGTGGCCGACTCCTGAGCATTGGCATGCTCACGGATCAGCAGAAAAGTGACGATGCACACAATCGCGATCACCGTCAGCAGGCTGCCGGAAATCAACAGCAGCTCGGGACGTCCGGTCTGACCCGAAACGGGTGGGGTGCGGCTGGCGATCATGGTCGGGGGTATCAATGGAGGATTGGTATAAGCGTAGTTGGATGAGACCAGCCTGTCTGTGGAACGTTGTTGTGGCGAGGGAGCTTGCTCCCGCTGGGGCGCGAAGCGGCCCCGCTCTTTAATCAAGAGCAGGGCCTGCTGCGCAGTCCAGCGGGAGCAAGCTCCCTCGCCACAAGGTCAATGTGAAGTTGACCCATTCACGGTAGAGCCGATCTTAGAAGACGTTGATCGGGTAGTCGATGACCACGCGGTATTCATCTGTATCTGAATCAATCACGCCATAACCGTTGCCGCCACGGTTGGTGGCCCATTGCAAACGCACCGCCAGGTCTTTGGCCTGACCGCTTTGCACCACGTACTTGAGATCTATGTCGCGCTCCCAGTGCTTGGCGTTGCGGCCTTCGGCGCTGTACCAGTTGGAGTAGCCCTTGCTGTCCGGGTCAGCCTTGGTCAGGTCGAGCGTGCCGCGCGAGTAGGACACACCCGAGGTCAGCCCCGGCACGCCGACACCGGCGAAGTCATAGGCGTACTTGAGCTTCCACGACCGCTCATTGGGGCCGTTGAAGTCCGAATATTGCTGAGAGTTGTCGAGGTAAACGCTGTCTCCCTGGCTGATGTAGTCGAACGGCGTGTTGCCGTTGACCCGTTGATACGCGGCAGTGACGCTGTGATTGCCCACGCCGACGGTGAAATGCAGGCTGTAGGTGTTGTTGTCGATGTTGCCCAGCAGCGCATCGCCAGTGTCTTGCGTGTGATAGAAGTGCAGACCCGGGTTGAGGCTGACCAGGTCGTTCAACGCCCAGGTGTAATCCAGGTCGTAGTAGTACTGGTTCCAGATGTCCTTCAGCTCCGAGGCATACAGGCTGCTGGTCAGCCCTTCGACACCGCTCCAGGCCACACCGGCCCAGTTCAGGTGCTGACTCTCGTCGCCGTCGGCCAATGTGCCGTAGGAAGTGCCGATGCGCTTGTGGCCGCTCTGGTTATACGGCTTGTTGAAACTCGCCTGGCCGCCCTCGATCAACCAGCCGTCGAAACTGTGGCTGGTCAGGCTCACGCCACGGAAGGTCTGCGGCAGCATGCGCGAGTCACCGCCGGCAATCACCGGGTTGGTGAGGAACAGGTCGCCGGCCTTCAACTCAGTATCGAACGCACGCATTTTCAGGGTGCCGCCAGCGGTGGAGAACGAATGCGGCGCTTTGCCGTTGCCATCGCTGATCGGCAGGATGCTCGAACCGTCGGTGCCGCCACCGCCATCAAGTTTCAACCCGAGCATGGCGTGAGCATCGATGCCGAAACCGACTGTGCCTTCGGTATAGCCGGACTGGAAAATCCCGAGGAAGCCCTGGCCCCACTCGATATTGTCATCCGCTTGCTGCAAGCGGTTGCGGTTCATGTAGTAGTTGCGGGCGTTGAGGTTGAGGCTCGAACCTTCGACGAAGCCTTCTTTCTGCGGCTCGTCGGCGTGAACGGTGGGCGCCATCGTTGCGGCGATTGCAATGAACAACGGGGTAAAGCGGACTGGGTAACGCACGTGCGGTAAAGCTCCTTGGGTCAACTTACACATCATTATTTTCAACTGCGGGATGTTTCCAATTGTAAGAGACGAACCTCGACGCTTTCAGACCACAACGAAAAAAGGCCGCTGAACATCAGCGGCCTGGAATGACGACGGTTGAACGGGAAGAGCCAAACAACCGCGTCGAGGGAAACGGTGCGGAGTGCGACTCAGCTGTCTGCGCCGGAAGCCGATGGAGCCTCGGAAGTGGCAGCCTGCGGGGCTTGCGTAGCGTCTTTGGCCTTGGCCATCATTTCTGTTTGATGCTGTTCATAAGCCTGGGCGCGGGCGGAGTTCTGCGCAACAAACGCCTGAGACTCTTCAGCCATCGCCATTGGCGACAGGAACAATGAGGACAAAACGAAAGCGCTGGCAATACCCATACTGTTGGACATCTGGAAAACCTTCTTGCTTGGCAAGTGCTGTTTGGTGCGGGCAAAGATAAGGTTGTGGAGTGCCCGGAAACAGCGTGATTTTCATAAATGACTGTTACAGCAAAAGCAAAGATCACCCCCTCACCCCAGCCCTCTCCCCCAAGGGGGCGAGGGGGAAAGGGAGCCGATCTTCATGCTTTTCAAGCCTGAGTTCGACTCGATAGTTCAGGTCGATGAATGTCGAAAGTGCGGCGCGGTCAGTCCCCTCTACCTCTGGGAGAGGGCTAGGGTGAGGGCATTGGATCGAAAGCCATGCGCGATCAAACCGGCAAATAAATCCCGAACGTATTCATCCCCCGATCACTGCGCACAAACACATCCCCACCATGCATCAGCGCAATCGCCTTGACGATCGCCAACCCCAACCCATGGTTATTGCCGCTGTTGCTGCGCGATGCATCGACCCGGTAGAAACGCTCAAACAACCGAGGCAGATGCTCACTGGCAATCGGCAACCCCGGATTGGCCACCCCGATACTCACCTGATGTTCCTCAACCGTGATCTGCACCTCGATCACCTGTCCCGGCGCCGTATGCTGCACCGCGTTGCTCAACAAATTAATCAACGCCCGGCGCAAATGCGCAATCTCGATCTGCACCTGCGCATCACCGCTGACCCGCACCTGTACCTGCGCATCTTCAAGAATGAAATCCAGATATTCGAGGGTCGTCGCCACCTCATCGGCCAGCGAGGTCGACGTCAGTTTGGTGGCTTTGCTGCCCTGATCGGCGCTGGCCAGAAACAGCATGTCGTTGATGATCGAACGCAGCCGTTCGAGTTCTTCGAGATTGGATTGCAGCACTTCAAAGTAGTGTTCGGCGGAGCGGCCACGGGTAAGCGCAACTTGAGTCTGACCGATCAGATTGGTCAGCGGCGAGCGCAGTTCATGGGCAACGTCGGCGTTGAACGATTCAAGCCGCGAATAAGCTTGTTCAACGCGTTCCAGCGTCGAGTTGAAGGAATCAACAAACTGTTCCAGCTCCGGCGGCAGCGGCGACAAACGCAAACGTCCCGCACGCAGCGGTGGCGCCAGACGCTGCGCTTCCTGCGAGAGTTTGATCAGCGGTTTCAAGCCGATCCGCGCTACCCAATAACCCAACGCCGATGCCAGCAACACACCGATCACCGCCAGACTGATCAACGCGATCAACAACTGGTGCTGAGTCTGGTGGAAAGTATCGGTTTCGATGCCGATCATGAAGCGCAGCGGCGGGCGCTGATCCTTGGCCGGGAACTGGCTGACCAGCACCTTCAGCGGGTAGGGCTGACCGGGCAATTGCAGATCGCGTCTGCCCAGCGGGCCGTTGGCGAATGCGCGAATCTGCGGCGTGAGGTCACCATATTCGTACTGCGCATCGCCGCTGACGATCCAGAAGCGGATGCGTTTGTCTTCCTCGCCCAGCAGCTTGAGTTTGTTGTTGATCTTCACCCAATGCTCGGGTGTACCGAAGCGCCCGACCGTGGATTCGAGCACGCTGTAACGCGCGTCGAGTTCAGCTTCCGGCAACAACCCCAAACCCTTGTCGACCTGCTGATACAACGCGCCGCCGATCAACATGAACACCAGCAGTGCCACCAGCGTGAACATCCCGCTCAGGCGCAGGGCAATCGAATTACTGGACACCTCGGCTCTCCAGCACGTAACCCATACCACGGATGGTGTGCAGCAGTTTCTCGTCGAACGGCCCGTCGAGCTTGGCCCGCAGGCGCTTGATCGCGACTTCGACAACGTTGGCGTCGCTGTCGAAATTGATGTCCCAGACCATCTCGGCAATGGCGGTTTTCGAGAGGATTTCGCCTTGGCGTCGCGCCAGCACGCTGAGCAGTGAAAACTCTTTCGCGGTCAGGTCCAGTCGAGTGCCGGCGCGGGTTGCCTTGCGACTGATCAAATCTATCCACAGGTCGGCGATGCTCACTTGCACCGGTTCGTGCCCGCCGCTGCGCCGCGTGAGCGCTTGCAGGCGCGCCACCAATTCGAGGAACGAGAACGGCTTGCCGAGGTAATCGTCGGCGCCGTCGCGCAAGCCTTTGATCCGGTCTTCAACACGCTCGCGGGCGGTGAGCATGATCACCGGCGTTTGCTTGCGCGCCCGCAATGCGCGCAACACGCCGAAGCCGTCCAGGCCCGGCAGCATCACGTCGAGGACGATCACCGCGTAATCGCTTTCCAGCGCCAGGTGCAGGCCTTCGATACCGTCGCGGGCCAGATCCACGGTGTAACCCTGTTCCGTCAGACCGCGATGCAGATAGTCCGCGGTTTTTTCTTCGTCTTCGATAATCAGGACGCGCATGACCCCGCCTCAGTCTGTGGTCGCCAACGCCGCTACGGGCGCGGCTTTGGGTCTATGGAAAAGTCGCTCAAGCCACAAGTATATGACCGGCGTGGTGAACAGCGTCAGCGCCTGACTGACCAACAATCCGCCAACCACCGCAATGCCCAGCGGCTGGCGCAATTCAGCGCCAGGCCCGTAGCCGAACATCAACGGCAAAGCGCCGAGCAGCGCGGCCAGCGTGGTCATGATGATCGGTCGGAACCGGGTGATGCATGCTTCGAAAATTGCATCCTGCGGTGACATACCGCGCTCGCGCTGAGCTTCGAGGGCGAAGTCGATCATCAGAATGCCGTTCTTCTTGACGATGCCGATCAGCAGCACCAGCCCGATCAGCGCCATGATTGAAAAGTCCTGGCCGCAGATCCACAGCATGATCACCGCGCCGAGGCCCGCCGCCGGCAGCGTCGAAATGATCGTCAGTGGATGCACGAAGCTCTCGTAGAGCACGCCGAGAATGATGTACACCGCCACCAGCGCCGCGAGAATCAGCCACGGCTGACTTTTCAGCGAACTCTGAAACGCCTGCGCTGCGCCCTGGAAATTGCCGCTGATCGCGGTCGGCATGCCGATTTCGGCCTTGGCCTGATTGAGCAAAATCACCGCATCGCCCAACGCGACACCGGGCGCGAGGTTGAACGACATGTTGGCGGCCGGGAACATGCCGTCATGCGCGATCGACAACGGGCCGATGGTCGGTGCGTCGAACCTGGCCAGCGCCGACAGCGGCACCATTTCCCCGCTGAGCGGCGAGCGCAGGTAGAAATAATTCAGGCTTTCGGCCTTGCCGCGCTGTTTGGTGTCCAGCTCCAGTATCACGTTGTACTGGTTGACCTGGGTCTGGAATTCATTGATCTGCCGCTGGCCGAACGCATCGTAGAGCGCCTCGTCGACATCACTCGCGGTCAGGCCGAAACGCGCGGCGGCACTGCGGTCGATGCTGATGTGGGTGATGCTGCCGCCCAGTTGCAGGTCGTTGGAAATGTCGCGGAACGCCGGGTTGCTGCGCAGCTTTTCGGTGAGGCGCTGGGTCCAGGTGGCGAGGGTCGGGCCATCGTTGCTTTTGAGGACGTATTGATACTGCGCGCGGCTCGGGCCGGAGCTGAGGTTGATGTCCTGACCGGCGCGCAGGTAAAGCACGATGCCGGGGACTTTCATCAGTTGCGGACGAATCCGGTCGATGAACTGGCTGGCGGATACATCGCGGTCGCCGCGTTTTTTCAGGGCGATCCAGAAACGGCCGTTGGCGATGGTCTGGTTGCTGCCGGACACGCCAACCGAATGCGAGAACGCTTGCACCGCCGGATCAGCGGCGACGATTTCGGCCATGGCCAGGTGTTTTTTCACCATGTCGCCGTAGGAAATGTCCGCAGCGGCTTCGGTGGTGCCGAGTACAAAACCCGTGTCCTGCACCGGGAAGAAACCCTTGGGGATAAGCACATAACCGCCGATCGCCAGCGCCACCGACAAACCGAACACGCCGATCATCAATGTCTGATGGGCGAGGGCGCGGCGCAGGCCTCTCTCGTACCAGCCGAGCAGGCGTTCACTGAAGCCTGGTTTGGCGCGAGCGTGATGCACCGGTTTGCGCATGAACAGTGCGGCGAGGGTAGGCGCCAAGGTCAGCGACACCACCACTGAAATCAGAATCGTCGAAGTGGCGGTCAGCGCGAACTCCTTGAACAAGCGCCCGACCACGCCGCCCATGAACAGCAGCGGAATAAACGCCGCCACCAGCGAGAAACTGATCGAGACCACTGTGAAGCCGATCTCGCCGGCACCCTTGATCGCGGCCTCGCGCATGTCGTCGCCGGCCTCCAGATGACGGTGAATGTTTTCCACCACCACGATCGCATCGTCGACCACAAACCCGACCGCAACCACGATGGCCACCAGCGTCAGGTTGTTCAGGCTGAAGCCCAGCAGGTACATCAACGCGAAACTCGCGGTCAGCGACACGCCGAGCACCGCCGACACAATCAGCGTCGCCGACAACTGACGCAGGAACAGCGCCATCACCGCGACCACCAACAGCACCGCAATCAGCAGGGTGATTTCCACCTCATGTAATGAGGCGCGGATGGTCTGGGTGCGGTCGATCAGCACTTTGACCTGCACCGAGGCCGGCAGCATGGCTTCCAGACCGGGCAGCGCGGCTTGAATCCGGTCGACGGTCTCGACGATGTTGGCGCCCGGCTGACGCGAGATCACCAGATTGACCCCCGGTTGATCGCCGGCCCACGCTTGCACGTAGGCATCTTCCGAACCGTTGACGACTTTCGCGACATCCTTGAGGTGAACCGGGGCGCCATCCTTGTAGGAAACGATGAGCTGGCTGTATTCCTCGGGGTGGAATAACTGGTCGTTGGTCGACAGCGTGGAAATGCTCGACTCGCCATACAACGCACCTTTGGCGAGGTTGAGGCTGGTCTGCTGGATCGCCACGCGAATGTCAGCGAGGGTCAGGCCGATGGCGGCCAGTTTGTCCGCCGAGGCCTGCACGCGGATCGCGGGACGTTGCTGACCGGTGATGTTGATTTGGCCTACGCCGTCGATCTGACTGATCTGACGGGCGAGCAGGGTTTCCACCAGATCGCTGAGTTCGGTACCGGGCATCAACGTTGAGCTGATGCTGAGGATCAGCACCGGGCTGTCGGCCGGGTTGACCTTCTTCCATGTGGGCAGGGTCGGCATGTCTTTCGGCAGTTTGCCGGCGGCGGTGTTGATCGCGGCCTGCACTTCTTGCGCGGCGGTGTCGATGCTCTTGTCGAGAGAAAACTGCAGCGTCAGCAGGGTTGAGCCCAAGGCACTGCTGGAGGTCATTTGGCTCATGCCGGGAATGGCGCTGAATTGCACCTCAAGCGGCGTTGCGACCGACGAGGCCATGGTGTCCGGGCTGGCGCCGGGCAATTGTGCCGAAACCTGAATCGTAGGAAATTCCGCTTCCGGCAGTGGGGCAATCGGCAAGCGCGGGAAGGCAATGATGCCGACCAGCACCAGTGCGATGGTCAGCAAAATGGTCGCCACCGGGTGGTCGATGCACCAGGTCGAGATCCCTTTGTGCTGCTTCATGGTTTCGGCTCCGCTTGCACCACTTGCGGCGGCTCGGTCATGACCTGCACGGTCGAACCGGGCTTGAGCCTTGACTGGCCGTCGCTGACCAATACGTCGCCGGGGTTCACGCCTTTGATGATGTCCTGACCGCTGCCCTGATAAACCATCTGCACTTGCACCGCTTCAACCTTGCCGCCGTTGACCCGGTACACGAAGTGTTGATCGAGGCCACGTTGTACGACGGTGGGCGGCACTACCAGCGCATCTTTATCCAGCGCTGTCTGAATTTTTACCGTCACCAGCAGGCCGGGCCAGAGTTTCTGGTTCGGATTGTTGAATTCGGCCTTGGCGCGGATGGTGCCGGTATTGGCGTTGATCTGGTTGTCGATCAGGGTCAGGTGACCTTCGCCAAGCAGGTTGCCGGTTTCGCCATCGGTATCGGCACCGATGTAAGCCTTGACCTGCGCGCGCTGTGGATCGCCGATCAGTCCCTGCAGGGTTGGCAGCATCTGCTGCGGCAGCGAGAACTCGACGGCGATCGGATCGATCTGGGTCACGCTGAACAGGCCTTGGGTGTCGGTCATGCGCAGGAAATTGCCCTCGTCGACGGTACGAATCCCGACCCGGCCGGTGACCGGGGAGCGGATCTGCGTGTAGGACAGTTGAACCTGTGCGGCGTCAATCGACGCTTGATTGCCTTGGGCGGTGGCTTTGAGCTGGTTGACCAGGGCTTGTTGCTGGTCGTAGGTCTGTTTGGATATGCCGTCGTCGACGCTGAGCAGTTTGTAGCGTTTGAGATTGACTTGAGCGACTTGCAGTTGCGCCTGGCTTTCGCCGAGTTGGGCGCGGGTCTGGTCAAGGCTGGCGCGGATCGAGCGGTCGTCGATGGTCGCTAGCAGGTCGCCTTTGGTTACAAGCTGGCCTTCTTTGACCAGAATTTTGGTGAGGATGCCGTCGACTTGTGGGCGTACCACGACGCTGTGCAGGGACAGGACCGAGCCGATGCCGCTGGTGTAGCGGGGGACGTCTTTTTCACTGACGGTGATGACTCGCACCGGGATTGCGGTGGGCGCTGCCAGTTTGGTTGGGGCGGGTTTCAGGGTTAGCCAGAGGGCCCCGGCTGCGATGGCGATCAACAGGGTGGCGAGCAGGGCTTTGGTTTTTTGGATTTGCATGCTGTTGGGCGCCAGGGGACGGAGTTTGGGCGGGATGGTTCTTTATAAACTTGTTTGGGGGTCGGGAGGGTGACGGCTGGCTGTCCTGGCTGTCAGTTTGGGCTTTTGGTTCTGGGGGCATATCCGTTGCTGCGGTTGTTGCGGGTTATGGTTCCGCCCTGACGGCGGGTCACTTTGGCAAACGCCCCAAAGTAACCAAAGGTCTTTTACCCTGACGTTCGGCCCGCTCGCTTAGGCTCGGGGTTCCTTCGCTCCGGGGTTCATCCGGGGCATCGCCTCCGGTTTGCTGCGCTGCACCTCCTCTCGATGTGTTCGACTGCGTCGAACGGCGCTGCGCGCCTACCCCGAATGAACCCCTCCACTCAGCCTGCCGATGGGCGCTGTAGATCAAGAGCGGTACTCGAGCTAACGCTCATTGTGTTGAGTGGGGCGGCTTCGCCGCATGGGTCGTACGCGAATTACTACTGTGGGAGCTGGCTTGCCAGCGATGGCGGCCTGACAGCCGACCAATCTCTAACTGAATGCACCCAAATCCAAACTGTGTGAGCTAGCCTGCTAGCGATAAGGCCCGCCCGGTCACTCGGAATGTTTCAGCGAATGATGGATTGTTCCACTAGTCGCCCAGTCCCAAAAAGGGACCGGTCGTTCCCTTTTTGGGACTCTAAATTTCGCGCGCGCAGGTATACTGCGCGCTTTCGCGGCTCACCTACCGGGCCCGACTTTTTGCTTCCCGGAGCTTTCATGACTTCCCCAATCGACGACGCCGTGAGCGATGTCCCGGCCGAGCTGACCGAAACCAGCGCAACCAAACCGGTAATCCCGGCTTTCAAGTTCCCGTTCAAACCGGGCGAGTTAGCGGCAGCCAAAGCCGCCAAGCAGGAGCCTTTCAAGGGCAAGGACGGTGACCGTCACGCCAAGATTCCGGGTGTGGCGCCATCGGGCACCCGTCGTTCGATGGGCAAGCGCTGATTGATCATCCCGCTCGTAGCGAGATGAAGGCGTAGATCTGCGCAGGTTCGGTCACGACTTGCGCGCCCGCCGCCAGGAGTTGTCCGGCAATATCTTCGCCGGACACATGGAATTGCCATTCGCTGTTCGCAGCAGCAACTGGCAGTGCCGTGACCTGATCAATCACCGAAGCAAACGCAGCCATATCCGGCAGATACGCAGTAAACCCATCGCCCTTGAGCGCCGTAGTCCGAATCCCCAGCGCCTGGCAGATCAAGTCCTTGATCTGAATGTCATCGCGATCCGCCTGACGCGAACGCTCGATCAATCGCACAAGCTCCTGATCCACCAACTCGCCGCCAACAATCAACTCCGGCCCCTGTTCCCAGGACTCCGGCGGGCAATCCTTGGCAGCGGGGTTGAGCGGGATGTGCGGATTGATTTCCGCAGGATAAATGCGACACACCAGCGGCCGACGTTCGTAGATTCGGCACAGCTTGTCTTCGTCAAGATTCCGGCAGGGGCCAACGTTGTAAGCGGCGAAGGTGATCGCAACGTGCGCGTCTGAAGCGCCGCTGCGTACGACCTGTGAACGGCGTTCGGCGTGTTCGCGCTGCGCTGCGGGCAGGCCGAGGCCGTTGCTGAGGAAGGCTTCGACCAGCACGATCACCTGGCCGCCGTCGTTGGCCCACATGCGCGCTTCGGCCAGGGTCAGCGGAACGTGGTGATCGGTGCAGCATTTGCCGCAGCCTACGCAGGAAAACGTCGTATTCATTGAGCGATCAATCTTCAACCGATGTGTGAATCGGCGACATTAAGTCGCCGTACAGACGCGGGTTGAAGCAAGTTGTGCGCCACTCGTTCAAGGCTTGGCGGTGGGCCGGATCGAGTCCCACTCGGTGACGTATGCGGTTTTGCTTTTTTTGTTGTACAGACACAGCTCGCTACCTTGCTGGCCCTTCATGTGTTTTTGCGGGTATTGCCCTTGCAGCAACAGGGCGGTGTAGCCGACGCGGTCATCGAATTGCGCAGCGTTGCCGACTGGTTTGGCGTTTTTCAAACCGCTGGCCTTGGTGCAACTGGCGAGCACGGCTTTGTCGTAGGCGGCCCAGGCGTCGGGGCTTGAGGCGTGGGCCAGTGGGGCGAGGGCGATGAGGCAGAACAGGCTGAGGGCGATGGCTTTCATGGTTGGCATCCTTGGTAATGGCCAAGGTTGGAGTCTATCGCGGTTGTTTAGTTTTTCACTCCGGCACCAATTCGCGGCGGACTACGTACATCCCGGCACTTTCATACAGGCTTTGTGCCCGTCGGTTGTCTTCCAGTACCTTCAGATCAACAAAGCCTTCGCGCCGTTGCTGAAATGTCCTGAACGCATGCAGCAGCAATAATCTGCCCAATCCCCGGCCCTGAGCCCGGGGATGCACCACCAGATTCTTGATATACGAACTGGTCCAGCACTGCGCCACACCGACAATACCCTCGGCATCGCGAGCGATGAAACATAACGTCGGATCATATTCAGGATCGCGTTCAAAGCGCTGCTGCCACACATCCAGCGCCGGCACCCGACCGCCGCCTTCGCGGTAGCCAAGCTCCATCAAGCTGTGCACGGCTGGCGCCAGTTCGGCGCGGTAGGTGCTGAGTTCAAACTCTTCAGGCCAGTCGATGGCCGGCACGTCCTTAACAAGGTCGCGCCGCATCAAAAAGCAGAATGTCTCGGCCACAACTCAGTGACCCTGGGCGGCGACGTGTTTGGCCGCTTCGATCAGGCAGTGAGTCAGTTCCGGTGAGGAAAACTTGGTCAGCACGCCATTGGCGCCGGCCAGTCGCGCCTTTTCACCGTTCATCGCGCTGTCCAGCGAGGTGTGCAGCAGCACATACAGGTGGGCGAAATCCGGAGTTTCACGCAGGGTGCGGGTGAAGGCGTAACCGTCCATTTCGGACATTTCGATATCGGAGACGATCAGGTTGATCTGCTGCGCGGTGCCTTGCAGATCGAGCAGGCAATCGATAGCTTCCTTGGCGCTGCGTGCGGTGTGGCACTGCAGGCCCAGGTTGCGCAGGGTGTGCACCGATTGCTGCAGCGCCACTTGACTGTCATCGACCACCAGAATCCGCGCGTTCCCCAGCACTTCGGCGTCTTGCATGCTCAGATCGGTCGGGGCCATTTCAATTTGCGCCGGCGCGATGCTGTGGATGACTTTTTCGATATCCAGCACTTGTACCAGCGTACCGTCGACCGATGTCACGCCAGTGATGTAAGCGCGCGAGCCTCCCGAACCGAACGGCGGCGGTTTGATGTCGGTGGTCAGGCAATGCACGATCTTGCTCACGGCCTGCACGTGCAGACCCTGCTTCGATCGGCTGACATCGGTGACGATCAGGCAGCCGCCATTCGGATCTTCCAACGGCCGCTCGCCAATCGCCCGACTGAGGTCGATGACCGAGAGCGCCGCGCCGCGCAAGGTGGCGATGCCTTTGACGTGCGGGTGCGACTCCGGCAGCTTGGTCAGCGGCGGGCAGGGAATGATTTCACTGACTTTAAGCAGGTTGATCGCCATCAGCTTGCCGCTGCGCAAGGTAAACAGCAGAAGCGAAAGTGAATCTGCGCGGGCTTTGGTGGAGGACATAAAAACCTTCTGTGGAAAAGGTGATGGGCGAGGGTGGGAATCGCCAGAAAACTATTGATGCCGGGTTATCGGCGTTAAAGGGGTGGGCTTTAGGTCGGTCGTCGGCTGACGCTCAGATCCTAAGCCCCTCACCCCAGCCCTCTCCCGGAGGGAGAGGGGGCTGACCGAGGTGTTTTGCGTCATACATCGACCTGAAGAACCGAGCCGATTATGGATTCGGGGAAGCAAGATCAGGTCGATGTAGATCTCCAGAATCCCCCGATCAGTCCCCTCTCCCTCGGGGAGAGGG
This sequence comes from Pseudomonas sp. TWP3-1, assembly GCF_049896625.1. NCBI lineage: Bacteria > Pseudomonadati > Pseudomonadota > Gammaproteobacteria > Pseudomonadales > Pseudomonadaceae > Pseudomonas > Pseudomonas sp. TWP3-1. The sequence goes on from NZ_JAFCUQ010000015.1 coordinate 134,009, forward strand.
TTAGGGTGAGGGGCTCTTTGGCTTTTAGCTTTTCATCCCAAGCCGCTTGGCCATCCGCCCCAGATTCGCCCGATCCAGCCCCAACTCTCGCGCCGCGCTCGCCCAGTTATCCTGATTACGCTCCAGCGCCGCCGCGATCAAGCGTCGCTGATACTCCTCAGTGGCGGCGCGCAAATCCCCGCCAATCAGTGGCCCCTCGGCAATCGAACTCGCTGCCTGCGGCAAGTTATCCACAACCTCACGTGGCAGATCCAGATCCGCCGCGCTCAAGCTGAGAATCTTCGGCCGCACCTTGCAGTTACCCAGCGCTTTTAGAGCACTGCGCCCGATCAAGTGTTCCAGTTCGCGCACATTGCCCGGCCAGGTGTAGGTCAGCAGTGCCTCCTGGGCATCACTATTCAGCCGCAGACTGTTCAGGCCCATGCGCGAGCGGTTCTGTTCGAGGAAAAAACCGCTGAGCAACAACACGTCACGCCCGCGATCACGCAATGCCGGCACCCGCAGCGGATACACGCTTAAACGATGATAGAAGTCAGCGCGGTAACGCCCGCTGCGCACTTCCTCGGCCAGATCGCGGTTGGTCGCGGCGATCAGGCGCACGTCGACCTGATGCTCCTTGTCCGAACCCAAACGCTGCAATTGCCCGCTCTGCAACACGCGCAACAGCTTGGCCTGCACCGTCAGGGACAACTCGCCGACTTCGTCGAGAAACAGCGTGCCGCCATTGGCCAGTTCGAACTTGCCGCGTCGGTCGCTGGTGGCGCCGGTGAAGGCGCCGCGCACGTGGCCGAACAGCTCGCTCTCAACCAAAGTATCCGGCAGCGCGGCGCAATTGAGGCTGATGATCGGTTTATCGGCGCGCTTGGAAGCGGCGTGAATTGCCTGGGCCACCAACTCTTTGCCGACTCCGGTTTCACCGGTGATCAGCACGGTCAGGTCGCTGCCGCCGACCAGATTGATTTCTTCCACGAGTTTTTTGTGGGTCTTGCTCTGGCCGATCATTTCGCGGTTCTGCTGGCCGCTGGCCTGACGGTAGACCTCGGCGCGCTGATGTTCGTCTTCGGCGCGGGTGGCCAGCCGTTGAATGCGTTCGGCGGCGTTGACCGTCGCCGAGGCGAGGCTGGCGAAGGCTTGCAAGGCGTCGAGTTCGATCGGCTCAAAGCGCTCCGGGTCGAGCGCATCAAGGGTGATCAGGCCCCAGAGTTTTTCATCGACGAACAACGGGCAGCCGAGGCAATCGTGGACTTCGAGATGATCGTCGAGACCATCGACCAGTCCGTCATACGGATCAGGCAAGTCGCTGTCAGCGGCGAAGCGGGTCGGCCCAATGCCGGCCAGCAGCACTTCAAAGCGCGGATGCTCGCTGACCTTGAAGCGCCGGCCGAGGGTGTCAGTGCTCAAGCCGTCCACCGCCAGTGGCACCAGCGATTCGCCGTCGAGGCGCAATAGCGCGGCGGCGTCGCATGGCAACAAGGCGCGCATGGCTTCGAGCAAGCGTCGATAGCGCTCGCCCTCTGGCAGTTCGCGGGACAGGTCCGAGACCAGGGGGAGCAGGGCGGTAAGCAATGATTTGGCAGACATGGTTTTGTAGTCAAAGAGACAAGATGTAGTCAGAACGACTATACGAAGATCTGTGTCGATATGACTACTTTATTTTCAAGCCATTGATTTTAATGAATAAATTAGTTGGCACGAAAACTGGAATACATACGGTAACTTTCAAGATAGCTCAGGAGTCACCCTTATGCTTAGCGCCCAGGATCGTGCCATCGTCAAATCCACCGTGCCCCTGCTGGAAAGCGGCGGTGAAGCGTTGATCACTCACTTCTATCGCATGATGCTCTCGGAATACCCGGAAGTCCGTCCGCTGTTCAACCAGGCGCACCAAGCCAGCGGCGACCAGCCTCGGGCCTTGGCCAACGGTGTGTTGATGTACGCCCGGCACATCGATCAGCTCGACCAGTTGGGCGATCTGGTGGCGAAGATCATCAACAAACACGTGGCCCTGCAGATCCTGCCGGAACACTACCCGATCGTCGGCACCTGCCTGTTGCGCGCTATCTCCGAAGTGCTCGGCGATGAAATCGCCACCCCGGAAGTGATGAGCGCCTGGGGCGCGGCGTACGGGCAACTGGCGGACATTCTGATCGGTGCCGAAACCGCCATCTACGACCAGAAGGAACACGCAGTCGGCGGCTGGCGCGGGGCGCGTGAGTTCATCGTGGCGGACAAGGTTGAAGAGAGCGCGGAGATCATTTCCTTCTACTTCGAACCGGCTGACAAAGGCCCGATCCTCGCCGCCGAGCCAGGTCAGTACATCGGCATGAAACTCACCCTCGACGGCGAAGAAATCCGCCGCAACTATTCGCTGTCGGCACTGGCTGATAAGGGGCAGTACCGCATCAGCGTCAAACGCGAACCGAACGGTCGTGCGTCGAATCACTTGCACGATCAACTGCACGTCGGCGCGACTATTCAACTGTTTCCGCCATCGGGCGAGTTCACTTTGACTGCCAGCGACAAGCCGCTGGTGCTGATCAGTGGCGGCGTCGGTATCACGCCGACCCTGGCGATGCTCGAAGCAGCGCTGCAAACCGACCGTCCGGTGCATTTCATCCACTGCGCGCGCAATGGCAGCGTGCATGCGTTTCGTGACTGGGTCGATGGTCTGGCCGAGCGGCACCCGCAACTCAAGCGCTTCTATTGCTACGCTGAAGATGATGGCGTGAGCCCGGCGGCGGACAAGGTCGGCATGTTGAGTCAGGAACAACTGGGCCAGTGGCTGCCCGAGCAGCGTGATGTGGACGCCTACTTCCTCGGGCCGAAGGGCTTCATGGGCGCGATCAAGCGTCATCTGAAAACGCTGGGTGTGCCGGAAAAACAGAGCCGTTACGAGTTCTTCGGCCCGGCTTCTGCTTTGGAATAACCTTCGAGACCGAGTTGCCCCCATCGCTAGCCTGCTAGCGATGGGGGCCCCTCGGTTCTGATTTGGCAAAAATCCCTACAACTTAATGGTTTCTTAACCGCTTTATCGTTTATTCCCCCGGTGTAGACTTGCGACAACTTTCAGCCGCCCGCCGGCTGAACCATGGACATGAAAGGGAAACGCGATGAGCGAGGAAACGATGCGGTTGGGCCGTGAGCGGCGCTATCTGGTGTTGCTGGGGATCATCTGCCTGGCGCTGATTGGCGGCGCCTTGTACATGCAAATCGTGCTCGGTGAGGCGCCATGCCCGCTGTGCATTCTGCAGCGTTACGCGTTGCTGCTGATTGCGCTGTTCGCGTTCATCGGCGCTGCGATGCGCACGCGCCGCAGTCTCACGGTGTTCGAAGTGCTGGTGGTGATTTGCGCGATTGCCGGGGCAGGGGTGGCGGGGCATCACGTCTACACCCAGTTCTATCCGGCAGTGAGCTGCGGCATCGATGTGCTGCAGCCGATTGTCGATGATCTGCCGCTGGCGAAAATCTTCCCGCTGGGCTTCCAGGTCGACGGTTTCTGCTCGACGCCGTACCCGCCGATCCTCGGCCTGTCGCTGGCGCAATGGGCGCTGGTGGCGTTCGTGCTGGTGGTGATTCTGGTGCCATTGCTGATCTCGCGTAACCGCAAAGCCTTGCGCTGAGTCAAGCTTCAGGCGCGCTTGCCGATATAACAAAACGCCGCGCTTTCCGAGTCAGGAAGGCGCGGCGTTTTGCATTTCAGAGCATTTGTGAAAACACCGTGACGAACGGCAATGAAGGTTGCGACAGGCGTGCGACATGTTGTCACAGCAGGTCTGTCGCGGGCCGGATCGGTGGCGCGGATTGGTCTGCGACTGTGTAACCGGATTGGTCTGTTTCCAGATTTGTCGGCGTTTATACACAGCGGCGACAACAGGCAGTTTTAACAACCTCTGGCAATTAGCCAGAAGCCTCGGGTTACCGGGGCTTGCGCCATTCACGGCCAGGGAAAAAGCTTTCAGAGCTGTCTGATCTGAGGCGGGTAGACCTACATTTTTTGGTGTTTTTGTTGAGAATCGATTTCGATACCATGAGCGACTTTTGCAAAAACCGGAATGGATTGTTGCTGTAACGGATAAAAATTATTTCGGGATAAGACATGGTGTATAGGGCGCTACCTATCTACAATCGCCCGCACTGAATTCCCGGCACTGTTCAGCCTTTATTAAGGAACACTTTAATAAGGCGCTACGCAGGAAGTCGGGTGTCGAGCAGCCGTAAGGCTGTAAGTCACCCTGGTGTCGGTGCCTCAACTTTCCGCACCAAATGGAATTGGTCTGTAACAAGGCCTTTGACCACGAATTCGAATAAGAACTCACCGCTGTCCCAGGATTTGTCGAGCGTCTGACGCGAGACGGGCGGCCCTTATTCAATCCAAAGAAAATGCCAACCCTTGGCAGGGTGAAGTGTTGGCGATCAAAACCCAACTGCATTGCGCAAGCTGCTTTAGAGGTCGTGAGATGAGTAAAAACAGGTACCCCAGATTACTAGGCCTAGTGCCGCTGCTCGGCACGTTGTTGCTGGGAGGCTGCAACATGACCTTGTTCAATCCCACGGGCCAGGTTGGCCTGGAACAACGAAACCTGATCATCACCGCGACCCTGCTGATGCTGTTGGTCGTCGTGCCGGTTATCGTCATGACCTTCCTCTTCGCCTGGAAGTACCGCGCCTCCAACAAGGATGCCGTGTACACCCCGAAATGGTCGCACTCCACCAAAATCGAAGTGGCAGTCTGGACCATTCCGGTACTGATCATCATTGCCCTGGGTTACATCACCTACAAGTCGACCCACGAGCTGGACCCGTATCGTCCGCTTGAATCCGACGTCAAGCCGATCACCATCGAAGTGGTTGCGCTGGACTGGAAGTGGCTGTTCATCTACCCGGAACAAGGCATTGCCACGGTCAACAAGATCGTGTTCCCGACGAACACTCCGGTTAACTTCAAAGTGACCTCGGACGCCGTGATGAACTCGTTCTTCATCCCGGGCCTGGGCGGCCAGATCTACGCGATGGCCGGCATGCAGACCAAACTGCACCTGATTGCCAACCGTGACGCTGAAATGGACGGTATCTCCGCCAACTACAGCGGCGCTGGTTTCACCGGCATGAAATTCAAAGCCATCTCTACGACTCAGGAGCAATTCGACGCCTGGGTCAGCGAAGTCAAAAAGGCACCTAAACAGCTTGAAAAAGCTGAATACGAAGCCCTTTCCAAGCCAAGCCAGAACAACCCAGTCGAGCTCTACTCCTCGGTCACGCCGAACCTGTTCCAGATCATCGTCGACAAGTACGAAGGCATGAAACCGGGCAAGCCGCTGAAGCACGAGAAGAAAGAGAAAGAAGTGGCCGCGACGCAAGGATCGGACATGAACTCGCATTCAGCTGCCGGGGCAGAGGAGTAAACGATGTTTGGTAAATTAAGTTGGGAAGCGGTCCCGTTCCACGAGCCGATCGTGATGATTACCATCGCCATGATCGCGCTCGGTGGCGTGGCGCTGTTCGCTGCAATCACCTACTTCAAGAAGTGGACTTACTTGTGGACCGAGTGGCTGACGTCGGTCGACCACAAGAAAATCGGCGTGATGTACATCATCGTCGCCATGGTCATGCTGCTGCGCGGGTTTGCCGACGCCATCATGATGCGTACCCAGTTGGCCATGGCCACCGAGGGTTCGCCTGGCTACCTGCCACCTGAACACTATGACCAGATCTTCACCGCTCACGGTGTGATCATGATCATCTTCATGGCGATGCCATTCTTCACCGGCCTGATGAACCTTGCAGTGCCGCTGCAGATCGGCGCGCGTGACGTTGCGTTCCCGTTCCTGAACTCCCTGAGCTTCTGGCTGCTGGTGTCCGGCGTTGTGCTGATCAACCTGTCGCTGGGCGTCGGCGAATTCGCCAAGACCGGTTGGGTTGCTTATCCACCGCTGTCGGGTCTGCAATACAGCCCTGGCGTGGGGATGGACTACTACATCTGGGCGCTACAGCTATCCGGGTTAGGTACGACGCTGACGGGGGTCAACTTCCTCGCTACCGTGCTGAAAATGCGTACCCCTGGCATGAAACTGATGGACATGCCGATCTTCACCTGGACCTGCACCTGGGCCAACGTCCTGATCGTGGCTTCGTTCCCGATCCTGACCGCTACCCTGGCACTGCTGACGCTTGACCGTTACATGGATTTCCACATTTTCACCAATGAACTTGGTGGCAATCCAATGATGTACGTCAACCTGTTCTGGGCATGGGGCCACCCTGAGGTTTACATCCTGATCCTGCCGGCATTCGGCATTTTCTCGGAAGTCATCTCGGCCTTCACCGGCAAGAAACTGTTCGGCCACCACTCGATGATCTACGCATCGGGCGCAATCTCGATCCTGGGCTTCATGGTTTGGCTGCACCACTTCTTCACCATGGGTTCGGGTGCCAGCGTCAACGCCTTCTTCGGTCTGGCGACGATGCTGATTTCGATCCCGACGGGTGTGAAGCTATTCAACTGGCTGTTCACCATCTACCAGGGCCGTCTGCGTTTCACCAGCCAGGTTCTGTGGACCCTGGGCTTCATGGTGACCTTCGCCATCGGCGGCATGACCGGCGTACTGCTGGCCATTCCGGGTGCTGACTTCGTTCTGCACAACAGCTTGTTCGTGATCGCTCACTTCCACAACGTGATCATCGGCGGCGCGGTATTCGGTTACATCGCAGGTTTCGCGTTCTACTTCCCGAAAGCGTTCGGCTTCAAGCTGCACGAAGGCTGGGGTAAAGCAGCGTTCTGGTTCTGGATCACCGGTTTCTTCGTCGCGTTCATGCCGCTCTATGTACTGGGCTTCATGGGCATGACCCGTCGTCTGAACGCCACCACCAACCCTGAGTGGGTACCGTACCTGTACGTTGCCATGTTCGGTGCGGTGATGATCGCTGTCGGTATCGCTTGCCAACTGATCCAGCTGTACGTATCGGTACGTGACCGCAACAAGCCAGAGAACATGTGCGAACACGGTGACCCGTGGAATGCCCACACTCTGGAATGGTCGACCTCGTCGCCACCACCGTTCTACAACTTTGCCGTGCTGCCTAAGGCTGACTGCATCGACCCGTTCACCGAAGCCAAGGAAAACGGTACTGCGTACCAGGCTCCGGCCAAGTACGAGCCGATCCACATGCCGAACAACACCGCTACCGGTGTGGTCATGGGCGCTCTGCTGACCGTGTTCGGTTTCGCAATGATCTGGCACATCTGGTGGCTGGCCATCGCAAGCCTGGTCGGTACTGTCGTGTACTTCGTGATCCACGCTGCACGTGATGACCAGGGCTATATGGTTCCGGTTGAAACGATCGAGCGTATCGAAGCCGAGCAGCACAAGCGTCTGGTCGCGGCAGGGAAAATCCCGGCCTCCGCCACCCGTGTTGAAACCTCGTTGGAACAGGCTTAAACCATGTCGAATTTAGTGACCAATGCTGGACACGCCCATGGTGACCATGGGCACGATGACCATCACCACGATTCGGGCGAGATGACCGTATACGGTTTCTGGCTCTACCTGATGACCGACTGCATTCTGTTTGCATCGATCTTCGCGGTATACGCGGTACTGGTAAACAACGTCGCCGGTGGCCCATCGGGCCACGACATCTTCGAACTGCCATACGTGCTGGGCGAAACCGCTCTGCTGTTGTTCAGTTCGATCACCTACGGCTTCGCCATGCTGGCGTTGTACAAAGGTAAAAAGCAGCAGGTTCTGGGCTGGTTGTTCATGACCTTCCTGCTGGGCGCAGGCTTCATCGCGATGGAGATCAACGAGTTCCACCTGCTGATCTCCGAGGGCTACGGTCCTAGCCGTTCGGGCTTCCTGTCCGCGTTCTTCACCCTGGTCGGTACCCACGGTCTGCACGTTTCGGCGGGTCTGATCTGGATGGGCATCATGATGTACCAGGTGCAGAAGAACGGCCTGACGGCGACCAACAAGACCCGTCTGAGCTGCCTGAGCCTGTTCTGGCACTTCCTGGACGTGGTGTGGATCTGCGTATTCACCGTTGTTTATCTGATGGGGACTATGTAAATGGCTAACGCACATTCCCACGACGACGCCGGCCACGGCAGCGTCAAGTCCTACGCGATCGGCTTCATCCTGTCGGTAATCCTGACGGCGATCCCGTTTGCGCTGGTCATGTACCCGACGCTGCCGAAGTCGATCACGCTGATGATCGTTCTGGCATTCGCCGTGATCCAGGTGGTTGTCCACCTGGTCTACTTCCTGCACCTGGACCGCTCGCAGGCTCAGCGTAACAACGTGATTGCGTTTGTCTTCGCCGCAATCGTGATCGTGCTGCTGGTCGGCCTGTCGCTGTGGATCATGTTCAGCATCCACACGTTCATGATGGCGAAGTGAGGTAGACCCGATGTCGCTCAAGCACTTTATCCAAATCACCAAACCGGGGATCATTTTCGGTAACGTGCTTTCTGTGGCAGGCGGGTTCTTCCTGGCCTCGAAAGGGCATGTTGATCTGGCCGTGTTTCTGGCAGCCATGATCGGCACTTCCCTGGTTGTGGCCTCCGGTTGCGTGTTCAACAACTGCATCGACCGCGACATCGACCTGAAGATGGAACGCACCAAGAACCGGGTGCTGGTGCAGGGCTTGATCTCCCTGAAACTGGCCCTGATCTATGCGACCGTCCTGGGTGTTCTCGGCGTTGCGTTGTTGTACAAGGTGGCCAACCCGTTGGCGGCTTTGTTCGCGGTAATCGGCTTCGTGATCTACGTCGGCTTCTACAGCCTGTACCTCAAGCGCAAGTCGGTTCACGGCACGCTGGTGGGCAGTCTGTCGGGCGCCATGCCACCGGTGATCGGTTACGTGGCCGTGACCAACAGCTTCGACATGGCCGCGCTGACCCTGCTGGTGATGTTCAGCCTGTGGCAGATGCCGCATTCCTACGCCATCGCGATCTTCCGCTTCAACGATTACCTGGCTGCATCGATTCCGGTGTTGCCAGTGAAGCGCGGGATCAAAGTGGCCAAGAAGCACATCCTGCTCTACATCCTGGCGTTCCTCGTAGCGACCTTGATGCTGACCTTCAGCGGCTACGCCGGCATGAGCTACCTCGCCGTCGCCGCGGCCATGGGCATGTACTGGTTGTACATGGCCTGGACCGGTTACAAAGCAGTGGATGACACGGTCTGGGCACGCAAGCTGTTCGTGTTCTCGATCTTCACCATCACCGCGCTGAGCGTCATGATGTCCCTGGACTTCAAGGTGCCGGCCGAACTGCTGGTGACGTACGCGCCGTAAGGTTCGAACGCTGTAAGAAAAACCCCGCCATCGAGAGATGCGCGGGGTTTTTTGTTGGAAGCGACTAACTAGAATCGACAGGTTGCGGTTGCTTGGCAAAAGCCCTAGATTCGGATCCAACTACACGCATCGATCACGAGGCTGGGCGACATGACTGAGAGGATGACCTGCGACGAACGCTTCATTGCCCTGGCAAAAGAGCTGAATTACGACATCAATGGCGAGAACACGGTGGGCGGCAATTACGCACCGCTGATCCGTCACCATGACGAGTTGTACATCAGCGGCATGGTGCCACGCGCGGACGGCAAGATTCAGTACCCGGGCCGGGTGGGGCAGGAGTTGACACTCAAGGATGCGCAAGCCGCGGCGAGCATCAGCGCCATGCGGTGTCTGGCCTTCATCGTCGATGCCGTGGGTTCGCTGGATAAGATCAAGTCGTTGCTGCGGGTCACGGTGTATGTGAAGTCCACCGCCGATTTCGTTGATCTGAGTGAAGTCGCCAACGGTGCATCGGATGTGTTCAGTCATGTGCTGGGTGATGTTGGCCGGCACACGCGCACCACCGTCGGCGTGTATCAGTTGCCGAAAAACGCGGCTATCGAAGTCGACATGATCGTCGCGCTGCTGCCGTCGGCCTGACTGCCCGCCAGAAAACAAAAAGCCCCGCCCTGAATCTCAGGGCGGGGCTGTTTCGTCAGCGCCGGGCTTACTGAACGGCGATGCTGTAGCCATCGAACGCGGTCTGCTGTTGCAGGGCGGTGATGATGTTTTTGCGGTTGATCGCCTGTTCGGTGCCGGCGTTGTCGACGAAGGTTTCGCCGTCCAGCTCGGCTTCGTCGCCTTCACCAACGAAAGTGAAACCGAGGAATTCCAGCGCTTCCCGATCCATGCTCAGGCGCGAGCGCGGCGTGCGCAGCGGCAGGGTCACGCTGATGCCGTCCTTGCTGATGCTGAACACTTCGGCTTCTTTCTTCGCGCGTGCGGTTTTGCTCTTGCCGCTGCTCGGATTGCTGATCGCCTGATGCGTCTGGTTCAGCACTTTCAAGGCCAGACCGTAGACGATTTCCTGGAACGCCGGATCGTCTTTGAAGCTGGACAGAATGCGGCTGATGGGGAATTTGCTGCTCAGGTCTTCAAGGGCAGCGATATCCGCAGCTTCGGCGTCCTTCAAGCGCTTTAGTTCGCCCATCAGCTCATAAGCCTGATCGTCATCGAAGCGGTCGTGAGCCTGACGGATCGCCGCGCGCAGATCGCGAATCTCATCGCTTTCGCGCGACGACTGGAACGCGTCCAGCACCATCTCGCTGATGATCTTCGCCTGTGGGATGTGTTGTGAAAGATTGATGGAGTTTTCGTATTCCGCTTTGGACGACTGGGTGACTACGGATTCAGCGGTGTTGGAATCGGACATTGAAATTTCACTACTTCTTTAACTTGAGTTGAGACGAGAAAGCACGGGGTCTTTTTCAGGCCGCCTAATTTAGGGGAGCGGGGCGTGCTTGTCACGGAGCAACGGGCCTGCGGTCGGGTTTTTTTCCCAGTCGCCTAGCGAGTGCCCAACGGAGGGCGTTGCGCCTGAAGCGTTCGCAACAGCCAGTAGAATTTCAGCGAGCGCGTGCCGATCAGTCCGCAGACAAATCCTGATACGACGGCCTTGAGCAATAAAATGTGCGAAGTGGAAGATTGCTCGGGATGTACATCGTCCTGATAGCCGAAGTAGTAGTTCACCGTAAAAAACAGCAGGTACAGCATCAATACCTTCCAGGTGCCCGGCACGATCAATCCAGTTTCCGCATCGTCCAGCGTCACGCCTCGGCGCGAGAAAATCAGCCATGCCGAGACTGCGCCAAGCAACATAGCGCAGAGCCAACAGCTCAACGACAGGCCAGGATCGAGATTCAGATTTAATGAGAACAGCGACCAGGCAATCAGCACCAGCGGGGTCAGTAGCAGGGCGAATCGGCTTTCATGGTGGGGCGTACGGGCCTTGAAGCCGCAATACAGCAGAAACAGCAGAGTCGCATAAACCCACAAAGGGGTATTTTGCAGAATGGCGAGCATTGAGCGGCTTCCATGCTAAATAACTAAAGATACGTAATCAGACCGATCAAGATGCCGTGCATCGAAATGATGCCCGGCCATGGTCACCTTGCATATTGACCGCGGGGCCGCTCCATCGCAATCTCGGATGTCTTGAACCCCACGCTGGAAAAAAATGCCTCGGCGCCCTCACGCCCGGCGCGTAATACCCACGTGATGTCCGGGTTTTCGCCGATCACCCGTTCAACCAGAGCACGACCGATGCCAGCCCGGCGGTACTGTGCGTCGACAACTACCATCGACAGATAACCGTTGGATAACCCATCGGTTATGCCGCGGGCGAAACCTGCGATCTGGCCGTTCTTCAGTGCAACTGCGGTGCGTTGGGAGTTACGGATCAATTGCGCGAAGTATTCGCTGGAACCGACGCGATGACCCCAGCCATGCGCGCCAAGAAACAGTCTCACAGCTTCGAGTTCGGTGAGCAGCAGGTCGCGAATAATCAATTCGTTGTTCATCCGCTAATCAGATCCTTGCCGGCAATCTTCGAGCGATATAACGCCTGATCGGCGCGGGCCATCAGTCCGGTCTGCTGTTCCTGATCGAAGCGCTGGACCACCCCGAAACTCATGCTCACCCGAAAATCCCCCACGGATGGCAGCTTCGCCAGATTGCTGCGAATGCTCTGGGCGACCAGTCGGGCTTCGTCCTGTTCGATGCCTCACCCATCATCGCGCCCCTGGTCGTGCTGATATCAAAGTGATTTGCCCGTGCAGGAGATTAGTGCATACCGGGTGAGCGCGACTAGGGTCTGCCCCACGTCTGCACTGCAAACTCCACGAACCGCCGCAATTTCGGCAAACGGTAGCGATCCTGAGCGTAGAGCAAGTGCATCGGTCGGCTCGGCGGTTGGTAGTCGGGGATTACCGTCACCAGTTTGCCGTCGCGCAGATCCTGTTCCACCAGCGCATCGGGCAGCATCACGATGCCCATGCCGGTGCGCGCGGCCTGATGCAATCCTGCGGAGCTATTCAGTAGCATCGGCCCTTTGACATCGACCATCACTTCGCCGTCCGGGCCACTCAGGCGCCATTCTTTCTCGACCGATTGCCAGTCGTCGCCGGCAGGGTAAGCGAAGGATAGGCAGTCATGCTGACGCAAGTCGTCGGGTGTGAGCGGCATACCGCGTCGCGCCACGTAATCCGGGGAGGCGCACACGGTCAGGGTGTAGTCGATGAGCGGCCGGGCGATCAGATTGGTCGCTTCGAAATTGCCTAATCGAAACGCAACGTCGAGGCCATTTTCCAGCAACTCCGGACGGCGGTTGGTCAGCGCTACATCGAGTTTGAGCTGCGGGTATTGCAGTGAGAATTCGCTGAGTGCCGGGGCCAGACGTTCGACGCCGAAGGTCAGCGGCGCGGTGATGCGCAAAGTGCCGCGCGGCTCATCGAGGGTCTGTTCGGCCAGGCGTTCGGAATCCGCAACCAGCCCCAGCACTTCCAGGCAACGCTGGTAGTAAACGCTGCCGAACTCGGTCAAACGTTGGCGGCGAGTCGTGCGTTGCAGCAGTTGCACGCCGAGTCGTTGTTCCAGTGACCGCAGGTGATTTCCTACCATGGTCGTGGACATTTCGCACTGCAGGGCGGCCGCCGTCATGCTGCCGGCTTCCACGACTTTGACGTAAACGCTCATCGACTGGAACAGATCCATTATCAAGCTCTGCTTTTAAATGATTGAAGTTTCGCCGAGTTTATCCAGTTCAAGTGGATAACCATACTGCCAGCACACCGAACCTGTGCTGGAGTACACCGAGATGACCGCCGCCCTGATGAATACCTATCAACCACTGGCCTTGAGCTTCACCAAGGGCCTGGGCACGCGACTGTGGGATCAGGCCGGTCGCGAGTATCTGGATGCGGTGGCCGGTGTGGCGGTGACCAATGTCGGCCATTCACATCCGCGGATCGTCTCGGCCATCAGCGAGCAGGCCGGACTGTTGCTGCACACCTCCAATCTGTACAGCATCGACTGGCAGCTACAACTGGCGCAGAAACTCACACAACTGTCGGGGATGCAGCGCGCGTTCTTCAATAACTCCGGGGCGGAGGCCAACGAAACGGCGTTGAAGCTCGCGCGGTTATTCGGCTGGCGCAAAGGCATCGAACAGCCGCTGGTGGTGGTCATGGCCAACGCTTTTCATGGCCGCACCTTGGGCACCTTGTCCGCCAGCGATGGCCCGGCGGTACGCTTGGGTTTCAACGAGCTGCCGGGGGATTTCGTCAAAGTCCCGTTCGGCGATCTGGCCGCACTGGAAGAAGTCCAGCAACGGCACGGCGCGCGCATCGTGGCGATTCTGGTCGAGCCGATTCAGGGTGAGAGCGGGGTGCAACTGGCGCCACCGGGTTACCTCAAAGCCCTGCGTGATCTATGCAGCCGTCACGCCTGGCTGCTGATGCTCGACGAAATCCAGACCGGCATTGGCCGTACCGGCCAGTGGTTCGCGTTTCAGCACGAAGGCATCGTTCCGGATGTCATGACCCTCGCCAAAGGCCTGGGCAACGGCGTGCCGATCGGTGCTTGCTTGGCGCGGGGCAGAGCGGCGGACCTGTTCACGCCGGGCAGTCACGGCAGCACCTTCGGCGGCAATCCGCTGGCCTGCCGGGTCGGCTGCACCGTACTCGAGATCATCGAAGAACAAGGCTTGCTGGAAAACGCCCGGATTCAAGGTGAACGCCTGATCAGTCGCTTACGCGCAGAACTGGCAAACAACCCGAACGTGCAGGCGATTCGTGGCCAAGGCCTGATGATCGGCATCGAGCTGAAACAACCGATCCGTGATCTGACGCTGATCACGGCGCGCGATCATGGGCTGCTGATCAACGTCACGCGCGGCAAAACCATACGGCTGCTGCCGCCGCTGACGATTGATGAGCGCGAGGTGGAGATGATTGTCAGAGGTGTGGCGCGGGCGCTGGATGGGGTGTGATCGTCCGCTCATTCTTCAGACACATGCCTGACGACGGTATTACCTGCACGCAATTGGGCAATTGATCTGATCAGTCGCTGCGCATTGGCTGGAGAGCGAAGCAGATATGCGGTCTCATCCAGTTCGTGGTTCTGATCAGCCCTCGGCATAGGGGGTGTGTCTTTTTCGACACGATCTACTGTTCCGGTCAAATGCATGTGGGCAAGGGTGCCAGTTACGGTTGGCTTGCTGGAGTCCATGAAAAGGCGATACCTAGCGTGATTGATGCGCAAACGGGTCATCTGCGCTGCACTAAGTATCGCTGAACTCTGTTCGAGACGTTTCTGAGACGTCTGTAATCCCGTTCCTAGAAAACTGACGTCCGGGGGCGCGCTTGCAAGCATTCTGTAGGAGGCGTCCTACTCCGGATAATCCGACAAATCCGGTGCGAGCATCCGGGTCTTCGGGGCGCCGTTCGAGTTGTGCTGATAGATCTCGCGCGGCTGCCCTTGCTCATTGAAAAACACCTGGCCAATCCCCGCCGAATTCCACAGTCGCTCACCCGCTTCAGCATGTTCCGGCACATACGGCACGATGCGCATGAGTCTGCGTTTGGTCAGCCAGTTGAGCGGTGAACGTGGCGAGTAGAGCCAGCGGTTGAGGCGGTCGAACCATTCGAGCAGGGTCTTGGGGAATTCGTTCTTGATGCCGCTGCTGGTGACTTGCCAGATGCGCGGGCCGGCCTTGCGGTGTCGGATAAGCACTTCGTAGACGAAGGAATAATGCACATCGCCGGACAGCACCACGTAATTCCCCGGTGTACGCGTGTGTCGGAAAATGTTCAGGATCACCTGCGCTGCGCCGCGATGGGCCATCCAGTTTTCCGCGTCGACCAGCAGTGGAAAGCCACACCAACTGAATATCCGCTGCACGGTTTCGATCAGCTTCACGCCGAAGATCGGCGCCGGGGACACAATGATCGCCGAGGGGTGATCGAGCAGTTCCTGTTGCAGTTCGCTCAGGGCTTCCCAGTCGAGCAATCCCGACGGTTGTTTGAGCGCCATCTCGCTGCGCCAGCGCCGGGTGCGAGTGTCGATCACCACCAGCGCCGGGCTGGTCGGCAACACGAAGTGCCAGTGTTGAAAACGCAGCAATTCATCGATCAGAGCGTCCTGCACCGGGCTGTCTAAATAGCGGTCGTCGCCGCTGGCGCTGAGGCCTTGGGTCTTCTCCAAAAGAACGTCGAAGGCATCAGGATTATTTCCCCAGCCCTGACACAACATATAGGCGATCAGCGCGTTGCCGATGATGCGCTTGGAGAACGGATGGCCGTAGGCGGTTTCCTCCCATTGCGCGGACAGATTCCAGTCATCGGTGATGTCGTGGTCGTCGAAAATCATCAGGCTCGGCAGATGCGCCAAGGCCCGCGCGACGTTGCCCAAGCCTGCGGTGAAGGCATTGATCCGAGTCTGTTCGAGGGCATAACGCTTGGCGCGCTCGGGCGTGAGCACCGGCGGTTGCGGCTCGATCAGCGTCCACGGCGTCGGCGACCACACCAGCATGTACATCGCCATCACTTCGGCAAATGTCACCAGGTGATTGTCGGCACTGCTGCTGGTGAAAATCGGCTTACGCGCGCCACCGAAAAATCGCTCGCGCAATGTCTCGTTGCTCTCAAGCGCCGGTAACAAATCCGCACGGTGGTAATAGCTGGCCGGGTGTTCGTAGAGCTTGGCGCTGTCGCTGACCACTGCGCCTTCGAGATATTCTTCGAACAGCCCGAGACGTTCGGTCAGCGCATGAATCGCGCGCAGCGTCGGCCCGGCGACATCGTCGGCGTAGACCTGATCGCCGCTCATCATCAACAGCGCGGGGCGTTGTTGCGGATCGGTTTCGGCCGACAACAGTTGATCGACGCACAGCAAGCCATCGGCTGCCGGGTGATGCGGTTTACGGCAGGAGCCGTGCAGCAGTTGATCGATGCGCGAGCGAATCACGAAATTCGGGCAGATGGCATCGGCGTAGAGCAAGTGCGCAGCCCAATCGGCGATCCCGGTTTTGCCGTCGATCAGCAAGTCATAGTCGATGCGCGTGTCGCAGGGCAGGGCGCTTTCGAGAACGACATCAATCAGATGCACGAACGCGCGGGCGCCTACAGGAATGACCGTGCATTTCGTCTCGTCGAGAGGAATATCTCCCACACCTTGCAGGCGCAAAGTCAGCGACAACGGGCGAGTGCCCACCAGCCACATCACGCAGCGCGCAGGTTCCAGTCGGCGCAGCAGCGGGCCGGCCAAAACCGGTGGCAACGGGTTCAATTCATCAAGCGGTCGGGACATTCAGGGTCAAGGCTCTGGGCGCGCAGGCCGGCGATGATAGCGCAGCCGGCGCCCATTGCCCTTAAGCGAGGCTTAAGATTCGCTTTTCTTCAACTTCAGATCGAGCCGGTTGAAGTCCTCCAGCGAAAGTGGACAGCCAGATATCAAAATAGTAGCTTCGCGCCACTTTCTTCATCTGCGTAACGGACTACACATGCCTACCGTTTCTTCTGTCTCACGCCTGCTCGGCGCGTTCCTCCTCGCCATCGTAATGACCCCGGCGCTTGCCGACCGGGATGAAACCCCGGAGGTCGCCTGGAAGGGATACCTCTCCGATTGTGAGCGTTTTCAGCAAGTAGTGAACAACGTTCAAAACGGGACCATGACTGCCAGGGAAGCGATGGTCCGCGTCGATAACTTGAATCAAACTGTTTTCGCCCATCACGAGCAACTCGCCCAGGCAAGCCTTGCCTCTCCAGAGTATGCCCGTTGCAAAAACGTCATTGCCCAAGCGACCGAGATCTGGCACAACGAACATTACGTCCAGGACAAAGAGATTCTACAGCAAGCCTTCGCGGCACAGGCCGAGCATTTGGAGTCCCCGCAGTACAAGCGCGCCCGCGCTCTGGGCTTTAGCGACGTCGGCGAACTCGGCAAGCTCAAGGAACTCGCCCGGGATTCGGAAACGGATGGTGAAGCATATCTGAAGACGTTGATGATTACGGTCGACTGGGGCTGCGGCCGACATTTCCGCGCTGTGCGCTACGTCAAACCCTATGTGATCTACACCGCCCATCCCGATGAGGGCAGCTGCGCAATCTATAGAGAGGTCGCGGTGCTGGGTGGAGAACTGGTGGAGAGGGGCGAGACCATCGATCAGGAAGCGGTTTTTCAATACGTGGGATGGAAGAAGCTGGAAGGCCCTGGTGGGTTTCCCATCGACATTCGAGTGGTAAAAGTGCGGGAGTAATCCGAAGGGCTGTTTCTTCAGATCGCGCGTCTGATTACAGAATGTCCTTCAAATAACCTTTGAGCGCGAGGAGCGGCGCATCCAGCTGCTCCATCGTCTGCGCGTGGCTGAGCTCGGCGGTCAAGCGTTGCAGCTCACGCCCGAGCGGCTTGTCTACACCCCCCAAGGCGCTCAGCGCCAGACTCAGGCATTCATTCAGCTTGAGCTGAATTGTCTCGACATCGCCACGGCGCACCAGCAACTCGAAAACGTCGCGGTCGTAATCACCCATCACCAGATCATCGCGCAGAATCGGGCTCAGGCCTTCTTCCTCGTAAGCGAGTTTCAGGCAGAACAGGGCGACGGCTTCCAGTGACAATTGCATGGTGCAAATCCTTCGGGAGTTAGGGTTTGGAGCACGGGATCAAAAGATTCGGGCCGCGATTGTAGGAACGTGGCTGGGCTTTTTCCAACCCGATGTTTCAAAGCCCGTTTTTTGAGAAGTATCGACTGGGCGCATCACCCAGCACACGCCGGAAAACACTGGTGAAAGCGCTGGGGCTGCTGTAACCCAGATCGGTCGCGACGCGCGTGATTGACTCGCCGTTGCCCAGCCGTACGACGGCCATCAACAGGCACGCCTGCTGACGCCATTCGACGAAACTGATACCGGTCTGTTGGCGAAACAGTCGGGTGAAGGTACGGCGGCTCATGCCGACTTGCCGGCACATGTCGTCAATGCCGATTTCCAGCGACGGTTGTTCGAGCAATCTGCGACAGGCCTGCACCACCCGTGGCTCGCTCGGCAGCGGCGCATTCAGCGACAGCGGCGGCATGTCGGCGATTTCATGCAGCAGCAAGCTCATTAGATGACCGTCACGCTGCTGCTCGGCATACAGCGCCGGCAAGTCAATCGCGCGGATCAGCAACTGCCGCAGCAATGTCGAAACGCCAAACACCTGACAATGCGCTGGCAGACCAACTCGTTCAACAGCGCTGCTGCGGATGTAAGTGTTGAGCATGGTCACCGGCCCATTCATGCTCATCTCATGCGGCACGCCCGCCGGCACCCAGATTGCCCGCTGTGGTGGCACCACCCAATTGCCCTGATCGGTGAACACGGTAATCACCCCGCAAGCCGCATAGGCAAATTGCCCGCGTTGATGCGTATGCAGCACAAAGTGCTGACCATCTCGATAGTCATTGGCCGTAACTACCGCATCGCGGGGGATATTTTCGTGAAGATCCAGTTCAGTTTCGCGCATGGCCCGAATTTAATGATGTGTGACCTGATAGTGCAAGCGAGCCAGTGCACTGATTGCCCATAGTGACGGCTTGGTTGGCGCACACAGCCGCCGACCCTCACATCTGGAATCAGAGCGCGATGCAAAAGAAACACTTGGCCTTGGCCATATTGGTGACGGCAATCTGGGGACTGAATTTTCCCATTACCAAACTGGGACTGGCCGCGGTTGATCCTCTGTTATTGACGGCGTTGCGCTTTACTCTGGCGGCGTTGCCTTGGGTGTTTTTTGTGCAGCGACCAGCGATCGCCATCGGTTGGTTGGCGGCGTATGGATTGATCTTCGGCGTCGCAATGTGGGCGCTGATCAACCTCGGCATCGAAATGGGCGTGCCGCCAGGAACCGCCGCGCTGTTAATTCAGTTCAGTGCTTTTTTCACTTTGGGTTGGGGCGTCTTGCTGTTTCGCGAACGCCTGAGTCTTGGGCAAATCGCAGGCGTTGTACTTGCAGCACTTGGCTTGATCAGCATCATCGTCGCCAGCCCCGGTCACGCGGCAACTGTCGGCTACGGATTGTTGTTGGTGAGCGCATTCAGCTGGAGCGTCGGTAACGTCATCATTAAGCGGTCGAAAGTGCGCGAGATGTTTGCCTTCGTAGTATGGGCCAGCCTGTTTCCACCGATCCCGTTACTGATCCTCACTTGGCTCGCGCATGGAACAGCACCGTTTACCAATCTGGTCACGCAATTCGAATGGATGGCCGTGTTCTCGCTGTTGTTCCAGGTCTACGCGGCAACGCTGTTCTGTTACTGGGGCTGGAACCTGTTGCTGCGCGAGTACCCGGTGTCGAAGGTTGCGCCGCTTTCGTTGTTGATTCCGGTGTTTGGGATTGGCGGATCTGTGCTGATGCTTGGGCACAGAGTCGACGTCAGTGAAGGGCTTTCGATTGGGTTGATTCTGGCGGCGTTGGTTGTGGGGATGGTGAAGGGGCGGGGGAGATTGGGTAGGAAGGTGGCGGTCAGTTGAATGCGCCGGTCACTTTTCTACAGACGAAAAAAAGGCCTTGCTAAGCAAGACCTTTCTTGATTTTGGTGCCCGAGGGAGACTCGTGCGTCCTATATAATCCGTGGCTTGCAGCAGAATTATACGTGATGGGATACATCTGGGGATACAAGGCGTGCGCTACTTTGCTTATGTCATCTCGATTCAGGTTTCGAGTTCTCGCTAAGATATCTGCGTCAGATTTTCTATCTGTAGGTTGGTCCCATTGCTCCAAGGGCTCTGTTCACAAAGCGTTGGACAGTGTGCGATTCCCGCCAGTACCGTTCTTCTCCGCGTCGAAGCTGATTCGGCTGTCTCAAGATCCCGGCACTCCCAAGAGGGCTACACATGCTCAAGCGATCATGCCCTATCTTACTCACAGATGTGCTCCCTTGTCCGGCATTCAGCAGCATAGGAACTGCTACGATCATCCGGTAGGAGAACATTGATAATAAGCAGACGCGTACCTGAGACGCGTCCGAATTTTAGAAAGAGCCGCCAGCGAGCCATCAAGAATGGTTACCGCTTAGCTCTGTGACTAGCTCAATTTGAGCATCGGGAGGATGATCTGGCAGAGTTATTAGAATTGTCGGATAGCTATGATGGAGTAACTACCCATGTAATTTTTTTTCACGGTTTGGACGGTGATAAAGAAAAAACATGGCTCTCCAGTAGCGAACCAACTGAGCTGTGGCCGCGTTGGTTAGGTGCGGACTACGCCAACGTCGGTATTTGGAGCGTGGGCTATGAGTCATCTGCAACAAAATGGTGGGGCGGCAGCATGCACCTACCAGACCGAGCGGAGAATGTTTTACCTCTGATTTTAGCTGAGCGCCGGCTCCAAGATGGAAACTTGATTCTTATTGGGCACAGTCTCGGCGGACTTGTAATAAAACAACTTTTAAGAATCGCTCAGCGGGATGCATCAAATAACCTCAAAGCTGAGTCTTTTTTGCATCGTGTGAGGCGTGTCGTATTTCTTGGTACGCCGCATTTTGGTGCGAGTTTGGCACAACTAGCAAAACTATTAAGCCCAATCATCAGACGTTCCTCGTCTACTCGAGCTCTCGAGCGAAATGATCCAAATTTGCGTGATCTGAATAACTGGTACAGAAAATTTTGCATTGATAGCGATCTAGAAAATTTGGTACTCGTAGAAACTAAATCGGTACGAATTCTAGGAGTGAGATTGCCGGAATTTTTAGGGCAAGTTGTACGTCCGGATAGCTCTGACCCAGGAGTAAATGCCACAGCTATTCCAGTAGATGCAGACCACATTCAAATTGCTAAACCTGCCACTAGAAGCTCAGAGATTTACATTCATATCGGAGAGTTTGTCAGTCGGGAATTTACGAGGCAACATAAAGACTTCTTGATCGAAAAAAATTTAAGGGTGCAGACAGCGGCTCTTGAAGATCTCTCTAATAAATCTGAAGTGCATACTAAAGCAATCGAGGAAGTGGGGAAAATAATAAGCTCCGTTGAGCGTATTGTATCTACAAGCTCTATAGTGAGTGGAACATCAAAAATCGTCGATAATGAAGCTTGTGAGCGCCTCGAAATTATTGCGAAATCAAGGTTGTTTTTAGAGTATGAGTCAGGGTTGGAATCGAAAAAACTAGCGGAGAGTTTACGGTTAGGAGATCTTAGTGGAGTTTCGGTGCCAATAAAGACACGAGTGTTTAGTTGGTGTGCCCGCTTCATATCTGTGTCTGATATAGAGTATGCGCGTGATCTAATAGACGAAGTTAGTAGTACAGATGCTATTGATGAAACAAAAATTACGAAAGCTTTTATAGCAGGGCAGACGGGGGATCTACTGTCGGCTTTAGCACTCTTGGATGATTTAAAAACTCCGACGTCAAGATCGGCGGCTCTAATCTTGATGCGCAATATTCGTGGTGCCTCTGAGGCATTAAAATGGACTGAGGACTCAGAAGTTTGTTTGGGTGATCTTGATTCAGATGGCAAATTCTTTTTAGTTCAAAGCCTCGTCGAGTGTGACTGTTGGGATGAAGCCTTGAAACTTGTTGAAAGGCTCTCTGAAGAAGACCACCTTTCTACGCCAGCTCTTGCATATTTGTCTGCGATTGTTTATTTGGCTCAAGCAGTGCCCGCAGAGTTGAGGGCGTTGGTATATCAAACCCCTCCTTTCGAGGCGCGCACGTTTCCACTGGCAGGGGACCAACAGGCGCTACAATTCAGGCGAAAGTCACTGAGTTATTTTGAAGGTGTTGCTCGCAGTGCGGCTAGCTTGAATCTCAATTCGATGGCGGAAATAGCAAGTGATAGTGCTTTGTGGCTTGCTCTTAGAGATGTTCAGCGTTATGAACTAGCTAGACGAGAACTTGAACAAAGTATGAGTGATCGAGGTGCGTCTTTGAGACGTT
This sequence comes from Pseudomonas sp. TWP3-1, assembly GCF_049896625.1. NCBI lineage: Bacteria > Pseudomonadati > Pseudomonadota > Gammaproteobacteria > Pseudomonadales > Pseudomonadaceae > Pseudomonas > Pseudomonas sp. TWP3-1. The sequence goes on from NZ_JAFCUQ010000015.1 coordinate 156,249, forward strand.
TACCCCTCGCGATGCAGTTTGGTCTAAATATCGATGTCCCCGCTGTAGAGCGGGAAATTGAGCGCAGAACTGCTTTAAGCGGAGGTAAATCATCCGACGCCGCAGTTGCAAGGTTTGCTTTGGCATTTAAACAAAATAGCCCAAGGGCTGTTGCCTCATATATCGATCGTCATAGATCTCAATTGATTGGTCATTTAAATTACAAAACCGTCGCGTTTCTCGAGATTGAAATGTTAATTCGATCTGGTCAAAAAACCGCTGCCGAGGAACGGTTAAGAGAAGTAATAGAAGCTGGTGTATCAGATCTCGAAAGAAAGAGAATTGAAAGGCTAGTCTTCGAAGCGTCTGATTCCGACCTGATTTCACAACGCGTTGCTTTGTATGAGTCTAGTAAATCCATTACAGACTTACATAATGTGGTGTCATTATTAGAGGAGCAGCAAGACTGGGGAGGATTAGTAAATTACGCTAGCGAAATATTTGTTCTCACTCGCGATATAAAAGATGCGCAGCGTTACGCGCGGGCACTTTACAATGCTGGAAAGGTCGATGAAGCTTTAGGGTTTTGTACTGAATATTCTATATTTTTAGAGCAGTCAGAAGAATTACAGCGAATTCGTTGCTGGAGTCTTTATGAAAAGGGGCGTTTCGTTGAGGCGCGTGATGCTCTACACCAGCTCAAAAAAAGATTTAACGAAGATGAGCAGAGAAGTCTAACGATTAGTATTGCGGTAGCGTCTGGTGACTGGGATTCACTTCAAGTCAATGTCGAGGAAGAGTGGAGGACTAGGGAAACTCGCTCCGCCATGGACTTAATTCGTGCGGCAAAACTTGCCCAGCTTATAGCATCTCCTCGGCTAAAAGAGTTGGTGTTCGAAGCAGCTCGAAAAGGGGAGGGCGATCCGCAAATACTAATAGCGTGTTACGGGATTTCAACTGAATGTGGGTGGGAGGAAGGAGATCTCGCGTTTGGGTGGATGCAGACTGCCAGTGAGCTATCGGATAAAGACGGGCCTGTTCTTAAAATGTCTCTACAAGAGGTGATGGATAGGCAGCCAGATTGGGAGGAGCAAACAGGGCAAGCATATAAGAAAATGGTCGAAGGCGATATTCCAATATTTGTAGCAGCTAGGCTTCATAATAAAAATCTACTCAATTTTTATCTAGCATTAGCGCTCAATAACCTAGACCAGGTTGATGCAAGAAAACGGAGCGTGATTTTTTCGTTTTCAGGATCTAGACCAACGGTCACGGTTACTCCTGACCGCATCGCTATGGACGTCACTGCACTATTAACTTTAGAGCTAATTGGAGTGCTGGATTCGGTCCTCAGTTCCTTTAGCGTTGTAATGATTGCTCATGGAACATTGAAATGGCTATTTGATGAGAGGCGTAGCCTGTCATTTCATCAGCCCAGTAAAGTCCGAGAGGCTCACGAACTTAAGCAATTAATAGCTGCGGGAACAATTAAACATTTCGAGACTACCATGAAAGCGTCGACTGCAATCTCTTCGGAGGTTGGGGAGGGGCTAGCGTCAATGTTGGCTGTTGCATCTGATGGACTTTCTAGCACTGTCCCGCAACGCCTTGTGGTTCACCCTGGTCCTGTACATCGAATCGGTAGTCTAGTAATGGAGGAAGCGGATCTATCGGACTTTTCAGCGTGCCTTTGTAATTGTCAGGCTGTAATCGAAAAGCTGATAGAACGTGGTGTCCTAACGGCAGCAGAGGCGCAAGTTGCAAAAGATTTTCTGTCTCCTCGTGAGCACACGTGGCCTCAATCACCTGTGATAGCTGATTCTGCTCATTTATATTTAGATGATCTTGCGGTTTCCTACTTTCAGCATTTGAAGTTACTGCCAAAACTCTCTCGGTCAGGCCTTACTGTGTATGTCTCACCGCGTGAGGTTTCTGAGTCTGATGAGTTGATTAGTTATGAGAAGCAAGCTTTGGTTTCTATCTCGGTACTTGAAAATCTTAGGTTGAGAATTAGGGATGGAATTGTTTCTGGAAGAATCGTGGTGGGTTCACTTTCTCGAGATTCCGAAACTGAAGACGAAAAATCAATGCGTGACCACCCCTGTCTCGATGTCCTGAAGTTAATAAATGTTGTGGATGCGATCGTTTCCGACGATAGGTATATAAATAAATTTCTTGCCTTTGAGCAAAGTGGTGTTTCACATCATGTGCTTACAACAGTTGACATTTTGTACAATCTTTCCTCTCGTGGAGTATTGACTGATATTGAAGTTTCAGAGCTCAAAACTCAGTTGCGTCGTATGGGCATGGCATTAGTTCCTGTGGATGCGTTTGAGTTGAAGCACCATTTGCTGCAGTCAAAAATTGTAGATGGCCAAGTAATAGAGAATGCCGGATTAAAAGCGCTTAGAGAATCGGTGCTCAGGATTGCAATGTCTGACATTCTGCAGCTCCCTAAAGAGTTTCCTTGGCTACATGGCATATTTCAAGAGAGTTATAATGCGATGAGAGAGCTCTGGTATGAAGGCGCAGAACTAAGCATCTCCATAGCTCGATCAAATTGGCTTTTTAATTTGTTGGATATAAGAAAGTGGTCACATCGGTTTTCAGTCGCTGGTTTGGACGTCAAAAGTCAGTTTGAAGCGCAGCTAATGGCTCTTATGGTTGTTCCAAACCATCAATCTTCATTTGTTCGGAAGAACTATTCGGATTGGCTGGAGGGGAGAATATTAAGGCAGCTTAAGGAAGAGGATCCAGTTCTCTTTAGTAGTTTAATAGAGCAGGCCTCCGTAGTTATTGAACATGGGCTCAAGCAGCAATATGATAACGAGGTGAGCGATGCGCAGTGAAGAAAGCGGGTCCTTAATGTTTCAAGCGGCGTTGAGTCTGTTTCCTGAAGTCATAAGTAATTCGGTTTTAGATGACCCGCAGTTGACTCAGCGTTTTGGTATTGAAACTTCCTCCCAACTCTCGTTCGGCGATTTGGATTTCTCGTTTGATAGTAAGGATTTCTTCCGTAGTGTTTCCTATATTATGTCTGAGTTGGGGGCTAAGTCAGTTCTGAACGACTCAAATGGCAACGAGTGGGTGCTGAGTGTCGAAGCTGATAAAAGTGGTATATTTACATTGCTAGTGCATGGTGAAAAAAAAGCCAGACTTCCTTATTTTTGGCCGCTTTCTCCTAACGCTGTCATACGTGCTTCAGAGTTTGATAAAGAAGCTAGATTAACTAATCTAAGAGGTTCAGCTCTAACTCATTGGAAGGAAAAAATATCCGTCGCACCTTTAGATCTCGATAGTCTTGATGCGTTTAGAAAGGATCTGTCATTAACTCCAAAACGCTTTGCGGAATCTCTAGCAGCGAAATTACGTCGGGACGATTGTAATATTACCGATCTCATTCCTCGGGAGACTGCATATTATGAGGCGTTAGTAGGTTCACCTCCGCAAGTCGAAGATCTCTCCAGCTACGTTCTGGAGAACAAAGTTTTTATGGCTCAACTTTTGGAATGGGAGTGTGTACCTGGATTGGAATTTGCTTTGCTGCTTTCAGGTCATTCGCAGTTGATTTCAAATATTGACTTGGCTGGTTGGGGGTTGGAAGATTTTTTCTCCGTGTTGAAATTTGTTAAGAGTAAGGGGGACGTCTTTTCTAAGGTTGGTGTGATAGAGTTGGGCCTCGCGAACATTAATAAATGGCCGGAGATTCAACCGTACCTATTGGATTTGTTCGATGAGTTGATTAATGATGATCCGCTCGATCCATGCGGGCGATTTGCGTTAGTTTCGTCGCTTGTTGTTTTGGTGGTAGGTGAGTTGTCTAGGACTAAAATCTTTAAAGATAGGCCACCGTTTTGGATACGCCTCGCTGCAATAGCGCATGCGTCTCACATTGAAAGAGTGTATCTAGCTACCCACACAATGCCAGAAGATTTTCAAAGCTGGGTTTTTGAAACTCGAGGAATGCATTTTTTCATGCAGTCTCTTTTAGATATGCGGCTAGAACCTAGATGGCAACCGGATTTCATTTCACCGACACAGCTCAAATTTGAGTTGCTCGGTAGGGCGGTAAACGCATTAAATCTAAGGCGGGACAGTATTACGCTGCCGGAATTATTTGATTTGTCAAAGGTGGATGCTGAAGGGAGAGTTAGTTTTCTAAAATTTCCTGAATCATTTCTACCTGGTCCTTTGGAAGGCGGGGTTGCATCCATATTAGATATGCCTCAGGAGATCCTAAAAGGCTTGGAGTGTCAGCTTAAGTCTGATGTTATCAATATTGACTCCTTCAATTCCCTAGTTAATAGTTCGTTGATTTTTAATATTACTATCGATCATGCGCGTCTTGCTGCTACAGCTCTTCGAAAAGTTAAATACCAACTCGAGCAGTCAGGAAGTACTAATAATTTTTTTGCATTAATAAGTGGCTTGGCTACTGTTGCTGCAGTGACTAGAAGTGAGGAACTTGCAGCTGAAGTCCGAATATTGAGCAGAGTCACAAGGAGGCGTAAGGATTTAGCTATATCGGCAGTGGAGGAGTTAAGAATAGCTCTAATAGCTGCTGCTTCAATATCAAGCATTGAGGGGTGGTCTGTGTTTTTGGGTGATTGGTTAACAGAAGTGTCTTATGAGGTAGAGGCAGGTGAACAGTCCGCTTATTTGTTAACTAGTCTGAAGATTATTTTGGGCCTCATGCCGGAGCTTTCAGCTACATGCTCTAAAGCCGAGGCGTCATTGTATATCAGCTCTCACTGATTCTTAGTAAGGTCGTCAGTGATCAGCTTATTTAGAATGTTATTTAATAAGACGGACATTCCGTCTGATGTTTTAGCTAGAGGAAACCTGCGAGTCTGATAACCCGTGTAGGGGCCCCCCCTTAGGGAGGACCCGTAAAATCTGCCGCTACAGCTCCTTCGCCTGGGACGAATCGGACACAACAATCGGGAGATCTGGAGCTATCCGCCGCGTCCGTTAGCGCTGAAGGTTCACCCCGTGAAAAGGGGCGAGGGGAACGCTAACGCTTAGGTAGCGAAAAAGCGGTGTTCCATGTGTTCCATGTGTTCCAAAAACGCCGGAGACCACGGAATACGTGGCTTTAAGAGGTGGAACTCGAAATGCAAATAACCGGAACACCGGTTAAGTGGAACACGTTTGGTGTTCCGCGATTGGTGATCCGGTTACGGATGGAGAGCATCGCCGTAGGTATCGGCGATGCGGTGAATCTGGCAGCTAGCAATTGCTCCATGGTCAGTGCGTAGGCTTTCTCGCTGACTGTCTTCCCGCTGATGCACGCAGGGCCGTGCGGGGTTTGCAATTGTACGTAGAGCTCACTCATCGAGCTTGTCCAACCCAGCGCTTTCTCGGTGGCTTCCAGGTGTGCTGCGACGGCGGCAAATTCCAGAGCGGCCTTGTCCAAGCAGTCAGCCCACATAATGCGCGCTACCCGTAGCTGCCGCTGGCGGAGATCTTTCAGAACCTCTTTGATCTCTGTGATTTCCGCGTCGAGCTTTTCAACTTCATTTTTCAAAGCCTGTGCAGTGGTTGCCACAATTCGCCGTGGACAGCGCTGCCAAGGCTAGGCGCAGCGCTTTCTCCGCACGTGCAGTTTGGCTACCACTTTCCTCCAGACGAAAAAAAAGGCCTTGCTAAGCAAGACCTTTCTTAATTTTGGTGCCCCGAGGGAGACTCGAACTCCCACTCCTTTCGAAAACGGATTTTGAATCCGCCGCGTCTACCAATTCCGCCATCAGGGCTCAATGGCGGCGAAGTATAGAGATGAGATTACCGTCGGTCAATCAGGTACATAGAGAATTTTCACTATTTCGGCTAGACTTCCGGCCCCTGCTAGACGAACCCCATCATGCGCGTTGCTGACTTTACTTTCGAACTCCCTGATTCGCTGATCGCCCGCCACCCTTTGGCCGAGCGTCGCGGTAGTCGCCTGTTGACCCTCGATGGGGTCAGCGGCGCCCTGGCACACCGTCAATTTACTGATCTGCTGGAGCATTTGCGCCCGGGCGATTTGATGGTGTTCAACAATACCCGGGTGATTCCGGCGCGCCTGTTCGGGCAGAAGGAGTCTGGCGGCAAGCTGGAAATCCTCATCGAACGCGTGCTCGATACCCATCGCGTGTTGGCGCATGTGCGTTCCAGCAAATCGCCGAAGCCGGGTTCGAAGATTCTCATCGATGGCGGTGGTGAAGCAGAAATGCTTGCCCGCCACGATGCGTTGTTCGAGTTGGGCTTCAGCGAAGAAGTGCTGCCGTTGCTCGACCGCGTCGGGCACATGCCGTTGCCTCCTTATATAGACCGCCCGGACGAAGGCTCGGATCGCGAGCGTTATCAGACCGTGTACGCCGAGAAGCTCGGTGCGGTGGCGGCGCCGACGGCGGGGCTGCATTTCGATCAGGTGCTGCTGGAAGCGATTGCCGCCAAAGGCGTCGAGACCGCGTTCGTCACGCTGCACGTTGGCGCCGGTACGTTCCAGCCTGTGCGCGTCGAAAAACTTGAAGATCACCACATGCACACCGAGTGGCTGGAAGTCGGCCAGGACGTGGTCGATGCGGTCGCCGCGTGCCGTGCGCGCGGTGGTCGGGTGATTGCCGTGGGCACCACCAGCGTGCGCTCGCTGGAAAGTGCCGCGCGCGATGGCGTGCTCAAGCCGTTCAGTGGCGACACCGATATCTTTATCTTCCCGGGCCGCCCGTTTCATGTGGTCGATGCCTTGGTGACCAACTTCCATTTGCCCGAATCCACACTGTTGATGCTGGTTTCGGCGTTCGCCGGTTATCCCGAAACCATGGCCGCCTATAAAGCCGCCGTCGAAAATGGATACCGCTTTTTCAGCTACGGTGATGCGATGTTCATCACCCGCAATCCCGCGCCGACTGCCCCTAGTGAATCGGACCCAGAGGAAACAGTATGAGTCGCACCTGTCGTATGTCGTTCGAGCTGCTTGCCACCGATGGCAAGGCTCGCCGTGGTCGCCTGACCTTCCCGCGTGGCACCGTCGAGACCCCGGCTTTCATGCCGGTGGGTACTTACGGCACGGTCAAGGGCATGTTGCCGCGTGACATCGTCGCCACCGGCGCAGAAATGATTCTGGGCAACACCTTCCACCTGTGGCTGCGCCCGGGCACCGAAGTGATCAAGGGCCACGGCGACCTGCATGATTTCATGCAGTGGAAAGGCCCGATCCTGACCGACTCCGGTGGTTTCCAGGTGTTCAGCCTTGGCGCGATGCGCAAGATCAAAGAAGAGGGCGTAACCTTCGCCTCGCCGGTCGATGGCTCGAAAGTCTTCATGGGTCCGGAAGAATCGATGCAGGTTCAGCGCGATTTGGGTTCGGACGTCGTGATGATTTTCGACGAATGCACGCCGTACCCGGCTGACGAAGACGTCGCCCGTGTGTCGATGGAGCTGTCGTTGCGTTGGGCGGAGCGTTCGAAGAATGCCCACGGCGAGAATACCGCTGCACTGTTCGGCATCGTTCAGGGCGGCATGCACCAGGATCTGCGCAAGCGCTCGCTGGAAGGCCTCGACAAGATCGGCTTTGATGGCCTGGCCATTGGCGGTCTGTCGGTGGGCGAACCGAAACACGAGATGATCAAGGTGCTGGATTATCTGCCGGGCCTGATGCCGGCTGACAAACCTCGTTACCTTATGGGCGTTGGCAAACCGGAAGATCTGGTTGAGGGTGTGCGCCGCGGTGTGGACATGTTCGATTGCGTGATGCCAACCCGTAATGCCCGCAATGGGCATCTGTTCATTGATACCGGCGTGCTGAAGATCCGTAACGCGTTCCATCGCCATGATGATTCGCCGCTGGATCCGACCTGCGATTGCTATACCTGCCAGAACTTCTCGCGCGCTTATCTGCATCATCTGGACAAGTGCGGCGAAATGCTCGGCAGCATGCTCAATACCATCCACAATTTGCGCCATTATCAGGTGCTCATGGCTGGTTTGCGCGAGGCTATTCAACAGGGTACATTGGCCGCCTTTGTCGATGCCTTCTACGCCAAACGCGGGCTCCCCGTTCCGCCTTTGGACTGAGTTTTCTGACCCCAAGATTCAACATTTGCAACTGGAGTGCTAAATGAGCTTTTTTATCTCTAACGCCATGGCTGACGCTGCTGCACCGGCAGCTGCCGGCCCAATGGGCGGCGGCTTCGAGTGGATTTTCCTGGTCGGCTTCCTGGTCATCTTCTACCTGATGATCTGGCGTCCACAGGCCAAGCGCGCCAAAGAGCAGAAGAACCTGCTGAGCAGTCTTGCGAAGGGCGACGAAGTGGTCACCACCGGCGGCATCGCCGGCAAGATCACCAAAGTGGCCGATGACTTCGTGGTTCTGGAAGTTTCCGACACCGTGGAAATGAAGTTCCAGAAAGGCGCCATCGCTGCCACGCTGCCAAAAGGCACGCTGAAAGCGATCTAAAGGTTTCAACTTCTACTCAATCGACGGGGCGCGCAAGGCGCCCCGCGTTCATAACGGGCGGCGTGATGCTGAACAAATACCCTCTGTGGAAATACATTCTGATCCTGGCGGTGCTGGCGGTCGGTCTGATTTATTCCGCTCCCAATCTGTATCCTGATGACCCGGCCATTCAGATCAGCGGCGCCAGCACGGCTCTGAAAGTCAATCAGGCCGATCTGGATCGCGTAAGTACTGCGCTGAAAGAATCCGGGATCAACGTCAAGGCTTCGAGCCTGGCGGCCAACGGCAAGGGCGGTCTGATCCGTCTGACCAAGGCTGAAGACCAGTTGCCGGCCAAAGACGTTGTACGCAAGGCGCTGGGTGATGACTACGTTGTCGCACTGAACCTGGCTCAGACCACCCCGCAATGGCTGCGCAGCCTCGGCGCGCACCCGATGAAACTGGGTCTGGACTTGTCCGGTGGTGTGCACTTCCTGCTCGAAGTGGACATGGACAAAGCGCTTGATGCGCGCCTGAAAGTCTACGAAGGCGACGTCAAGAGCCTGCTGCGCAAAGAGAAACTGCGTTATCGCAGCCTGCCGCAACTGGGCGGTGCCATTCAGTTGGGCTTCAGCGATGAAGATTCCCGCGAGCAGGCCCGTGCACTGATCCGCAAGAGCTTCAACGATTTCGACATTGTTCCGGCCGATCTCAACGGTCAACCGGTGCTGCGTCTGGCGATGACCCCGGCCAAGCTGGCGGAAATCCGTGAATACTCCATCAAGCAGAACTTGACCACGGTACGTAACCGCGTCAACGAGCTGGGTGTTGCCGAACCGATCGTCCAGCGTCAGGGTGCCAACCGTATCGTGGTTGAGCTGCCGGGCGTGCAGGACACTGCCGAAGCCAAGCGTATCCTCGGCAAGACGGCCAACCTTGAATTCCGTCTGGCCGCTGAGCCCGGCGCTTCGAAAGCCACTTCCGAAAGCTTCGAGTTCCGTGAAGGCAACCGTCCTCCGGCGCAGATCGAACGTGGTCTGATCATCACCGGTGACCAGGTTACCGACGCCAAGGCCGGTTTTGGCGAGCACGGCACGCCTGAAGTGAACATCCGTCTGGATGGTCACGGTGGCGAACTGATGAGCCGCGCAACCCGCAGCAACGTCGGTCGCAGCATGGCGGTGATCTTCATCGAGCAGCGTCCGGTTACCACTTACACCAAGCAAGTGGTCAACGGCGTCGAGAAAGATGTCGCGGTGCAAACCTTCAAAGAAGAGAAGAAGATCATCAGCCTGGCGACCATTCAGTCGCCGCTCGGTGCTCAGTTCCGCATCACTGGCCTGAACGGCCAGGGCGAATCGTCCGAACTGGCGCTGCTGCTGCGTGCCGGTGGTCTGGCGGCGCCGATGTACTTCGCTGAAGAGCGCACCATTGGCCCGAGCCTGGGTGCCGACAACATCACCAAAGGTATCGATGCATCGCTGTGGGGCATGCTGTTTGTCTCGCTGTTCATCATCGCCATCTACCGCTTCTTCGGTGTCATTGCCACGGTCGCGCTGTCGGTGAACATGGTGCTGCTGCTGGCGCTGATGTCGCTGCTGGGTGCAACGCTGACCCTGCCGGGTATCGCCGGTATCGTGCTGACCATGGGTATGGCGGTCGACGCCAACGTGCTGATCTTCTCGCGGATCCGTGAAGAGATCGCCGCCGGCATGACCGTGCAGCGTGCAATCAACGAAGGCTTCGGCCGGGCATTCACCGCGATTCTCGACGCCAACCTGACTACGTTGCTGGTTGGCGGGATTCTCTTTGCGATGGGCACCGGCCCGGTCAAAGGTTTCGCAGTGACCATGTCCCTCGGGATCTTTACCTCGATGTTCACGGCCATCATGGTGACCCGCGCAATGGTCAACCTGATCTTCGGCGGACGTGACTTCAAGAAGTTGTGGATTTAAGGGGCTGCCATGTTACGTACAATCAACTTCATGGGCGTTCGCAACTTCGCGTTCGGCGTCACAGTATTTCTCACCGTGCTGGCCTTGTTCAGTGTTGCCACCAAGGGCATGAACTGGGGTCTGGACTTCACCGGCGGTACGCTCATCGAGCTGACCTACGAGCGTCCGGCCGATGTCACCAAGGTGCGTGAGCAATTGGCGACCTCGGGTTACCACGAAGCCATCGTGCAGAGCTTCGGTGCGACTACCGATCTGCTGGTGCGGATGCCGGGTGAAGATCCGCAGTTGGGGCATCAGGTGGCGGAAGCGCTGCTGAAAGTCGGCGGCGACAACCCGGCGATGGTCAAGCGTGTCGAGTTCGTCGGGCCGCAGGTCGGTGAAGAACTGCGCGATCAGGGCGGCCTCGGCATGCTGCTGGCGCTCGGTGGCATCCTGATCTACCTGGCTTTCCGCTTTCAGTGGAAGTTCGCGGTCGGCGCCATTGTTTCGCTGATCCACGACGTGATCGTGACCATCGGTATCCTGTCGTTCTTCCAGATCACCTTCGACCTGACGGTACTGGCGGCGGTACTGGCGATCATCGGTTACTCGCTGAACGACACCATCGTGGTATTCGACCGGGTGCGTGAGAACTTCCGCGTGCTGCGCAAGGCTACGTTGATCGAGAACATCAATATCTCGACCACCCAGACCCTGTTGCGCACCATGGCGACTTCGATCTCCACCTTGCTGGCGATCGCGGCGCTGCTGTTCTTCGGCGGTGACAACCTGTTCGGCTTCTCCATCGCGCTGTTCATCGGTGTGCTGGCGGGTACTTACTCGTCGATCTACATCGCCAACGTGGTGCTGATCTGGCTGAACCTGACGACCGAAGACCTGATTCCACCGGCTAACACCGAGAAGGAAGTCGACGACCTTCCATAACGGTCGTCGTTTTCCCGGCTATCAGCTAAAAAAGGCGCGAGTTGAACTCGCGCCTTTTTTTATGCTCCAAGGCTGGGAGAAGCGCGGGCGCGTCCCGCATGTGATGGTCAGGAGGTTCATGTGAACAAGTCGTTGCTGGTTGGTGCGGTATTGGGTGCTGTCGGTGTGACTGCCGGGGGTGCTGTTGCCACCTACAGCCTGGTTAAAAGCGGCCCTGAGTATGCGCAAGTGTTGGCCGTTGAACCGGTGAAGACACAAATCAAGACGCCACGTGAAGTGTGCAAGGATGTCGCAGTGACCCGGCAGGCGCCGGTCAAGGATCAACACCAGATTCTCGGTACCGCGATTGGTGCCGTAGCGGGTGGTTTGCTGGGTAACCAGATTGGCGGCGGCACCGGCAAGAAGATTGCCACGGTGGCCGGTGCGGTCGGTGGCGGTTACGCCGGCAATAAGGTGCAGGAAGGCATGCAGAATCGCGACACCTACACCACCACGCAAACCCGTTGCAATACGGTGAACGACATCAGCGACAAGGTCGTTGGCTATGACGTTCGTTATTCGCTGGATGGCAAGGAAGGCAAAGTGCGCATGGATCGTGATCCGGGCAACCAGATACCGGTCGACAAGGAAGGCAAACTGGTTCTGTCGCAGAATGAGCCAGCCCAGTAATCTGCTGATCGCTTAAAGAGAAGCACCCTTCGGGGTGCTTTTTTTGTGCTCGGTTTTTTCGGTTTCAGCAATTCGCAGTGTCTAGTCCTGAAATAGGTTTACACCTTTTTCACTCTAACGCCCGATGCACCGCATCGGGCGTTTTGTATTTCAGAGACAGGTGCGGTCGCTCTTGGTTGTAGATCGTAATTGCC
>NZ_JAFCUQ010000016.1:0-168192 GCF_049896625.1 Pseudomonas sp. TWP3-1
TCCCATGACTAACTCGTCGTATCGTTTTATCAGGCGGGCATCTAGCCCAGTCATTTGATATCCATGCCGTCCCTTTATAGACCAGGATCGGGAGATGTGTAGATACCAATGCCGCGATGACTCCAGTCAACTCAACACAGAATCACCGGGTTCACTTCAGGGCACCATCCAACGGCACCCGCGCCAGATGCGTAGCCTTCAAAGACCCCAGATACAACCAGTCGCCATACTCACGAACAGTCGTGATCGGCGAATAATTGCCCTCGCCAGCATCCTGCAGATTGGCAATCACCTTGCCCTGCAAATCCAGCCCCAAGACAAACCCGCGCTTTTCCAGCGGTTTCGGCAACACGGCCATCGCCCGCACGATCATCTTGCGTACGAACGGATGCCCGGCCGTGCGATCCAGCAACGCGTTACGCGGCGTATACAGTGCTACCCAAAACCGGTCTCGACCATTGAACGCAAGGTTGTCCGGCAGCCCCGGCAGGTTGTCGATGAACAGATCGTGTGTGCCGGCTTTCGGCCCGGTCAGCCAATAGCGGCTGATGCGGTAGGCGCCAGTTTCGTTGACCAGCACATAAGCGTCCTCGGGGCCGAGGGTCACGCCGTTGGCGAACTCCAGCTTGTCCAGCAAGACCTTGGTTTTGCCGGTCTGAAAGTCGTAGCGCAGCAGTCGCCCGTCGCCGCCATGCTCGATGATAGCCTCGCCGTCATGCCCGTAACCCCAACGGCTCGATGCATCGCTGAAGTAGGCGTAATGCCCGGGCTTGTCGATGGCCACATCGTCGGTGAAACCAAACGGCACGCCATCGGCTTCTTTGGTCAAAGCGATGACCTGGCCTTGGGCGTCGAGCGACAGCAACCCCTTGACCCCGTCGGCGATCACCAGCAAACCGTTGGGATGCCGGGCCATGCCCAGAGGTCGCCCGCCAGTGTCGGCCAGCACTTTGCGTTGTGTGCCGTCAAGGCTGGTTTGCAGCACCCGGCCGTCATGCAAGCCGGTGATCAGCAAATCGCCTTCCAGCAGCAGCGCTTCCGGGCCTTCGATATCGCTGGGGCCGACCTTGGTCGCAGCCTTGAGCAGTTGATTTTCGGCATAAATGCCATCGGTCAGTGACGGCGCCGGTTGCGGCGTCCAGGCCACGGGCTCGACCTTGGTCGGCATTAACAGCAAAAATCCCAGAATCAGTACGATCAGCAGCACCACTCCATGGCGTAGTTTCATGCGCTGACGCTCGCTACTGCCAGGTGCTGCGCCGCCATCTCGCGCAAGGCCAGCATCGACGCGCTGGATTCGCGCTCAATGCGCGTTTTCAGCAGCAGTCGATTGGCAATGCGCATGGCCAGTCCGTCGAATTGATAATCCAGCGTGCGCACGAAGCGCGTGCCGTCGGCCTCGGCCGAACATTCGTAAGTCAGCTGCAGCGACAAGCCATGATCGCCTCTGGCCCGCGCGCACCAGCGGCGGCCAGGCAGATATTCGCTGACTTCCCAGCACAAATGCCCGTCGCGGCCACCGGCACGGATGTCCTCTGCAAAACGTGCGCCGGCATGCAGCGGGCCGGCGGGGCCATCGATCTTCAATGACGACGGATGCCACTGCGGCCAGCAATTGACGCTGGCGGCGTAAGCGAGCACGGCGGTCGGCTCGCCGGCGATGTCGATCTGGTGCTGCATGCGCGTCATGGGGGGTCTCGACAGGTTCAGGGGGGCGGGTTCCGGTTCCCAATACAGGGTGCCGAACAGGTAGTCCATCAGCGGGAAAACAATATTGAAGTTGCGCTCCTGCATGCACTCGCGCCGGTGATGCAGCTCGTGCAAACGACGCATCTGGCGAATCCACGGCAGGCGCGTCAGCGGGTTTTGCGGCGGCAGATGCTCACAGGCGTGAAACACCTCGTAAGTCAGGTAGCCAAGCACCATACAGCCGCCGAACAGCCCGGCGACATTGGCATTGACCTGCGCGAGCAGCCACCACAGCGGCAGGGTGATGACCAGTGTGTGCAGCACGATCAGCCACGCCGGGAACAGAATCACCCGCCAGTCGCGCGCACTGTCGTAGGTCATGTGGCCGGGGGTGAAGAAGCTGTGATGGTCGCCGGCGTGGCGCGCATAGAACAGCTTGGCGAAGGTCTTCTTGTGATGGCCGAGATGGCGATGCACCACGTACACGCCGAAGTTGAACAACAGCAGAGTCAGCGGCACAGTCAGCCATTCCAGCGCCCGCACTTGCTGCACGCTGCTCCAGAACCCGCCAATCGCCAGCGCCCCGAACAGCAGCACGAACACGCCGTGCAGCCACGGGTTGTAGCGCGGATGGATCGCCGCGCGGTAGCGGCTGCGAAATGCCTCGGTGGTCTGCCTCACTGCGCTCACCTGCGGAGATTGTTGTTATCCCGGCAGAGTAGCCGATCCGCTCATTTGTGCAGGACCAACCTTGAGGTCAGTAGTGCCATGCTCCGGTTTGTGGCGACCGGATCAGCTCAGCGGATTCCAGCGCTGCGACCAGTCGTCATCGGTCTTGATCACCTCGCGCAGCAGATCGAACGCCTGTTGCAAGGTCGCCGAATCACGGTCGCGGGAGTAGACGAGGTAGGTCGGGTAGCCGAATTCCGGGGCTTTGGTGACAGTTTCCAGCGCGCCGCTTTCCAGATAAGTGCGCACGACACGGGTGCGGAAATAACCGCTGCCGCCGTTCTCCAGAATGTATTGCAGGGCCAGCGGGCCGAGGTTGAAGCTCAAGGCTGCCTTGGCTTTTTCCGGCATTGCGGCGTCGTGCTGACGACGGAAGTCCGGGCCCCAGTCGATGTACACGTAGGGATCGGGGCGATTCGGGGTTCGAACCAGAATCAGTTTCTCTTCCAGCACTTGCTCGACCTGCAGGCCCGGCCAGTATTCCGGCTGATACACCAGCGCTGCATCGAGTACGCCGAGTTCGAGCTGACGCAGCAGGTTTTCGCCGTCGCGCACTTCCATGCGCAGGGCGTGGCTGGGGATTTTTTCGCGCAGTTCGGCGGCCCAACTGAGCATCAACGGGTTGCACAGACTGACTTCGCCGCCGATGTGCAGCACGTTGTCGTAGCCCTCGGGCAGCGGCAGATCACGGCGTGCGGCTTCCCAGGTCTGTACCAACTGAGTGGCGTAGACCACGAACGCTTCGCCGTTGGGCGTCAGACGCGCGCCGGCACGATTGCGCACGAACAGCGTGCTGCCTAACTGGCTTTCGAGTTTCTGCACCCGCGCGGTGATCGCGGTCTGGGTAACGAAGAGCTTTTCAGCGGCGGCGGCAAGGCTGCCGTGGCGGACGATTTCGAGGAAGGTGCGGGCGAGGTCGATGTCCATGGGGCGGGCCGGTGTCTGGGGGTTGGGCATTGTAGGGCAAAAGCACCCTCACCCTAGCCCTCTCCCAGGGGGAGAGGGGACCGATCCGGGGATATTGAATATTTACACCGACTTGAGCGCTCTGCTCTGAATCCATAATCGATTGGTTTTCTCAAGTCGATGTATGGCGCAAGACACCACGGTCGGTTCCCTCTCCCTTGGGCGGTCCGACGTTTCGGGAGGGCTAGGGTGAGGGGAAAAACTGCCACCGCCGATTAACTGGCCAACTCGGTCACATCCACCCGCGCCCAATCCTCCACCAACCGCGCGGGTGTCCCGCACACCTTGCGCTTGTAAACAAAGTGCCGGCACTTCTCGGCGAATTGATTGCGGTTGTACAGCATGTCCTCCTGCATCTCTTGCAGCTCGGCTTCCCTGCATTGCTCGATCGACGCCTGATCGACCCGCGTCTTGCGCTCGCGCACCGGCGCATACGTCGGGTCAGTCAACACCCCATTCGCCCGTTGCAGCAGCCACAAGGCAAACTCATCCGGGCAACGCGGGCCGATTTCCTGAACCATGCCCAGCAGTTGCGCCTGACTGGCGCTCACCGGCAGACACGCATGGGTCAACTGCTCGGCCATCACCGGGCCGACCGCGCGTGGCAGGCTGTAGGTCCAGTATTCCGAACCGTACAAGCCCATGCTCTTGTAGTGCGGGTTGAGCACGATATCGGCCCGGGCCAGCACGATGTCCGCGGCCAGCGCGAGCATCACGCCGCCAGCGCCGGCATTGCCGGTCACACCACTGACCACCAGTTGCCGCGCACTCAGCAGCTCTGCGCACACGTCGTCAATCGCCTGAATATTCGCCCAGGCTTCAGCACCCGGATCCTGCGCCGCTTGAATCACATTCAGATGTACGCCGTTGGAAAAGCTGCCACGCCCGCCCTGGATCAGCAGCACCTGGGTGTCGCGGGATTTGGCCCAGCGCAGCGCGTCAACCATGCGCCGGCATTGCTCGGTGCTCATGGCGCCGTTGTAGAACTCGAAGGTCAACTCACCGACCTTGCCGGATTCGCGATAGCGGATCGGTTGATACGCCTCGTCGCTGAACGGCTGACTGGCGATCGACCAGTCCAACACCGGCACGCCACACAAATGCCCGGCCAACACATGCCGCGCCGGTTGCTTGAAAGTTTCTTCGCCGGGTTGCGGTTTGCGCCGCAGTGAGCCGATCCACAGGCTGTGATCCCCGGTCGCCACCAGCACTGCATCGTCATGCACCGCGAGAATTTCGCCAGGCATGCCGGTGCGCTGATCAAGATGCGCGTCGTACAGGTAATACTGCCCGCCCGCGAGACTCGCCAGCACTCCCGGCTGACCATCCGCCGCATCGATGCAACGTTTGATGAAGCGCGAGCAGTCGTGCCAGCTGAAGCTGCGGTCATCCTGCTTCATGTTCGCCTGCAAACGTCCGCGCACTTTTGGATCGGTGTAATCGAGCGCCACCGGCACGAAGTCGTCGATAAACTTTTCCACGACCTCACGGATGCACCGCATCGCCGCATCACTGACCCGACCGTTGTACAGCTCGGATTTACGCAGGCCCGACGGCAGATTGAATTCGCAGGTCGCCCAAACCGGGCCAGCGTCCATTTCTTCCACGGCTTGCAGAGCCGTGACACCCCAGCTTGGCAGTTCGCGGGTGATCGCCCAGTCCAGTGCGCTCGCGCCACGATCACCGACGATGCCCGGGTGGATGATCACCACCGGACGCTGGGTGTTGCTCCACAACGCATGCGGCACGCGGTCCTTGAGGAACGGGCAGATCACCAGATCGGCGCCGCTGTGTTCAATCTGTTCGCACACCGAGGCTTCGTCGGTGAACAGCACCACGCTCGGCGAGTGTCCGGCCTGGCGCAGTTCCAGCCAGGCGCGTTGGGTCAGGCCGTTGAACGCCGAGGCCAGCAGAATAATGTTGAGTGGTCGCATGTTTGCTCTTCCTTGAGTGGGTCCGCCGCAGGCTCCGATGAGCCGTCCGTGGCATTCGATGGAAGCGCAAGGTTAGAGAGTGGCGCCGGGCGCGCCAGTGATCGAAGTCAACGTTGTGTCAGTCCATGTTTCCCCGGCGACGAGGTGCATTATTCTCAAAAGTTTGCTTATCCTGATTTTTTATTACTTCAAATGTCTGCATGGGTATTGCACAGTCGCCCTCTGACTTTGCCGGACGATCCCGGCAGTACCATGGATTTTCGCAGCGGGTGGAGCCCGTTTCAGGGAGCAGGGCATGGGTGGCAGTCATAACCCGCATTACCAGGTCATCGGGCAGATGTTCCAAAAGGACTACCGATGGTTGTGCGCTGCGGTCAGCCGTACCCTCGGTTGCCCGCACAGTGCGCAGGACATTGCTTCGGAAACCTTTCTCAGGGTCTTGGCGTTGCCCGATCCGCTGGCCATTCGCGAGCCACGGGCGTTGCTGACCACTATTGCGCGGCGTCTGGTCTACGAAGGCTGGCGTCGGCAGGATCTGGAGCGCGCCTATCTGCAAAGTCTGGCACTGGCGCCGGAACCGGTGCATCCGTCACCGGAGGAACGCGCACTGGTCATCGAAGCGTTGCTGGCGGTGGATCGCTTGCTCAACGGCTTGTCGGCGAAGGCCAAAGCGGCGTTTCTCTATCATCAACTCGATGGCCTGACCTACAGCGAAATCGGCGAACGGCTCGGCGTGTCCACCAGCCGCGTGCAGCAATACATGGTCGAAGCGTTCAAGCGCTGTTATCAGGCAATGCAGGCATGAGGCCCGATGAAACGCTGATCGATGAGGCGGCGCAATGGATGGCGCTGTTGCAATCGGGCGATGTCAGCCTGCAGGAGCGTGCGGCGTTCGACGCCTGGCGTGCGGCCGATCCTCGTCATCAGCAGATCATTGAACAGATGGGTGGCGGGTTGAACCTGCTGCGGCAGTCGAACCTGCGCGGTGTATCCCGCGACAGTCTGCTGCACAGCCTCAACGCACCTTCGAGTCGCCGCCGGTTTATCAGTGGCAGTTTGAGCGTGCTCGGGATTACCGTGCTCACCGGTCTGCTGGGGCGGCGTTACGGCTGGCTGCCTGAGGCGGGTGAGCTCGCGACCGGCACCGGCGAGCGCCGTGAATTTGCGCTGGAGGACGGCAGCACCGTGACCCTGAATGCGCGCAGCCGCGTGGTGCCGCGCTTCGACAACATCGAGCGCTTGCTGGAGTTGCGCAGCGGCGAACTGCTGGTCGATGTGGCGAAGAATCTGAGCCGGCCGTTTGTGGTTGAAACCGGGCACGGGCGGATGCGCGCACTCGGCACCCGATTTCTGGTGCAGCGCGGGGAGGATTCCACGCGTTTGGTGATGCTGCATTCGCAAGTCGAAGTCGTCACCGCCAGCGGCGCGCGGCAAGTGGTGGAAGCGGGCGAAAGCCTGGTGTTCGACGGGCAGCACATTCTCGCGCTGGAGCGCAGCAAAGGTCAGGACAGTGCCTGGGTGCAAGGGCGACTGGAAGTGCGTGACCGCCCGTTGAGCGAAGTCATCGACAGCCTGCGCAGCTACCGGCGCGGCATCATCCATGTAAGCCCGGATGTCGCCGGACTGCGCCTCAGCGGCCTGTATCCGCTGGACGACAGTGACCGCACTTTGCAGTTGCTGGAGCGCTCGCTGCCGATCCGCGTGACCTTCCACAATCCGTACTGGGTCAGCATCGAAGCACGGTTATAGATTCATAACTACTCGGACTATTGCTCGCTCTATAAAAAGCGCCGGCCCGCTGCTCATTCCCTGCAGACGCCTTCAACAGGGAAGCCCCTCGATGTTCTCATTCAAACAACCATTACCTGGACTGACACTCGCTGCCGCACTGGTCATGGGAGTAGTTTCTATGCCTGTGCTCGCGCAGGAAACCATTGCTCAGGTGTACAGCTTCGACATCGCCAGCGGCGCACTCGACGAGGTGCTGCTGGAGATCTCGCGTCAGTCCGGTGTGCCGATCTCCTTCAGCCAGAATCTGGTGCAAGGCAAACGCAGCAGCACGGTGCACGGGGCGTTGGGCAGTCGCCAGGCGGTGGAAAAAGCCTTGCTCGGCAGCGGCCTGCAAGTCGAGCAAAGTGCTCAGGGGTTGAGTGTCAGGGAAGCCGAGGCGCCGACCGTTGTTCCGGCCAAAGCCACCGTTGTGGCACCGGTCACCAGCGCCGATTACCGCATGGAAAAAGTCACCGTCACGGGTTCGCGCATCGCCCGCGCGCAAAGCGACGGCGCGACCCCGGTCACCGTCATTACCCAAGAAGAAATGCAGGCGCGCGGCTACAAGAATGTCTACGACGCGCTCGCCACGCAGACGCAAAATACCGGCATGACCCAGGGCGAAGACTACGGCAACACTTGGCAACCGGCAGCCAGTGCCCTCAACCTGCGCGGCCTCGGCCCCAATCACACACTGGTGCTGATCAACGGCCGGCGCGTCGCGGATTACCCGACGCCATATGACGGCAAGGTCAACTTCACCAATCTGGCGAACATTCCCTCGGCAATCATCGAGCGCATCGAAGTGCTCAGCAGCGGCGCCTCGGCCATCTACGGTTCGGATGCGATTGCCGGGGTGGTCAACATCATCCTCAAGGACAAAATCACTGGCGTCGACGTCAACCTCAAGGGCGGCACCAGCGAGCGCGGCGGCGGCGACAATCAGCGCTTGCAGATCAGTGGCGGCGGCAGTTGGGGCGATTTCGACGGCTTGTTCGGACTTGAGCTGACCAACCGCGACCCGATCTGGGCCGATGATCGTGGCTTCATGCAAAGCGGCCCGTTGGCGGATGTCGGCTATCGACGCGATCTGAGCAATAGCCGCTACCTAGGTCCCGGCTGCGGCGCCTATCAGGGCACCTTCGACAATAAATTGATCAGCAGCGGCGGTCGCTGCCGCACCGATCAGATGTACAACGATTATTGGACGGTGCAGACGCAAAAGGAAAACTACGACGGCTACAGCCGAGGCACCTGGCATTTCAGCGACAGCGGCCAAGTGTTCGCCGACCTGATGTATGGCCTCGATCACATTCAGAACAACACCCGTGGCCCGACCTTCACCTCGCCGGATTTCATCAATCAGAACAGCGGTAATCTGGAGCGCTGGTACCGGCGGTTCGGCGAAGAAGAAATCGGCGGGCGCACCAGCAATAACAGCAAGTGGCGCGATACGTCGTGGACTGGCACTTTGGGGCTTTCGGACAAGATCGCTGACACCGGTTGGAACTACGAGCTGGCAACCAACCGCTCGGAGTACAAGAGCGTGCGCACCACGCGCTATACGCCTTTGTCCTCGATTGAGGATTTCTACCTCGGCCCGCAACTCGGCACCCGCGGTGGCTATCCGGTGTTCGCCCCGGACGCCTCGCGGCTTGACCGACCGTTGACGCCGCAGGAATGGCAGCAGTTTCGCGGCAATCAAACCCAGACCAGCAAATCGGTCTCGACCAGCTATAACGCCTCGGTCAACGGCGAATTGTTTGATCTACCGGCCGGCCCGGTCGGATTCGCCGGCGTGCTTGAAGCGGGAAAACAGGAATACCGCATCGACCCGGACGACGGTCTCAATGACGGCACCTTCTATGGCTTGAGTCCGGCGCGAAGCTCCGGCGGCTCGCGCAAGCGTTATGCGGCGGGCGGAGAGTTCAGCATCCCGGTGACTGACACTGTGTTGGCGACTGCAGCGGGACGCTGGGATCAGTACAAATTCAGCGGCCGCACCGAGCAGCAGAAAACCTACAACCTCGGCCTCGAATGGCGCCCGCTCACCAGCCTGTTGTTGCGCGGCAGTTACGGCACCAGTTTCCGTGCGCCGGATCTGAACTACATCTATCAGTCCGACAGCAACGGCTACTACCCGGCGCAAATCGACTACTACGGTTGCAGTCAGGGGGTGGAGGGTGCCTGTGATCGGAGTCGCGTCGACTACACGCAAAGCGGCACGGCCAATCTGGAGTCCGAACGCGGCAAATCCTGGACCTATGGTTTCGTCTGGTCGCCGTCACGCAACTTCGATTTCTCCACGGATTTCTGGCGGGTCGAGATTGACGACCTGCTGACCACCGTCGATGAAAATCGTCTGTTGCAGCAAGAGAACGAGTGCCGCAATGGCACCCAGGACATTACTTCGGCCAACTGCCAATCGACCCTCGCGCGCGTCGACCGTAATGCGGGCAACGCGGCCATCGACCCGAATCAGTTGCAGCGCGTGCGGGTCAACGCGATCAACGCTGCCAGCGAGCGGGTCAGCGGCCTCGATTTCAAGAGCAACATTCGCTGGGGCGCCGGCCAGTACGGCGCGTTCAGTTCGACGCTGGGCTACACCCTGGTGCTCTCGCATTTCTACAAGGAATCCGAAGAAGCGCCGACTCAGGACTGGCGTACCTCGCGTACCAACTACGACTGGCGCAGCAAGGTCAACGCCAGCCTGACCTGGGATTACCAGAAGGCCACGGCGACCTTGATGGGCATTCGTTATGGTTCGGTCACCAACGGCGCGGGCGATGGGCGTCTGTCGCCGTGGACGGTGTTCAATGCCAGCGCGCGCTACAAGCTCAACGATCGGGCAAGCGTCGGGTTGACCGTGAACAATGTGCTCAATCAGATCAAGCACGATGACTCGGCGGGCTGGCCGTATTACCCGACCGGCAACTATGACCCCTACGGCCGGCAGTGGTGGCTGGATGTGAGTTATCACTTCGGCAGTTGAGCGAATGAAACCGTTAAGAGGCGTCCTACGGAAAACAGATGGTTTTGCGTAAAAGCGCCGATATTTCCGACGACTTTTTCAGGTTGGCTGTCGGAAACGCTGTCTATAGCATCGTCTGTGACATGAAGTCGCCGAGCGGCTTGATCGCTCGCAAATCAGACAATGGATGGATTATGCGAATCCCACATCTCGAGAATGAACCTGCTTTTTATCCCCCTCGTGATTCCTGGCGCGTCAATCGCGCCAGATGCCCAACGGAGGGTATCGCGATGCCGCAAACAAGAGCGCCCCGGCTGTCGGGGCTGAAAAAGGTCGAAGGCAAACCTGTGGAGGTGTTGCTGCACGGCCGGGAATGGGATCGAGACACCATGTACATCATCCGCTACACGCGGGAAGGTTTCGATCTGCGCGACGTGGTCAACATGATTTCAACGTCTGAGCTTTATCGGGAGAGCGAGCTTGTGCAGCTCATCACCGGCAAGTCCGTCAGAACCGTGCGGCGTTTGCTTAACAGCGGCGAGCCTACGCGCCTGAGCCGCCAACAGAGCATGATCGCCTTTCAATATGCGCACGCGCTGGAGTCCGCTACCGAGGTGTTCCACGATCAGGCGCGCGCCGAGGAGTGGTTGAACAAGGCCACCAAATGGCTGAACGGTTACAGGCCGGTGGAATTGATTGAAAGCTCGTTAGGCTACGAGTCGGTCGATTCATACCTGCACCGAATGAAATACGGGGTCTATCAATGAACCCGTTACCTTGGGACGACCGCTGGTATGCATGGCGCCTGGATCCTGAGATTTATCGGTGTACGTGGGACAGCGGTATCGGTTCAGAACTCAGGGGCGGCCGATGGAACCGGCCCGGTCGGCGCGTCGTGTATGCGTCGGTTGATCCATCCACGGCCATTCTGGAAGTGGCGGCTCATGAGAGTTTTGATGAGCTGGATAAAATGCCCCATGTGCTGACGTGCTTTGAGGTGACCAGCGAGGCAGTCGTCAGGATTGTGCAACCGGAAGAGGTGCCGAACCCTTATTGGCTCAGTCCGGCAAAGGCTTCGCGCAACCAGCAAGACTTCGCCGACGCCTTGCTCGCCGAACACCCGTTTGTGCTGATTCCATCGGCAGCCACTCGGCACTCATGGAATTTACTGGTGAGCTGCGACTTGGCGCAGGGGCAGTTCAAAATGGTCTCGCAGGAGCGATTCGGGCTGGATACGCGGTTGCTGAGGGACATGGAATTGGTCTGAGTGTTACCGAACGCCTTTTTGCATAACCTCATCACCCAACGGTCTAACTGGCACCCTATAAAACCCGATCCGTCATCACACATCCCTGCATAAACCAAAACGCAGGGATGGCTGTTCATGATTCGATTTTCACCCGTCAAATCCCCTTTGAGCCTGGCCTTGCTGCTGGCGATCAACACCTTGTCGGCGATGGCCGCCGAGAGCACTGCAACCGAGCCGACCACCCAGTTGCAACGGGTTGAAGTCACCGGCACAGCAATCCGCCGGGTTGATGCCGAGACAGCGGTGCCAGTTACTATTCTGCGGGTAGAAGAGTTGCGCCAGCAGGGTGTGAGTACCACTGAAGAACTGGTCAGTCGTATCTCTGCCAACCAGTCATCGGTCGGCTCTGGTCGTTCGGTGGGATCGAGCAGTGGCGGGGCGTCGTACGCGGATTTGCGCGGCATCGGTCCGAACAAAACCCTGGTGCTGCTTAACGGTCGGCGCTTGAGCAACAACGCCACTAACGCGATCAACGGCTCGGGCGTCGATCTGAACACCATTCCGTTCGCCGCCATCGACCGGGTCGAAGTGCTGCGTGACGGCGCTTCGGCGTTGTACGGCACTGACGCGATTGGCGGGGTGATCAACTTCATCACCAAGACCAGCCTCACCGAAGGTCAGATCAGCACCAACTACGACACGCCGACCCATTCCGGTGGCGGAGAAAGCCGCAATTTCAGCGGTAGCTGGGGCTTTGGTGATTTGCAGGACGATCGCTTCAACGTGTTTGGCGTGGTCAGTTACGACAAGCAGAATCGGCTGGCCGCCGATGATCGCGGCCACACCTACAACTACCAACCGAGTCGTGGCCTCGATTACACCTCCGGTACTGCTTCGCCGGCCAACTGGAGCCAGGGCAGCAACGCCACCAACCCGCTCGCCGGTTCTGGTTGCAACGCCCCGGGATTACAGTCGCGCAACGGCATCTGCCGTCAGAGCCTGTGGAATTATCTCGATCTGGTGCCGGAAACCGAGAAGACTTCAGCCTTCGCCAAAGCCACCGGTAAGCTTTCGGACGATCACAACGTCAGCCTCGATTACTTCTGGGCACGTAACGAAAATCGCACGCAGATCGGTCCCGGCACCCTGATGGGCAATCAGGTCAACCCCGGCACCGCGTTCTATCCCGGCAACGGTATCACCCCCGGTCCAAGCGGCTTCGCCCTCGATCCGACGCAACCGGTCGACGTCAACTGGCGCGAAACCACTGTCGGTGCCCGTCAACATGAAGACGACAACACCAGCCAGCGCCTGCTGCTGAGTTTCGACGGCAGCCTGGTTGGCTGGGATTACAACGTCGGCGCTTCGTATAACCAGAACAAAGTCACCAACGCGATCAGCAGCGGTTACGTCAACGACCGCGCGATCAGCCAGGGCATCGCCAACGGTGTGATCAACCCATTCGGCCCGCAGACCCCGGCCGGTTCCGCTTTGCTCGCCGCGAATGCGGTGGATGGCGACTACGCCACAGCAGTGGGTCGAGTCAAAGCCATCGACGGCCGCGTCAGCCGCGAGATTGGCGACTGGTTCGGCGCCGGCCCTTCGGCATTGGCGCTGGGCGGCGAATACCGCAAGGAAGACTTCCATCAGGACTTCGCTGCGTTTGCCGGTGATGTGCAGAGTTTGGGCGTTGACCCGAATGGCAGTGTGGCGGGGGATCGCAGCGTCTCGGCTGAGTACGCCGAGGTCAACGTGCCGGTGCTCGACAGCCTCGAACTGTCCGCCGCCGTGCGTCACGATAAATACAGCGACTTTGGCAGCACGACCAACCCGAAATACTCGTTCCGCTTCCAGCCGTTCAAGGAGTTGGTGGTACGTGGCGCTTACAGCGAAGGCTTCCGCGCACCGTCGTTGTATGAACTGTACAACCCGACTTTCACCTCGTTCACCAATGCCAACTACAACGACCCGCGCCTGTGTGCCGGTGGCAATCCGGGCAACGGCGGAATTGCCAACCGCGACTGCGCGCAGCAGTTCAACCGCAGCAGCGGCGGCAATACTGATCTGAGCCCGGAAACCGCGCGCAACGTCACCCTCGGTTTCGTCTATCAGCCGTTCAATCGCCTGACGGCGGGCCTGGATTTCTGGTGGATCGACATTGCCAACCAGATCGCCGAATTCCCCGAATCGGCTGTTTTCGAGAATCCGGAACTGTACCCGGAGCGCCTGATCCGCAAGCCTGATGGCTCGATCGATCACGTGGTCACGGGCTTGGCCAACCTCGGCAAGATCAAGACCAACGGCGTCGACGTCAGCTTCGACTATCGCCTGCCAAGCACTTCATTCGGCGATTTCGGCATCGGTCTGCAAGGCACTTACGTGACTCGCTATGACTATCAGCAACAGCAAAAGGGCGACTACATCGACAAGCTTGGTGACTTCCGTGGCGGCGACTTTTCCTCGGCCGGCGCCGTTGCTCGCTGGCGCCACAGCCTGACCGGTAGCTGGACCTACGGCGCGTACGGCGCCAGCCTGACCAATCGCTACACCAGCGGATATCACGACTCGGATCGCGACACCAACAACTACGTCGGCTCCTACAACGTCTGGGACCTGGCCGGCACCTACACCTGGCGCAAAACCCTGGGCGTGACACTCGGCGTGAAGAATCTGTTCGACCGCGAGCCACCGTTCAGCAACCAGACCTACACCTTCCAGAGCGGCTACGACCCGAAGTACGCCGACCCGTTTGGGCGGACGCTGTACACGCGGGTCAATTACAAGTTCTGAGATTGATTGGTCGGGGCGGGTTTTAACTACTCATCGTTCTAAAGCCTGCCCTATAAAAATTGCCGGCCTGTTGCACATCACAGGTAGGCAGATGGTTTGGTGTTTGTACTGGCCTAATCGCTGGCAAGCCAGCTCCCACAGGTCTTGTGGCGTACACAAATCCTGTGGGAGCTGGCTTGCCAGCGATGAGGCCGGTTGTAGCACCTCGTGACAAGGATCTGCCAATGCTCTCCAGACTCATACTCTTCACCGTCATTGCCTGCGCATGCCCGTTGACCCTGGCTGCACCGCAACACGCACTCACGGTCTACGGCGAAACCCCGAAATACGCCCCGGACTTCCAGCATTTGGCCTACGCCAACCCCAACGCACCCAAGGGCGGCACCCTGCGTCGCTCGTCCCTGGAAAGCGGACCGTTCGATCACCTGATTCCTTACGTTGACAAAGGCACCGGCGTCGCCGATATCGACGGCTGGCTCTACGCGCCGCTGGCCTACCGCAGCAAGGACGAACCGTTCAGCGTTTACGGTCTGGTGGCGCAGCAAATTCAACTTGATCCGCAGCGACACTGGCTGCGTTTCTACCTCAACCCCAAGGCACGCTTCGATGACGGTACAGCGATCACCGCAGAGGACGTGCGCTACACCTTCGAGTTGCTCACCACTCAGGGCAGCCTCAAATACCGCCAGCAGTTTCGCGATGTTGCCGAAGTGCAGGTCGAGTCGCCGACTCAAGTGCGCTTCGTGTTCAAGAACAACGACAGCCGCACCTTGCCGCTGGATCTGGCAGTGCTGCCGGTGTTGCCCGAGCACTGGTGGCGCACGCGTAACTTCGCTGACGGCGGCGGCTTTGAAATCCCGCCGGGCAGCGGCCCATATCGGGTCAGCGCGGTGGATGCCGGGCGCAGCGTGAAATTCGAACGGGTCAAGGACTGGTGGGCCAAGGACTTGCCGATCACCCGAGGCCTGTACAACTTCGATCAATTGAGCGTGGAGTTCTTCGCCGACACCGACGTGTCACGCCAGGTGCTCAAGTCCGGTGGCTTCGATTACAACCGCGAATTCTCTGCGACCAGTTACATGATCGGCTACGCCGGGGCGGCGCTGGAGCAGGGCAAACTGCTCCGTGAACATCTGGCTCCCGGCGCCGCCCAAGGTGCGCAGGGGTTTGTCTTCAACCTGCAAAAACCACAGTTTCAGGATCGCCGTGTGCGCCAGGCGATCGCCATGCTCTGGGATTTCGAATGGAGCAACCGGCAGATGATGCGCAGCATGTACCTGCGCCAGCGCAGCTTTTTCTCGCACAGCGAATTGGCCGCCACCGAGTTGCCGGACGCCGAAGAGCTGAAAATCCTCGAACCGTTGCGCGGCAAAATTCCTGATGAAGTTTTCACTCAGGTGTTCCAGGCCCCGCGCACCGACGGCAGCGGCAACGTCCGCGCCCAGCAGAGGCAAGCGCTGAAACTGCTGGCAGCTGCGGGTTGGAAACCCGATGGCGATCAACTAGTGAATGCTGCAGGCGAGCCGCTGCACTTCACCTTCCTCAACGGCCAGAAAGGTTTCGAGCGCCTGCTGCTGCCGTTCAAACGCAATCTGGCGCAGATCGGCATCGGCTTCGATATCCGCCAGGTCGATACCGCGCAATACACCAACCGCGTGCGCAATCGCGACTACGACATGATCGTCGCCGGTTATCCGGTGAGTCAGGCGCCGGGGCGCGAGATGTTCAATTACTACGGCTCGGACGGCGCCGATGACCCCGGCTCGAACAACTACATGGTGTTGCGCGATCCGGCGGTGGATGCGTTGCTCGAAGGGTTGGCGCAGGCCGACAGCCGCGAGAGTCTGTTGCGCCACGCGCACGCGCTGGATCGAGTGTTGCAGTGGGGCTACTACTGGGTTCCCAACTATTACCCGCCGGGAATTTCCACGGTGTGGTGGAACCGTTTCGGCCGTCCGCCGATTGCGCCGTTGTACGACGCCGGCCTCGACACTTGGTGGGAAGTCAGCCCGACGGCGTTGACCGCCAAACAACAGCAAAAGGAGTCCGCCCATGTGGGGTTATAGCCTGCGGCGTCTGCTGCTGATCGTGCCGACTTTGCTGGCGATTCTGCTGTTGAATTTTGTGATTGTTCAAGCGGCGCCGGGTGGCCCGGTGGAGCAGGCGATTGCGCGTTTGCAGGGCATCGGTGTCGGTGGCGCAGTCGGTGCCAGCCACGTCGAAACCGTTGGCGGCGAGTCGCGTGCCACGCGAGGCCTGGACCCGAAACTACTGGCCGATATCGAGCGCCAATATGGCTTCGACAAATCCGCCAGCGAACGCCTGTGGCTGATGCTGAAAAGTTACGCGCAGCTGGATTTCGGCAAGAGCTTCTTCCGTGGTGCCAGTGTCACCGAACTGATCTGGCAGAAGCTGCCAGTCACTCTGTCACTGGGTTTATGGGCGACGCTGATTACCTATCTGGTGTCGATCCCGCTGGGCATCCGCAAAGCCGTGCATAACGGGTCGGCGTTCGATGTCTGGAGCAGCGCGGCGATCATCATTGGCTATGCGATGCCAGGATTTCTTTTCGCGTTGCTGCTGATCGTGGTGTTTGCCGGCGGCACGTCGCTGGACTGGTTTCCGGTGCGCGGGCTGGTCTCGGACAACTTCGCCGAGCTGACGCTGTGGGGCAAGGTTGCCGATTACTTCTGGCATCTGGTGCTGCCGGTCAGCGCACTGGTGATCGGTGGTTTTGCGACCCTGACGATTCTCACTAAAAACAGCTTTCTCAATGAAATCTCGCGGCTGTATGTAGTTACCGCGCGGGCCAAGGGCCTGACTGAAAAACAGGTTCTGTACGGCCACGTTTTCCGCAACGCGATGCTGCTGGTGGTCGCCGGATTGCCGCAAGCGTTGGTCACGGTGTTCTTCGGCGGCTCGCTGCTGATCGAAGTGATCTTCTCGCTCGATGGCCTCGGACTCTTGAGTTACGAGGCGGCGGTATCGCGCGATTACCCGGTGGTGTTCGGCTCGCTGTTCATCTTCACCCTGTTCGGACTGCTGATAAAACTGCTCGGCGACCTGTGTTACACGCTGGTCGACCCGCGCATCGACTTCACCGCGAGGACTGCCTGATGCTGAGCTTATCTCCCATCGGCCAGCGGCGCTGGGCACGGTTCAAGGCACATCGGCGCGGCTGGTGGTCGTTGTGGCTGTTTCTGGCGCTGTTCGGCCTGAGCCTCGGTGGCGAACTGGTCGCCAATGACAAACCGCTGCTGGTGAGCTATCAGGGCGACTGGTATTTCCCGGTGCTCAAACGCTACACCGAGCGGGACTTCGGCGGTGAATTCCCGTTTCAGCCGGATTACCGCAGCGTCCAGGTGCGTGAATTGATCGAAGGGCAGGGCGGGCGCATGTGGTTTGCGCCGATCCCGTTCGGCTTCGACACGGTCAACTACGACCTGACTGAACCTGCACCCAGCCCACCCACCGGCGACAACTGGCTGGGCACCGACGATCAGGCGCGCGATGTATTGGCGCGGGTGATTTTCGGCACGCGGGTTTCGCTGTTGTTCGCGTTGGCGCTGACGGCGGTGAGTGCGCTGATCGGCATCGCGGCGGGTGCGTTGCAGGGTTACCACGGCGGCTGGATTGATCTGATCGGCCAGCGTTTGCTGGAGGTCTGGTCGGGGCTGCCGGTGCTGTATCTGCTGATCATCCTGTCGGGTTTTGTCGAGCCGAATTTCTGGTGGCTACTGGGGATCATGGCGCTGTTTTCCTGGTTGAGCCTGGTCGACGTGGTGCGTGCCGAGTTCCTGCGCAGTCGCGGGCTGGAATACGTCAAAGCCGCGCGCGCCCTCGGTGTGGGCGATGCGCAAGTGATGCTGCGGCATATCCTGCCCAACGCGATGAGCGCGACCCTGACGTATCTGCCGTTCATCCTCACCGGGGCGATCGCCACCCTGTCGGCGCTGGATTTTCTCGGTTTCGGCATGCCCGCCGGCAGCGCTTCGCTGGGCGAATTGATCGGCCAGGGCAAGAACAATCTGCAAGCGCCGTGGCTGGGTCTGACGGCGTTTTTTGCCCTCGCGCTGATTCTTTCGCTGCTGGTGTTTATTGGCGAAGCCTGCCGTGACGCGTTTGACCCGCGATCTTGATCCGAGGACTTGATATGAACGAAAACCTGATCGAAATACGCGACCTGCGGGTGGCGTTCAAAGGACAAGCAGTGGTGCACGGCGTCGACCTCGACATTCGGCCGGGCGAGTGCCTGGCGTTGGTCGGCGAATCCGGCTCCGGCAAATCAGTCACCGCGCACAGCATCCTGCAACTGCTCGACCCGGCAATCACGCAGGTCGACGGCAGCATTCGCTATGCCGGCGAGGAACTGCTCGGCGTACATGAACGCTATCTGCGGCAATTGCGCGGTAACCGCATCGCGATGATTTTTCAGGAGCCGATGAGTTCGCTCAATCCGTTGCACACGATTGAACGCCAGATTGGGGAAACGTTGGCGCTGCACAAGGGCTTGGCTGGCGTCGCGGCGCGCAAGCGCATTCTGCAGTTGCTGGAACTGGTCGGCATTCAGCGCCCGAGTGAACGCTTGAAGGCCTATCCGCATCAGCTCTCCGGCGGCCAACGGCAACGGGTGATGATCGCTATGGCGCTGGCCTGCGAGCCGCAATTGCTGATCGCCGATGAACCGACCACCGCGCTGGATGTGACCGTGCAGCGCAAGATCCTGTTGCTGCTCAAAGATCTGCAACAACGTTTGGGGATGGCGTTGTTGATCATCAGCCACGACCTGAATCTGGTGCGCACCATCGCGCAACGGGTGGCGGTGATGCGCGGTGGATTGATCGTCGAACAGGCCTCGTGCGAGCAGTTGTTCCGCGCACCGCAGGATCCCTACAGCATCGAGTTGCTCAATGCAGAGCCGGGTGGCGCGCCGCTGTGTCGGGGGGCGGCGGAGAATCTGCTGGAAGTGCGTGATCTCAATGTGCGCTTTCGCCTCGGTGGCGGCTGGCTGCGGCCCAAGTCGTATCTGCACGCGGTGAATGCGATCGGGCTGAATCTGCAACGCGGCAAAACCCTGGGGATTGTCGGCGAATCAGGTTCGGGCAAATCCACTTTGGGGCAGGCGATTTTGCGGTTGATCGATGCCGAGGGCAGCATTCGTTTTCAGGGCCAAGCGCTCGAACATTTGAGCGGCAAGCAGTTGCGACCGCTGCGCAAACGCCTGCAAGTGGTGTTTCAGGACCCGTTCGGCAGCCTCAGTCCGCGTTTGTCTGTGGAGCAGATCATCGCTGAAGGTTTGCAAGTTCACAGTGATTTGAATGCCGCCGAGCGCGAGCACGCGGTGATCGACGTACTGCGCGAAGTCGGCCTCGACCCGGCCACGCGTCATCGCTATCCGCACGAGTTTTCGGGCGGGCAGCGACAACGGATCGCCATCGCGCGGGCGTTGGTGCTCAAGCCGGATCTGATCCTGCTGGATGAACCGACCTCAGCGCTGGATCGCACCGTGCAAAAGCAGATCGTCACGCTGCTGCGGCGCTTGCAGGAGGAGCATGGGCTGACGTATCTGTTCATCAGCCATGATCTGGCAGTGGTGCGGGCGCTGGCCCATGACCTGATCGTGATGAAGGATGGCGAGGTGCTGGAGCGCGGGGAAACTGCCGAACTGTTTCGCTCGGCCCGGCATCCCTATACCCAGGAGTTGCTGGCAGCAGCGTTTGCCAGCTAAAACGCCGTTTCTCGAATCCCAGACGCACAAATCCCGCCACATGGGCGGGATTCGTTGGTAATCCGACAGGCCGCGCAATCGCGCAGTTGCGGGATTACGCAGGGAACAGCTCGGACAGTTTCATTGCCAGCATCATGTCGCCTTCAGCGCGCAGTTTGCCGCCCATGAATGCCTGCATGCCGTCGGTCGAACCGTCGACGATGCCTTGCAGGGTTTCGCCGTCCATCACCAGAGTGACCTGGGCGTCCGGGTTTTCGCCTTCCTGCAGTTCGCAGGTGCTGTCTTTGACGATCAGCGAGAAGTTCTTGGTGTCGTCGATGCGGAAACCGAAGACCAGATCCAGACCGGCAGCAGCGGCTGGGTTGAACTTGGCTTTCATTGCTTGTACGGCATCAGCTACGGAGGTCATGGTTCAATCCTTTCTTGGGTAATAGGAGCTGGGTGATTGCAGCAGGGTCACAAATATTCCGGACTCAACGAAAAGTGATGAGTTCCGGGGCCTTCAACAGTTGCAGGTGTGTATGACTGTTGAAGGAAGCCAGAGCCACCTCGCGACCGCGAAACTTCAGCTGGTTGAGCGAGGTGTTGACGATTTGCCAGTTCAACTCAAAGGCCTGGCGTGCAGGCATTTGCGTAATCAGATGGAGCAGGGCGGTGATGGTGCCGCCGGAGGTGAACACCGCGATTTTCCGGGTGTTGTCGGCTTGCTCGAGAATCCGTTGCAGCCCGGCCTGAACCCGTTCGACGAAACCCAGCCAGCTCTCCAGTCCCGGTGTGTCATAGGTGCCGGCCAGCCAGCGTTCGATGATCAGCGCGAAGATACGCTGGAACTCGCCACGGTTCTGTGCGGCGTTGCGCAGGATGTCGAGTGCTTCGGGCTCATCTTCGAGCATCGCCGGAAGCAGGGCGCGGATCACAGCGTCCGCATCAAATTCGTTGAAAGCAGAATCGATTTCCAACTCGGGAACCGATAGGCCGGCAGCAGTGAACTGTTCAAGCGCGCTGGTGGCCGTGTGCTGCTGGCGGCGCAGGTCGCCGGACAGGCAGCGATCGAAGCAAATACCCAGCTCGGCGAGGTGCCGGCCGAGGATTTCTGCCTGGCGCACACCGGTCGGCGACAAGACATCATAGTCGTCTGCACCAAAGGAGGCCTGGCCATGTCGAATCAAATAGATGCTGCCCACGTCCGCGTCATCCCGGTACGTTGAAGGTTTGGCGAGGTTATGAGGATGAGGGTGAGCTGTCAATGAAAAAACATACGCTTGTTTGAATGGCCGCTTGCAGCCTTGTTGCGAGAGGTTTCACGGCTGGCCGATGGGCCGGTGCATGGGTATGCTGGAACTAATTCCCGCGCGCGTTTGAAAGCGGCGCATTGCTTGAAGGAGTCCCTGTGGATTTTTTTGTTGAATACGCCAGTTTTCTGGCCAAGACCGTCACGCTGGTGGTCGCGATTCTGATAGTGCTCGCCAGTTTTGCCGCATTGCGCAGCAAGGGGCGGCGCAAAGCGGCCGGCCAGTTGCAGGTCAGCAAGCTCAATGATTTCTATAAAGGCCTGCGTGAGCGACTGGAGCAGACCTTGCTCGACAAAGACCAACTCAAGGCGTTGCGCAAGGGCCAGGCCAAATCCGAGAAGAAGCAGAAAAAGAAGCCCGAGGCCAAGCCGCGGGTATTCGTGCTGGATTTCGACGGCGATATCAAGGCTTCGGCCACCGAAAGCCTGCGCCACGAAATTACCGCGCTGTTGACCCTCGCGACACCAAAAGACGAAGTGGTACTGCGTCTGGAAAGCGGCGGCGGCATGGTCCACAGCTATGGCTTGGCCTCGTCGCAACTGGCGCGCATCCGCGATGCCGGTGTCCCGCTCACAGTCTGCATCGACAAGGTCGCGGCCAGCGGTGGCTACATGATGGCGTGCATCGGCGACAAGATCATCAGCGCGCCGTTTGCCATTCTCGGGTCGATCGGTGTGGTCGCGCAGCTACCCAACATCAACCGCCTGTTGAAAAAGCACGACATCGATTTCGAAGTGCTGACCGCCGGTGAATACAAACGCACCCTGACCGTGTTTGGCGAAAACACCGAGAAGGGCCGTGAGAAGTTCCAGGAAGATCTGGACATCACCCATCGGCTGTTCAAGAACTTCGTAGCGCGTTATCGCCCGCAATTGGCCATCGATGAAGTGGCGACTGGCGAAATCTGGCTGGGCATCGCCGCGCTGGAAAACCAACTGGTCGATGAACTCAAGACCAGTGATGAATACCTGGCTGATCGCGCCAGACACTCCGAGCTCTATCACCTGCACTACGCCGAGCGCAAAAGCCTGCAAGAACGCATCGGCATGGCCGCCAGCGGTTCGGTGGATCGCGTTCTACTGAGCTGGTGGAGTCGTCTGACTCAACAACGCTTCTGGTAATCGCTGAATACGCTCGGGTGGTTACAGC
The DNA here is from genome assembly GCF_049896625.1 of Pseudomonas sp. TWP3-1. Classification (NCBI taxonomy): domain Bacteria; kingdom Pseudomonadati; phylum Pseudomonadota; class Gammaproteobacteria; order Pseudomonadales; family Pseudomonadaceae; genus Pseudomonas; species Pseudomonas sp. TWP3-1. The sequence goes on from NZ_JAFCUQ010000016.1 coordinate 22,268, forward strand.
CACACGAGCGTAATTCATATTGCCCGGCGAGCTGTGCGGTATATACATATATTAAAGATTCGCATTGTTGCTGGATTTGCTGCAAACCTATCAACTAATGGCGATGTATTGAATGCTGTTTCAACTTTATTCTGAATGCTCCTTTCAGAACAAGGTTGTTGAACATGGACGTTAAAAACAGTAAGTCGAAATTGTCAGAGATGACGCCCGCACAGCAGGGCGTTTTTTTTGAATTGTTTAAAAAACAGATTCCTGCCTGGGTGGTTGAATCATCGGACGCCGTTCGCGAAAGTCTGTATGAGAGCCTTAAGTCCAGTTACAAATCCCGCCATGCCGCGCTTGAACAATTCAACAAGCTGAAATCTCCGGAAAGCTTTTGCAAGCCCCTGCTGGCCAAGGCCATGGCTGACAAGCTGGGGGCACCGTTCGAGGTCGAGGGAGTAATCTTTCAGCATGTGCGCTCTACTTCCAGCCTGTTGGGGCTGCGCAAAAAGCTGGTATTGCCAATTGATCGGGATCTGTTGACGGCAGCCTGCGAAAACTTCGAGCTGGCGGAAACTTTGTCCGGTAACTATCACGAGAGCTCCTTGCTTTATATTCCTGAACGCGTGACCGGGCGATCCAATCAGGTTCTGTCGATGCAACCCCATGAGTTCGCCAGGCTCTGCCGGTATCTCGATCTGGGCAAGCAGTATCAAAACCACGTGCAGGCGTTTTTTGGCAGTGACAATCAAGCCGCGAGTTTGCAGGAAGTGTCTGTAGCCAGTTGCAGAGACCAGTTTGAAGTCGATCGGCATATTGCTTACATGCGCGGACATATAACTGCCGATGTTTACCAGATGCTTGAGTCGGTAAAGGACAAAGCGCCCTCGATCATGCTTGGCAGTAATACTCTCGGTTACCAGAGTCTTGAGTTATTGGGGGTGAGACTCAAAGGGCCTATGTTCATCGGTCCGGTGAGCGAACATGCCGACGAGGATTATCGTTGCGTCGTGTATGTGCCGGATGATCCGGAGCACCCATTGAAGGAATACCCGTCGTTCGTGAAGTTCGAACTTGAGTTGAGCCGGCGCCTGCGAGACTTCAATTTCCGCAGTTTTTTCATGGGTTTCATCAATCTGCAGGATCGCTCGAGCTTCCTTGCGGAGTTGGAGCTACGTCTGTTAAGCAACAATATAAGTCCCTTTCCTGTCACATCAAACTACGTGCCGCTGACAGGCGTCGATCTCGACGGTGACGCCAGGCTCGACCTGTTTCTGGCGATCTTCCAGCAGCGCGCAGCGCAGGTGATTGCCGACAGTCGATTGTTGGTGGTGCCGACTGACGACGAGGACGAAAAAACCCGCCTGGCCAGGCTGGAAACGTACAAAAGCATTGGACTGAACACGGTGTTGTTCTTTGCGTCCTTCCTGCCTGTGCTCGGGCTGGTCATGTGTGCGGTTGCCGGGCTGCAGTTGCTCGGCAAGGTGTTCGAAGGCATCAATAGTTGGGCCCATGGCGATCAGGAGCATGCAACCGATTGCCTGTTCGACACCCTTGAGAATCTGATCCTGATGGCAGGCTTTGCCGCGGGCAGTGTTGCTGCGGGCAAGGCTTATAAGATCGTGCGTTCGTCGAGCTTCGTACAGGGACTCAGACGTGTGCCGTTTGATGCGCACTCGCACCGATTGTGGAATCCGGATATGGCGCCATACCGCTTGCGGGAAGCATTGCCGAGCGGTCTGGCCGCTAACGATCAGGGACTGGTCTGGCGTGGCGACAAGCGCTATCTGCCTTTGGGCCCGGACGCGTATGCCGTGCGTGAAATCGACGGTAGCGGATTATGGGAGGTGCGCAATCCGCAGTCACAAGAGCGTTATGCCCCGCAACTTGAGACCAACGGTGCAGGCGCCTGGCGTCACGACTCCGAACTGCCACACAATTGGAGTGCGCTTGCGCTGTTCCGCCGCCTGGGTTACCGCGAAGACATGGTTTCGGACACGCGGGCTTTGCAGATCATCGCGTCCAGCGGCATCGACGAGACGGCCATGCGGCAACAGTTCGTCGACCGCGGCAAACCCATGGCGATATTGACCGACTCAGTCAGACGCTTCCGTGCCGACGCTGACGTGTCAGCCTTCATGGAACAAATGGTCACGCCATTGTCCGCGCCACTGGCCGATGCCGACTTGCAGTTGTACCTGCTGACGGGAGCAGGGCGCTGGCCTGCGGACTTGGCGATCATTGTGACTGACATCGGCGGTGAAGAGGTCGCGCGCTATGGCGAGGGCAAAGCTCATCGGCGAGTGGAAATCAAACAGGATACGTTGCGCAAAGGCCAGTTCTACCCAGCGCTGTTGACTGCGCTCAACGAGGCGGAGCGCACGCGCTTGCTGGGCGCGGCCACCGTGGAGCTGAAAAACCAGACCACGCTGATGGGCAAGCACATCGCCGGGTTGGCACCGCGCATGCGCATGGCGTTGATGGAGCGCCTGTATCGGCGAGTCGATGTGTCAGCATTTTTTCGCAGCGAGCCGATCACCAAAGCGTTTCCGGGGCTGTCCGCCAGTGTCGCCGACGAACTGGTGCAACATGCCGATGTGCGTGAGTGGGAGCAACTGGAGTCTGACAAAGTCCCGCTGCGCCTGGCCGAAGAGGCGCGACGCTATCAACAGATCCAGCGGCTCAATCGCGCATACGAAGGACTGTATCTGGACGCCGCCAGCGGTCGCGATCCGGACATGCTGGTGCTCGACACGTTGACGCATTTGCCGGGGTGGCCCGGGGATGTATATACCGAAATTCTGGATTGGGGAGTGTATGCCGATCAACGCGCCACTGTCGGGCCGAGTGACGCCGCGTACAAGATTGTCATCGAAGCCTACGCCGAGCGTTATCAGGGCCTCGACACGCAGAACACCGTTGTATCGAGTCAGCCGGCCCGCACGCGTGCTAAATTTTTCCAGGCGCTATGGCAAAGCCTTCCCAAGCATGCTCGCAAAGCCATCGGCGTTGATGCGGACGCCGATGGCGCGGGGCTGCGCCAGAAAATCACGGCGCTGGCGTTACAGCGACGCGATGCATTTGCCAAGGTGCTGGGCGTGTCGGCCGCGCGCGCGGGCTACCGCTCGCCGATGGGCCTGGCGGATCGTCAGGTCGAACGACCCATTGTGCAGGGAACGCCGGGGCCGGATGCTGCAGCGCGTAAATCGTCGGCACAGATACGGCGCGCGAAGGAACTCTATCCGGCGCATTCAGCCGAGCAAATCGAACGCTTTGTCTCGACACTGGGCACTGACGAAGTGCTGGTTATCAGGACACTTGAGCGCATGCGCCAGGAATACCGGACACTGGTCGAAACCCTCGAGCGCTGGGTGCATCGCGATACCTGGTACCACGAGGACGATGGTAATCGACTCAAGGTGCCGCTCCACAGCAAGGCCCGTGCGGCGCGAACGATATTGAGCGCGTGGCGCAAGGAGACCCGCAGTTCGGCGCATTCGGATCACCTTTCATACACTTTGGCTCTTGATACGCTGCCCTTGGGGGATCTGCCGGTACTGATTGCCGATTTCGCTCACGTTGACGTACTGCAGTTGAGCGGAATTGGCGCCAGCGCCGGATTGAATACCTTTCTGCGCAATTTCACTCGTCTGCGCGTGTTGAATCTGTCAGGCAACGCGCTGACACGCATTCCGCAGGCCATTGCGGACATGCCTGGCCTGACGGGACTGGATCTAAGTAACAACCGGATCCGCCTGACCGAGCGATCCATGCAAGAACTCGGCGCCAAGACGCATCTGCATATGCTCAACCTCAGTTTGAATACGACGTTGGGGCACGCCCCGGCTGTCGCCGCAATGAGCAATTTGCGCCATCTCGATTTGCGCGAAACCGGTATCACCGAGTGGCCCGCGGACCTTGCCGGGCTTAGCCATCTGGAAACCCTGGATCTGCGCAACAACAAGATCGTGGAAATACCCGATTCCGTGTTCAAGTCCCGCACGGTGCTCAATCGCGGCACCAGTATCGATGGCAACCCTTTGTCCGAGGCCAGCCTGCGAGCAATCGCGGCTTATCAGCAAGCGCAGGGCATCAGCCTGGGCGTCATCACCACCGAATACCTCGCCACCGCGCGAATGGCCGCCGACCGAACAGGTACCGGTTGGGTCAGTGGCTTGCCCACCGTGCGGCTCGCCCGGGCACAGGAAGTATTGACATCGTTGTCGGACGATCCGGACTCAAGGGCATTTTTTGAAGTATTGATGCAATTGCGGGGCACTGCCGATTACACACGAACCCGTACACAACTGGTCGAAAGGGTCTGGAACGTTCTGGAGGCGGCCTGTGACGACGACAGCCTGCGCCGCGCGCTGTTTCGCATGGCCAGGATTGGCCGGGTCAGTGCCGTCAATGCGCCCGCGCTGTTCAGCGATCTGGAGGTCAGGGTGCTGTGCGCTCGGGCAATGGCGGCTGCCCGCACCGGAACGCAGTCGCTGGAAGGCGATCTGATCCGTCTGCTGCGTGGGCTGTTCCGATTGCAACAGGTGGATAAGCAAGCCTTGCTGGAAACGGCACGGCGCGCGCGGACAGAATCGCTGAGCTTTCACCAGGCACTGGATATCAGTCTGATCTACCGCGTCAGGCTGGCGCAGCGACTGCAACTGCCGGCGCAACCCCACGAGCTGAATGTACAGCTGGATGCCGAGGTCTCCGACGCGCAGATCGACAGCGCCTATCTGGAAGTGGTCAAGGCCGAGCAGACTTCGCAACTGAACGATTCGATCAGTCGGCAGGAATTCTGGGCCGAATATCTGTTTACTACACGCCGTGAAGCATTTGCCGAAATCCTCGATCGCAGCGCCCAGTCTTTCGCGCGGCTGGACGCTCAGGTCGAGCTGTCGCGCGAATCCGCTACGCAGCAAATGACGACGATTTTCGACAACTTCAGGAATGAGAGCCAGGAGCTGCGCAAGCAGTTGACCATCGCGGCGTTGAACCGCCATCCGGGGCTGACCTTGCCAGTCACTCCGAGGCCTAACCGATTGGAAGTAAGAGAAGGGTGAGTCTACGCCCCGAGTCCGTCGATACGGGCCCGGGGCGTTCGATCAACGGCGACGGAACAGCGGCAGCGGTTCGTCAGTGGCGGCCTGATAGGTCACCGAAAAATCCTTGAGGCTCTCAAGGGCGTCATACGGGTCTTTGTCCGCGCGCAAGGCGAAGGCATCGAAACCGCAGCGGCGCAGGTAAAACAACTGGTCACGCAACACATCACCAATCGCCCGCAGTTCGCCTTTGAAACCATAACGGTCACGCAGCAGACGGGCGTTGGAGTAGTTGCGACCGTCGGTGAAGGCCGGGAAGTTCAGGGCAATGACCTGAAACTCGTTGGCGTCTTCACCGATTTCTTCGGCTTCTTCATCGGCGTCCAGCCACACACCCAGGCCGCCATCACGGGCCTTGAGCATACGGCTGTGTTCGCGCCACAGCTGCAATGGCACGATCAGGTCGTCGCAGTTGCTGATCTCGTCGATGTTGAAATCCTTGGGCAGCAAGTGCCAGGTTTCGTCGACGACTTCGTTGTTCTTAATGATTCGCTGCATAGACGCGTTCCTTGAAGAGGTCGATGCCAATACGCTGGTAGGTGTCGATGAAGCGCTCGTCTTCGGTACGTTGCTCAACGTAGACATCGATCAGCTTCGAGATCACGTCAGGCATGGCGTCCTGAGCGAAAGACGGGCCGAGGATCTTGCCCAGGCTCGCGTCACGGCTGGCGCTGCCGCCGAGCGAAACCTGATAGAACTCTTCACCTTTCTTGTCCACCCCGAGGATGCCGATGTGGCCGACGTGGTGGTGACCGCAGGCGTTCATGCAACCGGAGATGTTCAGGTCGAGTTCACCGATGTCGAACAGGTAATCCAGGTCGTCGAAACGGCGCTGGATCGATTCGGCAATCGGGATCGATTTGGCGTTGGCCAGCGAGCAGAAATCACCGCCAGGGCAGCAGATGATGTCGGTCAGCAGGCCGATGTTCGGCGTGGCGAAACCACCTTCACGCAGCTCGCCCCACAGGGTGAACAACTGGCTCTGTTCGACGTCGGCAAGAATGATGTTCTGTTCGTGCGAAGTGCGCATTTGACCGAAGCTGTAACGGTCGGCCAGATCGGCCACGGCGTCGAGCTGCTTGTCAGTGATGTCGCCCGGCGCTACGCCGGTCGGCTTCAGCGACAAGGTTACGGCAACGTAACCCGGCTTCTTGTGCGCCAGGGTGTTGCGTGCGCGCCAGCGAGCGAAACCCGGATGCTCCTTGTCGAGTGCCGCCAGTTCGGCGTCTTGATTGCTCAGCGCCTTGTAATCCGGGTCGACGAAGTGCTTGGCGACGCGATGTACTTCGGCTTCGGTCAGGGTGGTCTGGCCGCCGCGCAGGTGTTGCATTTCGGCATCGACTTTCTGTGCGAACACTTCAGGCGTCAGCGCCTTGACGAGGATCTTGATCCGCGCCTTGTATTTGTTGTCGCGACGGCCATAGCGGTTATACACACGCAGGATGGCGTCGAGGTAGCTCAACAGATCTTGCCACGGCAGGAATTCGTTGATGAACGCGCCGATTACCGGGGTACGACCGAGGCCGCCACCGACCAGTACACGGAAGCCCAGTTCGCCAGCGGCGTTGTGTACCGGCTCAAGGCCGATGTCGTGGACTTCGATGGCTGCACGGTCGGAGGTCGAACCGTTGACGGCGATCTTGAATTTACGTGGCAGGTAGGCGAATTCCGGGTGGAACGTGGTCCACTGACGGACGATCTCGCACCATGGACGCGGGTCGATGACTTCATCGAACGCGACACCGGCGAACTGGTCGGTGGTGACGTTGCGCAGGCAGTTACCGCTGGTCTGGATCGCGTGCATCTGCACGGTGGCCAGTTCGGCAAGGATGTCCGGGATGTCTTCCAGCGCCGGCCAGTTGAACTGCACGTTCTGGCGGGTACTGATGTGCGCGTAGCCCTTGTCGTAGTCGCGGGCAATTTTGCCCATCATGCGCAACTGACGCGAGCTCAGTTGGCCGTAAGGCACAGCGACGCGCAACATCGGCGCGAAACGTTGAATGTACAGGCCATTCTGCAGGCGCAGGGGGCGGAATTCTTCTTCGCTCAGCTCGCCTGCCAGATAGCGTCGGGTCTGATCACGGAACTGCTTGACGCGGTCCTCGATGATCCGCTGATCGTACTCGTCGTATACGTACATATAAGTCCTGTTCTCAGGCTTGGGTCACTCGGAAGGGCGCTGCGTTTTCGTTTTGCCGGAGTCCGAAAGTGCCTCTGCAATTCTGCGCGCACGGCCGCGCACTCCCAACGGAGCCGGGGCAATATACCCGTTTGCAGTTATGCGCAAAAGTGATGTTTGAGTATATGGAAAGAACCAAATCGCCTAACGAGAACAGTTATTAACTAATCCACATTTGTAGTGCGGACAATCATCGTCTTAACTGTGCTCGAGTGTTACTGCAATCACCGATAAAACCGATAAGAGGCGATGCAATGAGCAATCCGACCAAAGCAAGGAAAAGCGATAGCAGCGTTGATGCCTGGGCGATTTTGTTCCTGATCATTCTGGTCGTGGGAACCGCCGTATTCTGGGTCAGTCACCAGTAAAACGACCCGTCCGGGCCCGCCTCCGAAGATTGTCGGACAAAAAGCGGGAACAAGCGTGAATGGCCGGGTTCTCGAGGGCTATACTGCGCGGCCATTTTTCCTTGGGCCCGGATGATTCATGTTCAAAATCTTGCACCTCAGTCTGCTGATGTTCGGCGCGGTTTTCGCAACCTGCGCGCGGGCGGAGTCGGTGCTGTTCCTCAATCCGGGTTCAACTCAGGAAGCCTTCTGGGTCAGCTATTCGCTATTCATGCAATCCGCCGCCCGGGATCTGGGGATTGATCTGCAAATCCTCTATTCGCAACGCCAACCCGAACTGACCCTGGCCCAGGCGCGCCTGGCACTTCAAGGCCCGAAGCGTCCGGATTATCTGGTGTTCGTCAATGAGCAATACGTGGCGCCGCAGATCCTGCGCATGGCCACCGACAGCGGCGTGAAGCTGTTTATGGTCAATGCGGCACTCACTGCCAATCAGCAAGCGCTGGTTGGCGAGCGTGCAGACCTCGTCGGCAGTTTGCTGCCCAACGACGAGGAGGGCGGTTACCTGATGATGAAGGAGTTGATCCGTCTGCATCCGCCGGTAGCACCGGGTGAGCGCATCGATCTGCTGGCCTTTTCCGGCCTGAAAATCACCCCGTCGGCGCAACTGCGCGAAAATGGCATGCAGCGCGCACTCGCCGAACATCCGCAAGTGCGTTTGCGCCAACTGGTTTACAGCGGCTGGACTCAGGACCGCGCCTATGAACAGGCGAAGTTGCTGCGCGTGCGGTATCCGAAAGCGTCACTGGTGTGGTCGGCCAACGACGAGATGGCGTTCGGCGCGATGCGCGCGTTCTCTGAAATCGGCAAAGTACCGGGTAAGGACCTGCTGTTCAGCGCGGTCAACACTTCGCCCGCGGCGCTGCAGGCATTGGTCGACGGGCGCTTGAGCGTATTGGTTGGCGGGCATTTCACTTTGGGCGGTTGGGCGCTGGTGGAGTTGCATGATGCGCAGATGGGCGTCGATTTGAACAAATACGGCGGCCGCAACCGGCAGATCCCACTGCTGCAACTGATCGACAAAACCCAGGCGCGACAAATGCTGACCATGGGCGCCTCGCCGGATTACGGCGTGCACTTTAAAAAGCTGTCGGCGAAGGGCCGACCAGCGTCTTATCGCTACCCGTTCAACCTGCAAACCCTGATGCGCTAAACGCCTGCCAGATGAACCACCAGTTTGACGATGCCGAACAGCGTCAAGGCGAACACCGCCGTGAAGCCGATCCCAAGTAACAGAAAGTGGCTGGGTTTGCCGTGAGTGAAGTCCCTTGCCCGGTTTTTGCCGCTCTGCACCCCGAACGCCGCAGCCATCACGCTGTGCAGCATCTGCCAGAAGGTCGGCGGTTTGTTGTCGACTGGATCGTCCATAAATCCCTCGTCTGCGTGTGTGTCAGACAAGCATAGCCAACCTTCTGAAGAACACTGCAAAACCCCCGCAGGAGTGAGCCTGCTCACCCAAGATGTTGACTGACCCGACGCCATCGCTGGCAGGCCAGCTCCCACAGGAGGCTGTGCAGGATTCAGATTATGTGAACGACACAAACCTTGTGGGAGATTCTATGTTTGGGGGGAAGCCCCCAAACCTGTTTTTGACTGAGTCCATATCCGTTGCTGCGGTAACGGCTTCCTAGGGTTCCGCCCTGACGGCGGGTCACCTTTTTCAAACGCCAAAAAGGTAACCCAAAAGGCTTTACCCTGACGTTCGGCCCTCGCTGTGGCTCGGGTTCCTTCGCTCCGGGATTGATCCGGGGGCATCGCCTCCGGTTTGCTGCGCTGCACCTCCTCTCGATGTGTTTGGCTGCGCCAAACGGTCGCTGCGCTCCCCCCCCTGATCAATCCCTCCACTCAGCCTGCCGACGGGCGCTTGAGATCAAGAGCTGCATTCGAGCTAACGCTCATCGGGTTGAGTGGTTAGAAGCGAAGTGCGGTTCTCGGGTGGATATCAAACCTGTGGGAGCTGGCTTGCCAGCGATGAGGCCGTCACTCGCTACACAAATGATGACTGGCCCGACGCCATCGCTGGCAAGCCAGCTCCCACAGGGAAATACGCTGAGCTGGATTAGTTGTCGTAGCCGAGATTCGGCGCCAACCAGCGTTCAGTCACGCTCAACTCCTGACCTTTGCGCGATGTGTAGCTCGCGACCTGATCCTTGTCGACCTTGCCTACCGCAAAGTACTGCGCCTGCGGATGCGCGAAGTACCAGCCGCTGACTGCCGCCGCCGGGAACATTGCGTAGTGCTCGGTGAGGAACACGCCGCTACGACCGGCACGCATTTCCTCTGCTTCAGGATCGAGCAGCGCAAACAACGCAGCTTTCTCGGTGTGATCCGGGCAGGCCGGATAACCCGGAGCAGGGCGGATGCCGCTGTATTGCTCTTTGATCAGCGCGTCGTTGTCGAGCACTTCGTCCTTGGCGTAACCCCAGTGTTCTTTACGCACTTGCTGGTGCAGCCATTCGGCGCAGGCTTCGGCCAAACGGTCGGCGAGGGCCTTGACCATGATCGAGTTGTAATCGTCGCCAGCGTCCTGATAAGCCTTGGCGACTTCTTCGGCGCCAATGCCGGCGGTGGTGATGAAGCCGCCGACGTAGTCGGTGATTTCGCTGTCCTTCGGCGCGACGAAGTCGGCCAGCGAGAAATTCGGTTTGCCGTCGGTCTTGATGATCTGCTGACGCAGGTGATGCAGTTTGGCCAATGGCTTGCCGTCATCGCCATACAGTTCGATGTCGTCGTCATGCACCTGATTGGCCGGCCAGAAACCGAACACTGCGCGGGCGCTGATCAGTTTTTCGTCGATCAGTTTGGCCAGCATTTCCTGGGCATCAGCGTACAGCGCAGTGGCGGCTTCACCGACCACTTCGTCTTCAAGGATGCGCGGGAACTTGCCAGCCAGATCCCACGAGATGAAAAACGGCGTCCAGTCGATGTACTCGGCCAGCACCTTGAGATCGATATTGTCCAGCACGCGCGCGCCAGTGAAGGTCGGTTTGACCGGCGTGTAATTCGCCCAGTCGAACTGCGGCTTCTTGGCAATCGCCGCTGGATAGCTCAGGCGCTCGGTGCGCGCGCTGCGGTTGGCGGTGCGCTCACGTACTTCGACGTATTCGGCACGGGTGCGCTCGACGAAACCGGCCTTGAGCTCCTTGGACAGCAACTGGGTGGCCACGCCCACCGCGCGCGAGGCGTCGGTCACGTAAACCACGGCGTCGTTGCTGTACTTCGGTTCGATCTTCACCGCCGTGTGCGCTTTGGAAGTGGTCGCGCCGCCGATCATCAGGGGCAGGTGGAAGTCCTGACGCTGCATCTCGCGAGCTACGTGAACCATTTCATCCAGCGACGGGGTGATCAAACCAGAGAGGCCGATGATGTCGCACTTCTGTTCTTTGGCGACCTGCAGAATCTTTTCCGCCGGGACCATCACGCCGAGGTCGACGATGTCATAGCCGTTGCAACCCAGCACCACGCCGACAATGTTCTTGCCAATGTCGTGCACGTCACCTTTGACGGTGGCCATGAGAATCTTGCCCTTGGCTTCCGGCTTGTCGCCTTTTTCCAGTTCGATGAACGGGATCAAGTGCGCCACGGCCTGCTTCATCACGCGGGCGGATTTCACCACTTGCGGCAGGAACATTTTGCCGGCGCCGAACAGGTCGCCAACGATGTTCATGCCGGACATCAGCGGGCCTTCGATCACCTCGATCGGGCGGCTGAACGACTGGCGCGATTCTTCGGTGTCTTCAACGATGTGCGTGGTGATGCCTTTGACCAGCGCATGCTCCAGACGCTTGTTGACCTCCCAGCCACGCCATTCTTCGGTCTCGGCTTCCTTGACGCTGCCGTCACCCTTGTACTTGTCGGCGATGGCGAGGAGGGCGTCGGTGCCGTTCGGCGTGCGGTTGAGCACCACGTCTTCGACAGCGTCGCGCAGCTCGGTCGGGATCTGATCGTAGATCTCCAGCTGACCGGCGTTGACGATGCCCATGGTCAGGCCATTGCGGATCGCATACAGCAGGAACACCGAGTGAATCGCCTCACGCACCGGGTTGTTGCCACGGAACGAGAACGACACGTTGGACACGCCGCCCGACGTCAGCGCATACGGCAGTTCATCGCGGATGTAGGCGCAGGCGTTGATGAAGTCCACGGCGTAGTTGTTGTGTTCTTCGATGCCGGTGGCCACGGCGAAGATGTTCGGGTCGAAGATGATGTCTTCCGGCGGAAAGCCGACGTCGTTGACCAGGATGTCGTAAGAGCGTTTGCAGATTTCTTTCTTGCGCGCTTCGGTGTCGGCCTGGCCGGCTTCGTCGAACGCCATGACCACGACTGCGGCGCCGTAGCGCTTGCACAGTTTGGCGTGGTGGATGAATTGCTCGACGCCTTCTTTCATGCTGATCGAGTTGACGATGCCCTTGCCCTGAATGCATTTCAGGCCGGCTTCGATCACTTCCCATTTCGAGGAGTCGATCATGATCGGTACGCGGGAGATGTCCGGTTCACCGGCAATCAGATTGAGGAAGGTCACCATGGCCTTCTTCGAATCGAGCATCCCTTCGTCCATGTTGATGTCGATCACCTGCGCGCCGGCCTCGACCTGTTGCAGGGCGACTTCCAGCGCTTCGGTGTAGTTGTCTTCACGGATCAAACGGGCGAATTTCGCCGAGCCGGTGATGTTGGTGCGCTCGCCGACGTTGACGAACAGCGAGCTGCGATCGATGGTGAACGGCTCCAGACCGGCCAGGCGGCAGGCCTTGGGGATGTCGGGAATCTGCCGTGGCGCGTAACCGGCCACCGCTTTGGCGATGGCTTCGATGTGGCCCGGCGTGGTGCCGCAGCAGCCGCCGACGATGTTGAGGAATCCGCTCTGGGCGAATTCTTCGATAACTTTGGCGGTTTCCGACGGCAGTTCGTCGTACTCGCCGAATTCGTTCGGCAGGCCGGCGTTCGGGTGCGCGGAAACGTGAGTGCCGGCCTTGTCCGACAGCTCTTCCAGATACGGACGCAGCTCACGGGCGCCGAGTGCGCAGTTCAGGCCAACGGAAATCGGCTTGGCGTGCGCCACCGAGTTCCAGAATGCTTCGGTGGTCTGGCCCGACAGCGTGCGGCCTGAGGCGTCGGTGATGGTGCCGGAGATCATGATCGGCAGTTCGAAACCGACTTCCTCGAACACACCTTGCACGGCGAAGATCGCGGCTTTGGCGTTGAGGGTGTCGAAAATGGTTTCGATCAGGATCAGGTCGGCGCCGCCCTCGATCAGGCCTTTGGTGGCCTCGGTGTAGTTCTCCACCAGCTCATCAAAAGTGACGTTGCGGTAGCCGGGGTTGTTGACGTCCGGCGACAGCGAGCAGGTGCGGCTGGTCGGGCCGAGCACGCCGGCGACGAAGCGCGGCTTGTCCGGGTTCTCGGCGGTCTTGGCGTCGGCAACCTTGCGCGCCAGGCGTGCGCCTTCTACGTTCAGTTCGTAGGCCAGCTCTTCCATGCCGTAATCGGCCATGGAAATCCGCGTGGCGTTGAAGGTGTTGGTTTCAAGGATGTCGGCGCCGGCATCCAGATAGGCTTTTTCGATACCGCCGATCACGTCCGGACGAGTGATCACCAGCAGGTCGTTGTTGCCCTTGACGTCGCTCGGCCAGTCGGCGAAGCGTTTGCCGCGATAATCCTGCTCTTCGAGCTTATAGCTCTGGATCATCGTGCCCATGCCGCCGTCCAGAATCAGGATGCGCTCTTTGAGAGCTTGCTTGAGAGCTTGAAGACGGACGCTGCGATCGGACATTGGGACTACTCGAAAAGACCATGACGAAGGGCCGGGATCATAACAAACCTGTGCGCTTTTGGAGTATGTGGCTGGTTTGCATGAATATCGTTCATGTTGGTACGAGCGTCATAACGGTAGAATCGCGAACTTTTTTTCTCAACACCGGACCCGCCACATGTCGCACCGCATCATCAGCATTGCATTGCTGTTATTGAGCTGGGGCGCTGCGGCGCAAGATCTGGCTAGCTCGTCTGCGATTTCCTACACCCGCGATATTCAACCGATCTTCACCGAGAAGTGCGTGGCCTGCCATGCGTGCTACGACTCTGCCTGCCAGCTCAATCTGGGCAGCGGCGAAGGTGTGGCGCGCGGTGCGAGCAAGCTGCCGGTCTACGACGGTGAGCGCACGCAAGCGGCGCCGACCACCCGACTGTTCTATGACGCTTTCGGCAAGCGTGCCTGGCAACAGAAGGGCTTCTATTCGGTGCTCGATGCTCAGGGCAGCCAGGCAAACCTGATGGCGCGCATGTTGGAACTTGGTCACAACAGCCCGTTGCAGCCCAATGCCAAACTCCCGCCAGAGATCGTGCTGGGACTCAATCGCGCCAATACCTGTGCAATGCCGGGCGAGTTCGAGGGTTATGCGGGCGCTCATCCGAAGGAGGGCATGCCGCTGGCGGTCACCGGTCTGACCGATCAGCAATACCAGACCCTGCAACGCTGGCTCGCCTCGGGTGCGCCGATCGATGAACAAGGCCTGGCGCCGAGCGCACAGGAAGCACTGCAGATCGTGCAATGGGAAAATCTGCTGAACCGCCCCGGTGCGCGGGAAAGTCTGGTCGGACGCTGGTTGTTCGAGCACTTGTATCTGGCCCATATCTACTTCAAGGACGGCGAGCCGGGGCATTACTTTCAGTGGGTGCGCTCGCGCACGCCGAGCGGTCAGCCGATTGATCTGATCGCCACCCGCCGTCCGAACGACGATCCCGGCACGCAGGTTTACTACCGCTTGTGGCCGGTGCAGGGCGTGATCGTGCACAAAACCCACATCACCTATCCGCTCAGCGCGGCGAAGATGGCGCGGGTCAAGAGTCTGTTCTACAGCGGCAAATGGCAGGTCAACGCCTTGCCGGGTTACGGGCCGCAGAGCCGGGCCAATCCCTTTGCCACGTTTGAGGCGATTCCGGCGCAGGCGCGTTATCAGTTCATGCTCGATAACGCCGAATACTTCGTGCGCACCTTTATTCGCGGGCCGGTGTGTCGCGGGCAGATCGCAACCGATGTGATCCGCGACAATTTCTGGGCGCTGTTCCAGGCGCCCGAGCATGATCTGTACATCACTGACCCCAACTATCGCGGCCAAGCCACGCCGTTGCTGGCGATGCCGGGTCAGAACGACGATGTTGGCAGCGTTCTCGGCCTGTGGCGCGACTACCGTGACAAGCGCAACGAATACGAAGCCTTGCGCCGCGATAGTTACGCTGATCTGCCAGCTCCGGGGTGGTCGACGTTGTGGGCTGGAAACGACAACGCGCTGCTGAGCGTCTTCCGTCACTTCGACAGCGCTTCGGTGACCAAAGGTCTGATCGGCGACGTACCGCAGACGATGTGGCTGTTTGATTACCCGCTGCTTGAGCGCACCTATTACCAGTTGGCGGTCAATTTCGACGTGTTCGGCAATGTCTCGCATCAGGCGCAAACCCGCTTGTATTTCGACTTGATCCGCAATGGCGCCGAGCAGAATTTCCTGCGGCTGATGCCTGCCGATTCGCGCGATGACTACCTCAACGATTGGTACCAAAGTGGCGGTCAGTTCAAGATGTGGCTGGATTACGAAGCCATCGACGACGACAAACCGACCGGTCTGAAACTCAACGAAAACGACCCGAAACGTGATTTCGCCCTGCAGTTGCTGAACCGTTATGGCGACCTGAATGCGCGGCCCGACCCGATCAACCGTTGCGCAAACGCCTACTGCTCGCGGCCGAATATCGATCCGGCACTGCAAAACGCCGAGCAGGCGCTGAGCCGTCTGACTTCGCGTCCGGCCGCTGGCCTCAAGGTCATCGATCAACTGCCGGAAGCAAGCATGCTGCGCATCGAAACCCACAGCGGCAAACGCGAGGTGTACAGCCTGATGCGCAACCGCGCGCACAGCAACGTGGCGTTTTTGCTCGGCGAATCGCTGCGCTATCAACCGGGGCTGGACACCTTGACGATCTATCCGGGGGTGCTCAGCAGTTATCCGAATTTCATTTTCAACATCCCGGCGGATCAGGTGCCGGCGTTTGTCGATGCCATGGAAAGCGTTCGTGATCAGGCGCAGTTCGAACGCATCGTCGAGCGCTGGGGGATTCGCCGCAGTCATCCACAATTCTGGTTTTACTTCCACGACTTGAGTCAGTACATCCACGAAACCGAGCCGGTGGAAGAGGGTGTGCTGGACATGAACCGCTACGAGAATCTTTGATCTTTTGCACGAGGCCCGCTGTCCCACGTCCAGGCAACACCGCAAATCCCCCCTGTGGGAGCTAGCAGGCTAGCTCCTACATTGGATTTTTGGTGATTTTCGAGGAGTGGACGGGAGGGCAATCGATGTTGATTTCAGTGCAAGCCCTGCGTGCGCTCGCGGCCTGGACCGTGGTTTGCCATCACTTCATGCAGATTTTCTTCGACTTCAATGCGCGTGGGCCGATCGGCCAGTTGTTCATCGACAAAGGCGCGGTGGGCGTCGATATCTTCTTTGTCATCAGCGGGCTGGTGATTTTTCTGTCGACCGAAGGCAAAGCGCTGCCGCCGGCGCGTTTTCTGTTGTATCGACTGTTTCGCATCGTCCCGGCGTATTGGCTGTACACGCTGCTGATGGCGCTGCTGGTGGTGGTCGCCCAGCCGCTGTTGCCGGATCAGTCGGTGGACTGGAGTCACGTGCTGGCGTCGTTGCTATTTATTCCGACCGAGAATCCGGGGGGCTACGGGATTTATCCGACCCTGAATGTCGGCTGGACACTGAATTACGAAATGCTCTTTTACGTGCTGTTTGCCTGGGCGCTGTTGTTTCGCTTGCAGGTGCGGCTGTTGGTGGTGGCGGCGCTGTTGTTTGCGGTGTGTCAGGCGTGGACCGGGTTTGGCTGGGTCAGCGAGTTTTATCGCTCGGACATCGTTTATGAATTCTTGCTCGGGATCGGTATCGGTATGCTTTATCGCCGGGGCTGGATTGGCGCGGGGCTGTGGTTGCCGTTGATCGGGATTGGCGCAGCGTTGATCGCGATTTATCAGCTGCCACCAGCGCCGAGATTATTCAATTGGGGCGTGCCGAGCGCGGTGTTGGTCATGGCGTGTATTGCGCTGGAGCGTTACGTCGAAGGCAATCGGGTACTCAAACTGCTCGGTGATTGCTCGTATTCGGTGTACCTGATGCATGTGCTGGTATTGTCGGCCGGCGGATTTCTTGCCAGCCGTTATGCGATCAACCCATATTTGATGTTCGTTGTGTGTGCGCTGGCGATTGGTGTCGGTTCGTGGTTGAGCTATGAATGGGTGGAAAAACGCAGCTATCAGTGGCTTAAAGCCCGAGTCGACGACAAATCAGTGACTTAGGCGATTGCGAACTATTCCTACGTAAATACTAGGACTTTGTGCCGCGCGCCGATTGGCGTAAACTCCGCCCAAGCCTGCGAGGAGTTTCCATGACCGCTATTACCATTACTGACGCCGCCCACGATTACCTGGCCGATCTGCTCTCCAAGCAGAACACCCCAGGCATCGGCATCCGCGTCTTCATCACCCAGCCTGGCACCCAGTACGCCGAAACCTGCATTGCCTATTGCAAGCCGGGCGAAGAAAAACCTGAAGACACCGCGCTGGGGCTGAAAAGCTTCACCGCCTACATCGACAACTTCAGTGAAGCGTTTCTCGACGACGCGGTTGTCGATTACGCCACCGACCGCATGGGCGGCCAACTGACCATCAAGGCGCCAAACGCCAAAGTCCCGATGGTCAACGCCGACAGTCCGGTCAACGAGCGCATCAACTACTACCTGCAAACCGAGATCAATCCGGGGCTGGCCAGCCACGGCGGTCAGGTCAGCCTGATCGATGTGGTCGAAGACGGCATCGCCGTGTTGCAGTTCGGTGGCGGTTGCCAGGGCTGCGGCCAGGCTGACGTCACCTTGAAGGAAGGTATCGAGCGCACCTTGCTTGAGCGTATTCCGGAGCTCAAAGGCGTACGTGACGTGACTGACCACACGCAGAAAGAAAACGCCTACTACTAAGGCGTTCGCTGCGACCATAAAAAAACGGTGCTGTGGCGAGGGAGCTTGCTCCCGCTTGACTGCGAAGCAGTCACAATCCAGGCGATGCATTTTCCCGTGATGAATGCGCCGTCTGAATTTGGGATCGCTTCGCGATCCAGCGGGAGCAAGCTCCCTCGCCACAGTTGTTTTCAAGGTCTGTAAAGATGGGCATGCCCGGCACGATATAGCGACGACTCGCTGAAATGATCGCTGCCCAACACGCGACCGACCAGAATCAGCGCCGTACGTCGAAACCCTTTGGCTGCTACTTTCCCGGCGATATCGTCCAGCGTTCCCACCACCCAATCCTGATCCGGCCAAGTCGCCCGGTGAATCACCGCAATCGGGCAGTCAGCGCCGTAATGCGGGAGCAATTCAACCAGGATCTTCTCCAGATGATTGACCCCAAGATGAATCGCCATGGTCGCGCCATGCTGCGCCAGGCTGGCCAACTCTTCACCCGCCGGCATGGCAGTCTTGTCCGCATAGCGCGTCAGAATCACGCTCTGCGAAACATCCGGCAAGGTCAACTCAGCGCCCAATAACGCCGCGCAAGCCGCCGTGGCTGTCACCCCGGGAACGATCTCGAACGGGATCGATAACTCGCGCAAGTAGCGAATCTGCTCACCAATCGCGCCATACAGACTCGGATCACCCGAATGGACCCGCGCCACGTCCTGGCCCTTGGCATGCGCAATCTTGATCAGATCAATGATCTGCTCCAGATGCAGCTCCGCGCTGTTGACCACCGTTTCAGCCTGATGCCCTTCAAGCACCGCTTCGGGCACCAGCGAACCGGCATAGATGATCACCGGGCAATTGCGGATCAGCCGCTGGCCCTTGACGGTGATCAATTCCGGGTCGCCGGGGCCAGCGCCGATGAAGTAGACGGTCATCGTTGAATCCTGTGAATAGGGCGGAGAGACGCTGCACAAGCAGTCTTCAGATGAAGATTGCTCATGATCGAAAGCATGGATTATCGGGAATTTACGCTGCGCCAGCCAATGCCAGTGTTGCCTGCGCGTATTTTTGCCGGGAAATCAGCAGTTTTGCCGGGGCGCTGATTAGCTGTTCGGCGAGCGCCAAAGCGGCACTTTCCGCCACGCCGTAGCAGCCGGTGCGTTCAAAAGCGATTTGCGAATGGTGACTCAAGCGTTGCTGATAACTTGCAAGTTCCTCGCTGCTGAAATACAACAGCGGCAGCGCCAGTTGTGCCGCCAGTTCTTGAAGGCCAGGTTCATCGCGTTTCAGGTCGATGCTGGCCAAGGCTTTGACTGCGTCGAGTTCGATGCGATGGGCCTGCAAGGCCTGGTCAAGCAACGCGCGCAGCGTACTGGCCGGGCAGCCGCGCTGGCAGCCGAGGCCGACCACGAAGGTCGGCGCTGCGCGAGTTTCGGTCATGCGTGGTATTGACCTTGGCTCTTGCGCCGGAACAACCAGGCGCTGATCAGGCCCAGAGCCAGCCAGAACGCGACGTTGGTCAGTTGCGAGGCGATTTTGAACTGTGCTTCCAGTGCTTCCGGGGCGAGCATCGAATGCACTTCCGGTTGCGGCGCGCCGATCACGTGTGGCACTGCGAGGATCGCCACGCCAAGAACCTTCATCAACCAGGGACGGCTGAACGCGATCAGCGATAGACCGACAGCGGTGGACGCCGCGGTGCCGATCCACCACATCTGCCGCGAAGCCAGATCTGCCGCCGCAGTGCCCGGCAATTCAGGTGGCAGGCCCATGGTCGGCGCCAGCACGAAAGTCGCGTAACCGGCCAGACCCCAGAGCAAGCCCTGCGAAGTTTTGGTCGGCGCACGCAGGGTGTACAGACCGGCGAGCATCAGCGCGAAACCGACTGCAACCACCAGATTGCCGCCAGTGGTCGAAACCACGCGCTGCCAGCCGTCAGCCGGCTCCCAGGCTTCGCCATCGTGGGTGTGCGCGGCGGTGCCGGCGGCGTGTTCGTGAACCTCAGTCACAGTTTCGGACTTCTCGAAAGTCTCGGCCTGCAAAATTAGCGGCGAAACCCAGAAGCTTTGCAGCAGGGTGAGGAGCAGGGCGGCCAGCAGACCGGTGAAACCTGCGGTTTGCGCAATACGCTTGATCATGTCGTCAGGTCTCAGTGGCACGGGAACGCGGCGCTGTGGCGGGTATCGTGCGCGGCGTTGTGCACCGCTTCGATGTGCGAAAAACCGGCGAAGTAGACCAGGCACGCACCGAGGATCGACGCGAAGATCGCGGCCGTCAGGCGTTGGCTCAAGGTGTTGGTGCTGGCGAAACTCTTGTCAGTGCTGCCGCTGCTGCTGATGATCGACATGACGCGTCCCTCTGGAATGTCAGCGGGGTGACAGAGCGCGTGAAAACCCCTGCGAGCCGGGCACGCAGAGGTTCAAACAGCGCCCGCCCACCGCGGGTTGTTATGTTCAGTGGCGCAAAATGCGCACTGTGTGTTGCGGGCCGGTCTCCGGGCTCACGAGGGGTTGGCAGTTGGCCGACCTGCAAGCGTCACCTTCCCATGCCGATGGCACAGTGGATCTGACGCTTCGCTCGCTTACCGTTGCGGGGGCAGCACCGGACTGACATGGCTTTGGAGTAAAGCACATGATTCACCGGTTTCCCGTTTCACCCTGTGAAGGGCACCCGTAACAAGGTGTGTAGGAGAGCATGAGGGGGGGATTTTAGTCAATTGGATGGGGGCAGATCCGTTTTTTTGGTGATGGCGGATTAGGGGTCCGCCCTTACGGCGGGTCACCTTTTCCAAACGCCGGGATGCCGGCCCAGCGAAAAGGTAACCCAAAAGGCTTTGCCCTGACGTTCGGCCCTCGCTGTGGCTCGGGTTCCTTCGTTCCGGGATTGTTCCGGGGGCATCGCCTCCGGTTTGCTGCGCTGCACCTCCTCTCGATGTGTTTGGCTGCGCCAAACGGTCGCTACGCTCCCACCCCCGGATCAATCCCTCCACTCAGCCTGCCGACGGGCGCTCGATATCAAAAGCTTTACTCGAGCTAACGCTCATCGTTGAGTGGGGCGGCTTCGCCGCATGCGGCGTACGAGAATCACTACTGTGGGAGCTGGCTTGCCAGCGATGGCGGCCTGACAGCCGACCAATCTCTTGCGGATGTCCACACCCCCTGTAGCTGCCGAAGGCTGCGATCTTTTGATCTGGCTTTAGATTTTGATTTTGATCTCAGCCCCATCGGCAGGCCGAGCGTAGGCGTCCATCAGGGGTAGGCGCGCAGCGCCGTGCGGCGCAGCCGCATTCATCGAGAGGAGGTGCAGCGCAGCAAACCGGAGGCGATGCCCCTGATGGGCGCCGTAGCGAGGGAACACTGAGCCTAAGCGAGGTGCCGTACGTCAGGGAGAAGCCTTTTGGGTTACCTTTTTGGCGTTTGAAAAAGGTGACCCGCCGTAAGGGCGGAACCCTAAGAAGCCATCACCGCAGCAACGGATATGCTCACAAGACCAAAAAGCAACGCCCATTGACCCACAACCAACCCATGCGTAGCCTTGCCCCTTCGAGGTTCTTCGGCCCACGCCGAAGCTAAGAAGGGAACGCGGTCCAAGCCGCGGCTGCCCCCGCAACTGTGAACGGTGCTGTTCGCTGCCACGCCACTGCCAACTCTGCCGACAGAGCCAGCGGGAAGGCGCAGCGAATGCCAGGCCCAGTGCCTGAACACCGTCAGCCAGGAGACCTGCCTCGACACAGATTCTCAATTAAAACCGGGCGGGGTGATCCGGTGGCGAACTCTCCAGGCACGCACGCACGCTGCCGGTTCTCGTCCCGTATGCCCGCCACCTTGCCAAAGGGCATCCGATGAAAACACTGGCCAAACTCCCCGTCACCATCGTTACCGGTTTCCTCGGATCGGGCAAAACCACCTTGCTGCGGCACATGCTCGACAACGCGCAGGGCCGCCGTATCGCGGTGATCGTCAACGAGTTTGGCGAGCTGGGCATCGACGGTGAAATCCTCAAGCAATGCACCATCGGCTGTTCCGAGGAAGAAGCGGTCGGCCGCGTCTATGAACTGGCCAATGGCTGCCTGTGCTGCACGGTTCAGGAAGAATTCTTCCCGGTGATGCGCGAACTGGTTGCGCGTCGCGGCGACCTCGACCACATCCTCATTGAAACCTCGGGCCTGGCCCTGCCCAAACCACTGGTACAAGCCTTCCAGTGGCCGGAAATCCGCAGCGCCTGCACGGTGGATGCGGTGATTACCGTGGTCGACAGCCCGGCTGTGGCTGCCGGCACCTTCGCCGCGTTTCCGGATCAGGTCGATGCCCAGCGCAAACTCGATCCGAACCTCGATCACGAATCGCCGCTGCACGAATTGTTCGCCGACCAACTGGCCAGCGCCGACCTCGTCATCCTTAACAAGTGCGACCTGATCAACCCGGAAGACCTCGCTCGCGTGCGCCTGGAAGTCGCCGAAGAACTGCCGCCTGCGGTGAAGATCATCGAAGCCAGCAGTGGTCGCGTGCCACTCGACGTGTTGATCGGCCTCGGCGCCGGTTCCGAAGAACACATCGACAGCCGCCACAGCCATCACGACCATCACCACGGTGAAGGCGATGACGACCACGATGACCACGATCACGACGCCTTCGATTCGATCTCCATCGAACTGCCGCAAGCCGACGAAAGCCTGCTGCTCGACGCGTTGACGCAACTGGTGGTCAAGCACGGCATCCTGCGCGTGAAAGGTTTCGCTGCGATCCCGAACAAGCCGATGCGCCTGCTGATTCAGGGTGTGGGCACGCGTTTCGACAAGCACTTCGACCGTCAGTGGGGTGCCGATGAAGCGCGGGTTACGCGTCTGGTGTTGATCGGTCAGGAACTCGACGCCGCACAACTCGAAGCGCAATTGCGCGCCGCACTCAGCGTTTAAGCCATGCACCTGCTCAGGACCCAGCCCGGCGGATTCGTCTCGGATGACAACATTGCCGACCTCGGACAAACTCCCGCCGAACTGGTGATCCTGTGCAGCGGCGATTCCAGCCTGGCGCTGCTCGCCGAAGCCGCGCAGCAACTGCCGGAAGATTACCCGAGCGTGCGCCTGGCCAATCCGATGCAGGTGCAGAATCACGCCTCGGTCGATCTGTATGTCGACGAAGTATTGCGTCACGCCAAAGTCATTCTGATTTCGCTGCACGGCGGGATTGGTTATTGGCGTTACGGCGTCGAGCGTCTGGTCGAACTGTCCGAGCGCGGCGTGCAGGTGATTCTGGTGCCGGGCGATGACCGGCCCGATCCGGAACTCAGCGATCTGAGCACCGTTAATGCCGAGGATCGTGACCGGCTCTGGCAATTCTTGCGTCAGGGCGGCATGGGCAATGCGCTGGATTTCTTCCGGTGTATGGCCAACCTTTGGCTCGACCGCGATTACCCGTGGGGCGAGCCACAAACCCTGCCGCGCACGGCGATTTACCACCCACATAAAAGCACCGCCGCACTGAGTGACTGGCAAGCCGATTGGTTGCCGGAGCAACCGGTCGCGGCGGTGTTGTTTTATCGCTCGCATTTGCAGGCGGCGAACACGGCGTTCATTGATGTGTTCTGCCAGCACTTGCAGGCAGCGGGGCTTAATCCGCTGCCGATTGCCGTCGCCAGTCTGAAAGAGCCTGGCTGCCTGTCGGTGGTCGAGGACTGGCTGGATGAAGTCGAGGCCGGGGTGATTTTGAACACCACCGGGTTCGCCCAGTCCAGCCCGGAAGCGCCGCATCTGCGGCCGTTTCGTCGCAACATTCCGGTGATTCAGGCGATCTGTGCGCAGGACAACGAGCCCGGCTGGCGCGCCAGCGAGCAAGGCCTCGGCCCGCGTGATCTGGCGATGCACATTGCCTTGCCGGAGCTGGACGGGCGCATTATCAGCCGGCCGATCAGCTTCAAGGATCTGGCCTGGCGCAGCGAGCGCAGTCAATCGGATGTGGTCTGCTACCGCGCGCAACCCGAACGTATGGATTTCGTCGCGCAACTGGCGCGGCGCTGGATCGATCTGGCACGCGTGCCGAACGCAGAAAAACGCATCGCTTTGATCCTCGCCAACTACCCGACTCGTGATGGGCGGATTGGCAACGGCGTCGGGCTCGACACCCCGGCAGCCGCGCTGAATATTCTTCGTGCTTTGCAGGCTGAGGGCTATCCGCTGCCGAGCGAGTTGCCGGGCAGCGGCACTGAGTTGATTCAGCAATTGCTCGGCGGCGTCAGTAATGACCTCGATACTCTCGATCAGCGTCCATGCCAGCAAAGTCTGGCGATGGATGACTACCTGACAATGTTCAACGCCCTGCCCGAAGCCAATCGCGCGGCGGTGCTGGAACGCTGGGGCACGCCGCAAACCGATCCGATGTGTCGCGATGGACGGATGATGATCGCCGGTTTGCGCTTCGGCCTGACCTTCGTCGGCATTCAACCGGCACGTGGGTATCAGGTCGACCCGAGCGCGGTGTATCACGACCCTGATCTGGTGCCGCCGCACGCCTATCTGGCGTTCTATTTCTGGTTGCGCCAGACCTACGGCGCACACGGTGTGATCCACGTCGGCAAGCACGGCAACCTCGAATGGCTACCGGGCAAGGGCGTCGGCCTGTCGGAGAACTGTTGGCCGGACGCATTGCTCGGGCCGCTGCCGAACATCTATCCATTTATCGTCAACGATCCGGGCGAGGGCGCCCAGGCCAAACG
Source organism: Pseudomonas sp. TWP3-1 (assembly GCF_049896625.1). Classification (NCBI taxonomy): domain Bacteria; kingdom Pseudomonadati; phylum Pseudomonadota; class Gammaproteobacteria; order Pseudomonadales; family Pseudomonadaceae; genus Pseudomonas; species Pseudomonas sp. TWP3-1. The sequence goes on from NZ_JAFCUQ010000016.1 coordinate 46,654, forward strand.
CCGGACTCAGGCGGTGATCATCGATCACTTGATGCCGCCGCTGACCCGCGCCGAAACCTACGGCCCGCTGCGCAATCTGGAACTGTTGGCCGACGAATATTACGAAGCGCAACTGCTCGATCCACGCCGCGCCCGCGAATTGCAACGCGACATTCTGCAACTGGTGCGCGAGACGCAGATCGACCGTGAGTTGCAACTGGATGATGGCCTCGACAGTGACTCCGATGCGGCGATCTGGTTGCCGCGTCTGGACACGTATTTATGTGATCTGAAGGAATCGCAAATTCGCGATGGCTTGCACATCTTTGGTGAATCGCCGAGTGGGCGGTTGCGTATCGACACGTTGTTGGCGCTGCTGCGCATTCCGCGTGGCGACGGCAAGGGCGCGCAGTCGAGTTTGTTGCGTGCGTTGGCCAAGGGTTTTGAGCTGGGTTTTGATCCGTTGGATTATGCGTTGGCTGAGCCTTGGGTTGGGCCGCGGCCTCCGCTGTTGCAAGCGGTCAGCGAAGAACTCTGGCGCACCGCAGGCGATACCCGCGAACGTCTGGAATTGTTCGCCGCGCAATTGATCGAGCAGACACCGCCGCTCCCACAGGATGCGTGGTGGGCCGACGTTCGCGCAATCATCGATAGCCTGCGCGAAGTTGTTGCTCCACGCCTCGACGCCTGCGGCCCCGCCGAAATGCGCGGCCTGCTTGACGCACTCAGCGGTCGTTTCGTCCCCGCCGGCCCGAGCGGCGCGCCGAGTCGCGGTCGCCTCGACGTGCTGCCGACCGGACGCAATTTCTATTCGGTGGACGTACGCAATCTACCGACCACCACCGCGTGGCGCATCGGCTTCCAGTCGGCGACGCTGATTCTTGAGCGGCACTTGCAGGACCACGGCGATCACCTGCGCCAGCTCGGCCTCTCGGTGTGGGGCACGGCGACCATGCGCACCGGTGGCGACGACATCGCGCAGGCCATGGCGCTGATGGGCGTGCGCCCGGTGTGGGCCACCGGCAGCCAGCGTGTGGACGATTTCGAGATCCTGCCGCTGAGCCTGCTCGACCGCCCGCGCGTCGATGTCACGCTGCGGGTTTCGGGATTCTTCCGCGATGCCTTCGCCAACCTGATCCGCCTGTTCGACGCCGCCGTACAAGCGGTCGCCGAACTGGACGAACCGGACGACCTCAATCCGTTGGCCGCCAAAGTACGTGCCGAGCGTGTAGCGCTCCAGCAGTCAGGATTGGACGAAGAAGCCGCGCGACGTCAGGCCGGCTGGCGCATTTTCGGTGCCAAACCCGGTGCCTATGGCGCAGGTGTGCAGGGCGCCATCGACGGGCGCCTGTGGCAGAGCCGCGAAGATCTGGCCGAGGTTTACTTGAACTGGGGCGCCTACGCTTACGGCGGCTCCGACGAAGGCACCGCCGCCCGCGAACAGTTCGTCCAGCGCCTGAGCCAGGTGCAAGCTGTGTTGCAAAATCAGGACAACCGCGAACACGACCTGCTCGATTCCAACGATTACTACCAGTTCCAGGGCGGCATGCTTGCAGCGGTGGAAACCCTGCGCGGTGAAGCAGCTGCGAGTTATCACGGCGACCATAGCCAGCCGGATCTGCCGAAAATTCGCACCTTGAAAGAAGAACTGAACCGGGTGATCCGCTCGCGGGCGGCGAATCCGAAGTGGATCGACGGGGTCAAGCGCCACGGCTACAAAGGCGCGTTCGAGTTGGCGGCGACCGTGGATAACCTGTTCGCGTTCGACGCTACGACGCAGTTGATCGATGATCATCAATACGCGTTGTTGGCGGACGCGTATTTGCTCGACCCGGCGACCCGCGAGTTTGTGCGGGAGCATAATCCGCATGCGTTGCGCGATATGACTGAGCGGATGCTGGAGGCGCAGCAGCGCGGGATGTGGCAGGAACCGGGGGCCTATAAAGAGGCGCTGGAAAATCTGCTGTTGGATATAGAAGAGGATGGATGAGGGTTTTACCAGCGGACCCTCACCCCAGCCCTCTCCCGAAGGGAGAGGGGGCCGACCGAGTTGTTCCAAAAGGTACATCGACCTGAACGATCCAGCCGATTATGGATTCACAGCAAGTCGCTCAGGTCGACGTAAAGCGTCAATATCCCCCAATCGATCCCCTCTCCCTCTGGGAGAGGGCTAGGGTGAGGGCAGCCCCCCTGACACCCCACAAAACTCTAGACCACCACCGACCACGAAAGAGAACCCGCAAATGACCGAAACCCCACATTTCCCACTCTCCGCCGTGGTCGGCGCCGATGACTTGAAACTCGCTCTGTACCTCACCGCCATCGACCCGAAAATCGGCGGCGTACTCATTGAAGGTCCACGCGGCATGGCCAAATCCACGCTGGCCCGAGGCCTCGCGGACTTACTCGCCAGCGGCCAATTCGTCACCTTGCCACTGGGTGCCACCGAAGAACGGCTAGTCGGTACCCTCGACCTCGACGCGGCCCTGAGCGAAGGTCGTGCGCAGTTTTCCCCCGGTGTGCTGGCCAAGGCCGACGGCGGCGTGCTGTACGTCGATGAAGTGAATCTGCTGCCGGATCATCTGGTCGATCTGCTACTCGACGTCGCCGCCAGCGGCACCAATCTGATCGAGCGCGATGGCATCTCCCATCGGCATTCGGCGAAGTTTGTACTGATCGGCACCATGAACCCGGAAGAGGGCGAGTTGCGGCCGCAACTGCTCGATCGCTTTGGCCTGAACGTGGCGCTCAGCGGCCACACTGTGCCGAGCGAACGTGGCCAGATCATCCGGCGTCGACTCGATTTTGATAGCGATCCGCAGGCCTTCTGCACGCAGTGGGAAGCCGAACAACAAGCCTTGCGCGAACGTTGCGAAAACGCTCGTAACGCGTTGGCAAGCATTCCTCTGGATGATCAGGCGTTGTCGGCAATCACCGAGCGTTGCTTCGCTGCTGGCGTCGATGGGTTACGCGCCGATCTGGTGTGGCTGCGTGCCGCCCGGGCGCATGCGGCATTGCGCGGGGCCGAGGTGATTGCCGAGCAAGACATCGATGCTGTCGCCGAATTCGCTCTGCGTCACCGTCGTCGTGAGCAACAAACGTCCAGTGCGCAACCACCTGCGCAATCCCCGTCCAACGCCCAGAGCAACCCCAGCGAAGGCCAGGGCCAATGGGGTGAAATGCCCGCTCCGGCACTGGCCACCGGCGCTCGCCGCGAAGTGCCGAGCTGGCCAAAAAAGCCTTAGGCATTCGTCCCCGATCCGATGCGGGGGCGAATGCCAGACCCCGTGCCGGGCGCCTGGATAACGGCCGACAAGGCAAGCGTCATACCGCTCGCAGCGGTTCAGTGAATTGGCCCGGCACCTTGCTCAATGGGCGGCCGAAAGTGCGTGCGGATCTGCTGTTCCAGTTGCGCACGCGCACGCCGCATGAATTGTGGCTGGTGATCGTCGATGCCTCGGCCTCGACTCGCAGGCACCAAGCCTTGAGCGATGCCAAGGGATTGCTCGCGCAACTGTTCGACGACGCTTACCGGCAACGCGCGCGCCTTGCACTGTTGACCGCCAGCGGCGCGACGCCGAAATGGCAGGTACAGGGCCTCAAAGCCAGCAAAGGTTTAAGCCTGTGGCTCGATGGATTAGGCGCCGGAGGCGGTACGCCATTGCTCGCGGCATTGAGTCAGGCCGAGCAATGGCTGACGCTGCGGCGCAAGCGCTTTCCCGCCGAGCAGCAGCGCTTGCTGGTGGTAACGGATGGACGCTTGAAAGATCTGCCAGCGCTGCCGGCGCTGGCCTGTCCGGGACTATTGATCGATATCGAACGCGGGCCGATTCGGCTGGGCCGCGCGCAGCAACTCGCGCATGCGTTGGCTGCCGATTACCGGCACATCGACGACTTGTAGATCCATTTGAGGTCTATGCTGCGCCAAGCCCATTCACAAGGAGTGAAGCATGCGCGTAACGGTCACCAATCCTCAGGATGATTTTCGCGTCAAAGCCTACGCCGGTACCAACGGCGTGCTGCTGGCCATGGACCTTGCCGAATCTCGGCGCCAAGGCTTGCTCGGATTCGCGATCGAGAAGCAGCAAGGCGCCAAGCCGTGGCTGTTTCTGTTCAACAGCCTGACGTTTCCCGGCAAGGCCCACACTTTCCCACAGTTTCACGCGACGCCGAGCGATCTGGCGCCGCTGCAAAAATTCCGCTGGGCCGATTACGCGGTCAATCCGGGGATGACCATTCACTATCGCGTGCACCTGGCCTACGGCACGCCGGATGCGCCGCAACTGGGTGAATCGCTGGAACTGACCGTGACTTCGGACGACGGTCAGCCGCTCAACCAAAGCGTGATCTTCAACCGCGCGGTGGCGGCCAGTCAGGCGTTCCAGCGCAAGTTTCCAGAACTCGATGCGCAGATCAGTGCCAACCGAAACATGCCCATCGAAGCCTGGCCCGACGCCGCCCGCCAATGGCTGGAAAACGGTTTGCTCGGGCGGCTTCAAGATTTTATTGGACGAGCCGTCGACGGCCAGTGGGCGCTGGACATCGCGATCTACGAGTATCAGTTGCAAGCCATCGTCGATACGGTGAATGCAGCGTTCGAGCGCGGAGTGCAGGTGCGCGTGCTGTATCACGCCAGACCGGATGACGAAGACACCTTGATCAACGAGGCCAGCCTCGCGAAGTTACCCGCAGCGAGCAAGCGCGGGCGCGTGACGCACAACATCTTCCATAACAAATTCATCGTCCTCAGTCGGTTTGACGCCGAGGGTCAGCGCCAGCCGCAAGCGGTGCTGTGCGGCAGCACCAACTTCACCGCCAACGGAGTTTATCGCCAGGCCAACGTGGTGCATGTGCTGGATGACGCTGCGGTCGGCGCCAGCTACCTGCAAACCTTCGAACAGATCTGGGCCAAACCGGATGACATCGGCGCCACCCGCGACTGGATCACCGCCAGCAACCCGATGGACCCGGCGCAGCCGTTGTTTGTCGGCTTCTCGCCACGCACGGGCGGCGGTGATTTGCGTGAATTCGTCGAGATCATCGAAGCAGCGAAAAAAGACTTGCTGTTCGTCACAGCATTCAGTTTGCCCGACGCGATCCTCAACGCCTTGCTCGGCCAACCCCACGACGACATCCTGCGCTACGGCCTGCAAAACACCGTCAGCCGCATCACCGGTTTTCACGCTGATCGCACTGCCGAATTCGCTGCCACTGCATTGCTCAACACCGGCCTCGAAGGCTGGCTGCGCGAGAACATGAAAGGCCAGAAGGGCAATCTGCTGGTGCATACCAAAGCGGTAGTCACCGACTTCACCACAGACGCGCCGACCATCATCAGCGGCAGCCACAACCTCAGCGCCTCGGCCAGCAACGGCAATGACGAGAACTACCTGATCATTCGCGGCGACACCGATCTGGCGGATCGCTATGGCCTGGAATTGCTGAGGTTCTATGAGCATTACCGCTTTCGCTATTTCGCGAAGAAACTTGCTTTGAAACAGGTGAGTCCATTAGCGCTGGATGATCGTTGGACGAACGATTATTTCACCGAAGGGGATTTACGGAAGTTGTCTCGATTGCGATTTGCAGGGCGTTGAATACCCTGGAGCTTCCAAAGGAAATACAGATTTTGAAATGATTTCAGACTGTGGGGAAAGTCACTACAGCCTGTACGCTCCAAGGCCATTTTTCTTTCAGGATTTGCATGAACACCGTTTTGGAGCCTCCCAGTTGTCCATTCCCCTCGCGCCACGGCGCGGTCTTGACGCACTCGCAGCATCCAGTTTTCCGACACCCGTCTATGGTTGATGGCGCAGCCTTCGAGCTTTCGCGCCGCGCTTTGCCGTGTCCGGCAGCCTGAATTCACTGAGAGAGATCGAGACAAAATATGGAATGGTTAGCGGATCCCACGGCCTGGCTGGGCCTGGCGACATTGATCGTGCTGGAACTGGTGCTGGGTATCGACAACCTGGTGTTCATCGCAATTCTCGCGGACAAACTGCCGCCGCATCAGCGCGATCGTGCGCGGATCATCGGCCTGTCGCTGGCGTTGATCATGCGTCTGGGCTTGCTGGCGAGTATTTCGTGGTTGGTCACCCTGACGCAGCCGCTGTTCGAGGTGTTTGACAAGAGCTTCTCCGGCCGTGACCTGATCATGCTGTTCGGTGGTGTGTTCCTGTTGTTCAAGGCGACCATGGAGTTGCACGAACGACTGGAAGGTAATATCGGCCAGCGCTCGACCAACGCTGCTTATGCGCTGTTCTGGCCAATCGTTGCGCAGATCGTGGTGCTGGATGCGGTGTTCTCGCTGGACGCGGTGATTACCGCCGTGGGCATGGTCGATGAGCTGTCGGTGATGATGATCGCCGTGGTGGTTTCCATCGGTGTGATGATCGTCGCCAGCAAGCCGCTGACGCGCTTCGTCAACGCGCACCCGACGGTGATCATGCTGTGTCTGGGCTTCCTGATGATGATCGGTTTCGCCCTGACCGCCGAAGGCCTGGGCTTCCACATTCCGAAAGGCTATCTGTATGCGGCCATCGGTTTCTCGATCCTGATCGAGGTGTTCAACCAGATCGCCCGCGCTCGGCGCAAACGTTCGATGCAGGGCTTGCGGCCGATGCGTGAGCGTACGGCGCATGCGGTGCTGAGCTTGTTGGGCGGGCGCAAAATGGCCGAAGAAGAAGTCGGCGAGGAAATTTCCGATTTGCTGGACGACGGCGAGAAGCCTGCTGCGCAACTGTTTGACCGCCGCGAGCGGGTGATGATCAGCGGCGTACTGCAACTGGCCGAGCGCCCGATCCGCACCTTGATGACCGTGCGTGCGGATGTTGATTACATCGATCTGGCCGATGACGCCGATGCGATTCGCACACGGTTGATGCATTCGTCCTACTCGCGCTTGCCGCTGATTCGCAACGGTGCGGTGGATGAACCGTTGGGCTTCGTGCATAAAAAGGAACTGCTCAAGGAGTATCTGGCCGGCCACGAGCCGAACCTTGAACACCTGGCGCGCAAACCCCTGAACCTGCTCGACAGCTACTCGATCCTTAATGCGCTGGAACAGATGCGCGCGGCATCGACGCATATCGCGTTCGTGGTCAACGAATTCGGCGACTTCGTCGGCGTGTTGACCATGACCGACATTCTCGAATCGATTGCCGGTGAACTGCCGGACGCCAGCGAAATCGCCGGCCCGGACGTGGTCGCGGAGCAGGGCGGGTACATGGTCAGCGGCGCGTTGAACTTGACGCGCATCCGTCAGCACACCGGGTTCGGCGCGGAACCGACTGAGGATTATCAGACCCTCGCCGGGTTGGTCATGAGCCTGCTGGATCGCTTGCCGATGATTGGCGATCGACTGCAACACGATGGCTGGCGCATGACCGTGGTCGCGGTGGAAGAGCGGCGGGTTACGCGCGTGTTGTTGGTGCGTGAGGCGGCGTAAGGCGCCGGGAGTACGTTGTGCCCGTGCGGCCCTAATCGCTGGCAAGCCAGCTCCCACAGGGATTTCGGTTGTTCACAAAATTTGTGCTCACCGCCAGACACTGTGGGAGCTGGCCTGCCAGCGATGGCAATCTTTCAGGCGCGCGCAGACCTTCGCGCACGAGAAATGGTGCAAAGGTCACGCAGCGCTTGATGAAGCCAACTCAAATCATGCCGCGGTTTGCGCCGCACTGTCGGCGCCTTGGTCCTGCCAATGTGCCGGGCAACGTCCGCGGCCAGGGTCTCTGGCGTACCAATACCCTTGAGTTTCTTCACCAACCTGCCGTCCTTGCAGAACAGTACCGTTGGCGTGCCGGTCACCAGCGGATGGCGCGGCGATTGGCTGGTATCGAGCATGTAGATATCGGCGCGGTGCCGGTACGGCTCGGCGATCTGCTTGAAAATCGGCCCGGCCCATTCGCAGGCGGGGCAGTGTTCGTTGGCGAAGTAGAAGATCACCGGACGCCAGGTTTTCAACGCTTTGCGGTATGTAGGGGGAAGCGCTGAGTAAGGGGCTATCGAGTTCATTGCAAACTCTTTCCTCGGAAATATGTCCGCGAGGCATTCACGTTTAATAAAGCGAGCGACCCAGTGATCGCTCGCTTGTCGCAGCTCAGCGGCGCATCAAGGCAGTTGAACTAGCGCCACATCACTGAAGTAAGCGCCCTTCGTGCCGAACGCACCATCGTTTGCTTCAAGCTTGACGGTGACCTTGATCGTCCCGGCCGGGACTGTGATGGCTGCGAACTTAATAGTCCACGCCTGACTGCCACCGACATCCAGGTTTGTAACAGGGCCGGTGGGATGCGGCTGAAGTGAGACACTACCGGCGAAACCCTGATCTGTTTTCATTCGTGCTGACAGCATGAGATTCGTAGCGTTATCGATTAAAACGTCCTGACTGATCGAGCTCGGAGGGGCGATTTCACAATGCTCGCCTGGATAACTCACGTCTTGTGGATTACTGGTTTTCCAGTATTCGTCTTGCTGCGCGAAATCGCCGTTTTGAACAAGATTGACCATTACAAATATCCTTATTGGAATCGCTGGTTAGAGGTGTGTGCAGCCCTTTTGGGGGCAGTGCAATTAGGCGATTCAATCCTTTGGATTGACAACTGTCAGATCTGACAGGTCAAGCAGGTAATCCGATGAGCGGTCACTGCCTCCCGCCGCAGATCAACTGATTGCTTGGTTCCGATGCGATGCACCTGAACGTGGCGTTACTTCCCACTACGTAGGGTTCGGTAGCGATGCCCGCCAGCGATAAGCAGCGGAGTGCAGATTCCGGCAGCTATCAACTAACTGAATTATCTGATTTTTCCCCTTTCGCAAGATTTCCCGGCAAGCCTGTGGCACACTTTCTGCTGTCTATTCCGTTGTGACAAACCGTGTTCCGGTATAGCGGAATAAACATCATCCTGGAGTGCTTGCCATGCATCGCCGACTTTCCTTGTTCAAAACGTGTGCGTTTGTTCTCGCGGCTTCGTCCGCTTTCATGGGCGCGGCCCAAGCGGCAGAGGGCAAGCTCGATACAGTGCTGGCCCGTGGCAAATTGATTGTGGGCACCGGCAGCACCAACGCCCCTTGGCACTTCCAAGGCGCGGACGGCAAGTTGCAGGGTTTTGATATCGACATCGCCAGGATGGTGGCCAAAGGTTTGTTCAACGACCCGAGCAAGGTCGAGTTCGTGGTGCAGTCGTCCGATGCGCGGATTCCCAATCTGCTGACCGACAAGGTCGACATGAGCTGCCAGTTCATCACCGTCACCGCCAGCCGTGCGCAGCAAGTGGCATTCACGCTGCCGTATTACCGCGAAGGCGTCGGCCTGCTGCTGCCGAACAACAGCAAGTACAAGGAAATCGAAGACCTGCAGGCCGGCGGTGACGGCGTGACCGTCGCCGTGCTGCAAAACGTGTACGCCGAAGAACTGGTGCATCAGGCGCTGCCCAAGGCCAAGGTCGATCAGTACGAAAGCGTCGACCTGATGTATCAGGCGGTGAATTCCGGCCGCGCCGATGCCGCCGCCACCGATCAGTCTTCGGTCAAATACCTGATGGTGCAGAACCCCGGCCGCTATCGCAGCCCGACGTATGCCTGGAGCCCGCAGACCTACGCTTGCGCCGTCGAACGCGGCGATCAGGATTGGCTGAACTTCGTCAACACGGCGCTGCATGAAGCCATGACCGGCGTGGAATTCCCGACTTACGCGGCCTCGTTCAAGCAGTGGTTCGGTGTGGATCTGTCATCGCCCGCCATCGGTTTCCCAGTCGAATTCAAATGATCCCGTGAGAGTGGGGCGCTCTGATGTGCCCCGCTCAAGGTACTGCCGACCATGAACTATCAGTTGAACTTTGCCGCCGTGTGGCGCGATTTCGACACCTTGCTGGCGGGGCTCGGTCTGGGCCTGCAACTGGCACTGGTGTCGATCGCCATCGGCTGCGTGATCGGCCTGCTGATGGCGTTTGCCTTGCTCTCGAAGCATCGCGCCTTGCGGGTGCTGGCCTCGGTGTATGTGACGGTGATCCGTAACACGCCGATTCTGGTGTTGATTCTGTTGATCTACTTTGCGCTGCCCAGCCTCGGAATCCGCCTGGACAAGATTCCCTCGTTCATCATCACGCTCTCGCTGTATGCCGGGGCGTACCTGACCGAGGTGTTCCGTGGTGGCTTGTTGAGTATTCCCAGAGGCCAGCGCGAAGCGGGCTTGGCCATCGGCCTCGGCGAATGGCAGGTCAAAGCTTACGTGACCGTGCCGGTGATGCTGCGCAACGTATTGCCAGCGCTGTCGAACAACTTCATTTCACTGTTCAAGGACACCTCGCTGGCCGCCGCGATTGCGGTGCCGGAGCTGACCTATTACGCGCGCAAGATCAACGTCGAGAGCTACCGGGTGATTGAAACCTGGATGGTCACCACGGCGTTGTATGTCGCGGCCTGTTACCTCATCGCCATGCTGCTGCGCTATCTCGAGCAGCGTCTGGCGATCCGCCGATAGGAGGCCGAAATGTACCCATCTCCCAGTTGGTTAAACGAGTTGTGGATTGCCCGCGAAACCCTGTGGCAGGGCTTTTTGACCAGCGTGCAAGTGTCGGCGCTGGCGATTTTGTTCGGCACCGTGCTTGGCGTATTCGCCGGTCTGGTGCTGACTTACGGCAAGTTCTGGATGCGCGCGCCGTTTCGGCTGTACGTCGATCTGATTCGCGGCACGCCGGTGTTTGTACTGGTGCTGGCCTGCTTCTATATGGCGCCGGCACTCGGATGGCAGATCAGCGCATTTCAGGCGGGTGCATTGGGGCTGACGCTGTTCTGCGGCTCGCACGTCGCGGAAATTGTGCGCGGTGCATTGCAGGCGTTGCCGCGCGGGCAGATGGAAGCGGGCAAGGCCATCGGCCTGACGTTTTATCAATCCCTCGGTTACGTGCTGTTGCCGCAAGCGCTGCGGCAGATCCTGCCGACCTGGGTCAACTCCTCCACGGAAATCGTCAAGGCTTCGACCTTGCTCTCGGTGATCGGCGTGGCCGAGTTGCTGCTCAGCACTCAGCAAATCATCGCCCGCACCTTCATGACTCTGGAGTTTTACCTGTTCGCCGGGTTTCTGTTTTTCGTCATCAACTTCGGCATCGAGTTACTCGGCCGGCACATTGAAAAGCGGGTGGCTTTGCCATGACTCAGACTGATATTTCCAACGCGCAACCGCTGCTGGACATTCGCGGCCTGCACAAACAATACGGCGCAGTCGAAGTGCTCAAGGGTGTCGATCTGAGCATGCAGCGCGGCAACGTGGTGACGCTGATCGGCTCCAGCGGTTCGGGCAAGACCACGCTGCTGCGTTGCGTGAACATGCTTGAAGAATTTCAGGGCGGGCAGATCCTGCTCGACGGCGAATCGATCGGCTATGACGAAAGCAACGGCAAGCGCGTGCGCCATGCGGAAAAAGTCATCGCCCGTCATCGCGCGATGACCGGCATGGCGTTTCAGCAGTTCAACCTGTTCCCGCATCTGACCGCGTTGCAGAACGTCACTCTGGGCTTGCTCAAGGTCAAGAAGCTGCACAAGGACGAAGCCGTGGCGCTGGCCGAAAAATGGCTGGAGCGCGTTGGCCTGCTGGAGCGGCGCAATCACTTTCCCGGTCAACTGTCTGGTGGGCAGCAGCAGCGCGTGGCGATTGCTCGCGCGATTGCGATGAACCCGAGCCTGATGCTGTTCGATGAAGTCACTTCGGCCCTCGATCCGGAACTGGTCGGCGAAGTGCTGAGCGTGATCAAGGGCCTCGCCGAGGACGGCATGACCATGTTGCTGGTGACCCACGAGATGCGTTTCGCCTTCGAGGTCTCGGACAAGATCGTATTCATGAATCAGGGGCGGATCGAAGAGCAGGGGCCTCCCAAGGAACTGTTCGAACGCCCGCAATCGCCGCGTCTGGCGGAATTTCTCAAAAGCACGCGGTTTTGACTGTTCACTTTTTCATTCAGGAGCAACATTCATGAGCATTACTCGATACGGCACCGGCAGCACCGCCGCAGGCGGCCAGCCTCGACCATTCGCCCGCGCGGTTGAAGCCGATGGCTGGCTGCACGTTTCCGGCCAGGTGCCGGCCGTGGATGGCGAGATCATTGTCGGCGGTATCGTCGAGCAGACGCACCAGACCATGAAGAATTTGATCGCGATTCTCGAAGAGGCCGGTTATGGCCTCGAAGACGTGGTACGGGCCGGGGTGTGGCTGGACGATCCGCGGGATTTCTCGAGTTTCAACAAGGTTTTTGGCGAGTACTTCAAGCCTGAACATGCACCGGCTCGGGCGTGTGTGCAGGCGCACATGATGGTCGATTGCAAGGTTGAGATTGACTGTATCGCGTACAAGAAGAAGGTTTGATCACTTGAGGGTTGGGGTGTCGCGCAGATAGTAGCCCCTCACCCTAGCCTAGCCCACTCCCGAGGGAGAGGGGACTGATTTGTATCGATGCAGATTTTTGCGCTAGACAAAGACGTTTGCATCAATGCGGTCAGGCTCCCTCTCCCTCGGGGAGAGGGCGGGGGGTGAGGGCAGCATTCTCACTGACACAACACCAAGGCCCAGTTACCATCCCGGCATCTTTTATGGGAACCCAATGAAATGACCGAAGACACCATCAAACGCCGGGCACGCGGTCTGGATCGGGCGTTCGATATCCTCGATTTCCTCAAGGAGATCGGCCAGCCGCTGCGCCCGAATGACATCGCCAACGGCATCGGCAGCCCGAAATCCACGGTTTATGAACTGGTCGCCTCACTGCTTGAGCGGCGGATTCTCGAGCCGGTGGGCAAGGACGGTCACGTCTATCTCGGTCGCCAGTTGTACTTCCTCGGTCAGGCGCATTTGCGCCATTTCGACCTCAGCCGTGAGGCCGATCACGCCTTGCAGGAAATCGTCAGCCAGACCCGCGAAACCGCGCAAATGTGCCTGCTCAACGGGCGCAAATATACGGTGGCGTTGATGAAGGAGGGCGAGCGGCATTTCCGTATTTCTTCCGACATCGGCGAGAACGCACCGATCCCGTGGACGGCGTCCGGGCGCCTGCTGCTGGCGCATCTGAGCGACCAGCAGATCATCGACCTGATCGACCCTGACGACTTCATCTTGCCCGATGGCGAACGCCTGCCGCTGGACACGTTTCTGCAGGAAATCCGTCAGGCCGGCATCGACGGGTTTTTCTCCTTCGATAGCGTCGCCGACACCTTTACCCATTGCTTCGCGGCCCCGGTCAAAGACCCGAGCGGCGTGGCGATCTGCACCCTGTGCATCGTCGCCCCGCGCGCCGATGCCAAAACCCATTACGAAGACTATCGCCGGGTTCTGATCGAGAGCGCCAACAGCCTCGCCCGGCGGATCAACGAATAACCGCGCCGCTTGCCGGCGCGACTGTGAGGAGTTCGACCATGACGACTGCCAACAACTCTGCTGCCGTGAACAAGGGCGATGCCGCAATCGGCGCGCAACTGGTGCGCGATGTCAGCCTGCCGGCGCTGGTGCTGCACCGCGAAGCACTGGAGCACAACATCCGCTGGATGCAGAAATTCGTCAGCGACAGCGGCGCCGAACTCGCGCCCCACGGCAAAACCAGCATGACCCCGGCGCTGTTCCACCGACAACTCGACGCCGGAGCATGGGGCATCACCCTCGCCAGCGCCACGCAGACGCAGGCCGCTTACGCCCACGGTGTGCGCCGGGTATTGATGGCCAACCAATTGATCGGCACGCCGAACATGGCGCTGATTGCCGATCTGCTGGCAGACCCGACCTTCGAGTTCTATTGCATGGTCGATCACCCGGACAATGTTGCGGACTTGGGTGCCTATTTCGCCGCGCGCGGTGTGCGTCTGAACGTGATGATTGAATACGGCGTAGTTGGCGGCCGTTGCGGTTGCCGCAGCGAACAGGAAGTCATCGAGCTGGCCAAGGCGATTGACGCGCAACCGGCGCTGGCGCTGACCGGGATTGAAGGTTACGAAGGTGTAATCCATGGTGATCATGCGGTCAGCGGCATCCGCGAATTCGCTGCCTCGCTGGTGCGTCTGGCGGTGCAGTTGCAGGACAGCGGCGCGTTTGCGATTGGCAAGCCGATCATTACCGCATCGGGTTCGGCATGGTACGACCTGATCGCCGAATCCTTCGAAGCGCAGAACGCTGGCGGGCGTTTCCTCAGTGTGTTGCGTCCGGGCAGTTACGTGGCGCATGACCACGGCATCTACAAAGAAGCGCAGTGCTGCGTGCTCGACCGTCGCAGTGATTTGCACGAAGGCCTGCGTCCAGCGCTGGAAGTCTGGGCGCATGTGCAGTCATTGCCGGAGCCGGGTTTTGCGGTGATCGCTCTCGGCAAACGCGATGTGGCGTATGACGCCGGGCTGCCGGTGCCGTTGCTGCGCTACAAGGCCGGCGTGCTGCCGGCGGTGGGTGAGGATGTCGGCGCGTGCAAAGTCACGGCGGTGATGGATCAGCATGCGTTCATGAGCGTGGCGCCGGGTGTTCAACTGCGCGTCGGCGACATCATTTCCTTCGGCACGTCGCACCCGTGCCTGACCTTTGACAAGTGGCGCACAGGTTTGCTGGTGGATGAGCAACTGGCAGTGATCGAAAGCATGGAAACCTGCTTCTGATGAACACCCTCAGCACTCTGGGGCCGAACGCCCCGCGCATCGCCCTGATCGGCGAATGCATGATCGAACTGCAGCAACGTGCCGACGGCAGTCTGCAACAGAGTTTCGGCGGTGACACGTTGAACACTGCGGTTTATCTGTCGCGTGCCATGGGCGACCACGCGCAGGTCGATTACGTCACGGCGTTGGGTGACGACAGTTTCAGCGACGCCATGTGCCGCATTTGGGCAGATGAAGGTATCGGCCTGGACTTGGTGCAGCGCTTGCCCGGGCGTTTGCCGGGGCTGTATTGCATCCAGACTGACGCCGCGGGTGAGCGGCGTTTTCTGTACTGGCGCAACGAAGCCGCCGTGCGCGATTGCTTCACCACGCCGGCCGCTGCACCGATTCTGGCGGCGCTGGCGGATTACGACGTGCTGTATTTCAGCGGTATCACGCTGGCGGTGCTCGGTGCGCAGGGCCGCGAGAAACTGATCGAGACTTTGGTCGAGGCCCGCCAGCGTGACGCACGCATCGTCTTCGACAACAACTTCCGGCCACGCCTGTGGGCTTCGCAAGAGGAAGCGCGGGCGGCCTATCGCAGCGTTTTGCCGCATGTCGATCTGGCGTTGTTGACGCTGGAGGATGAGCAGGCGCTGTTTCATTTCTCCAGTTGCGAGGCGGTGTTCGACGCCTACGCGCAGATCGGCACGCCGGAAGTGGTGCTCAAGCGCGGTGCCGAGGCGTGTTTGATTCGCTGTGGCGGGGAGGCGTTCGAGGTGCCGGCGCAGAAAGTCGAGAAGGTCGTCGACACCACGGCGGCGGGAGATTCATTCAGTGCGGCGTATCTGGCGCGGCGGTTGCTGGGGGGCAGTCCGGTTGAAGCGGCACAGGCGGGGCACCTGCTCGCGAGCCAAGTCATCCAGGTTTCCGGAGCACTGATCCCCAGATAACTCCTGGATGGCCGCTTGCTGCGCAATCGGATCGCGGGCAAGCCCGCTCCCACAGGGATCGCATGCACAGCAGAACCCTGTGGGAGCGGGCTTGCCCGCGATGAGGCCCTGGAGCCAAGTGATCAATCGCGGTAAAACACCTGCACCAGGTGGTAACCGAATTTGCTTTTGATCGGCCCATGCACGGTGCGCAGCGGCTTTTTGAAGATCACCGCATCGATCGCGCCGACCATCTGCCCCGGTCGCACTTCACCCAGATCACCGCCGCGCTTACCGGACGGGCAGGTCGAGAATTTCTTGGCCAGCACATCAAAGGCTTCGCCCTTGGCGATGCGTTGTTTGAGCTGTTCGGCCTCTTCGGCGGTTTTCACCAGAATGTGGCGGGCTTGGGCTTTCATCGTGCAATACCTGTAGCGGGGTGACGGCGGGGCGCGGATTATGCCTCAAGTCACGGTGTCTGGTTGAGCATCGTGCGGATCTTGCCCGCCAGCAGCTCGATGGCAAACGGTTTGGCGACCATGTCCATGCCGTCCTCGAGAAAGCCCTGACGCTCGGCGGCTTTGTGCGCATAACCGGTCATGAACAACACCTTGAGCCCCGGTCGATGCTGACGGGCAATCTCCGCCAGTTGCCGGCCGTTCATGCCTGGCAGGCCGACATCGGTCACCAGCAGATCCACGCGCAGCTCGGATTCGAGGAGCGGCAACGCGCTTTTTGCGTCTTCGGCTTCGTGTGCGCTGTAGCCAAGTTCCTTGAGCAAATCGAGCACCAGCATGCGCACGGCCGGGTCGTCCTCGACTACCAGGACCGTTTCGCCGCTGGCGATGGCAGGCGATTCACTCAGCGTTTCCAGCGCGGGCTGTTCCGGTTCCGATGTGCGCAAACGCGGCAAGTACAGACGCACGCAAGTGCCTTTGCCGGGCAAGCTGTCGAGGCTGACGTGCCCACCGGATTGCTGGGCGAAACCATAAATCATCGACAATCCCAGACCCGTACCCTGGCCGATAGGCTTGGTGGTGAAAAAAGGATCGAAGGCTTTCGACAGTACCGACGGCGTCATGCCGCTGCCGTTATCGCTGACCGCGAGCATCAAGTAATCGCCAGCCTTGACCGGTTCCAGCGTGGTGATATCGCTGCCATTGAGGTAGACATTCGCCGTCTCGATCACCAGTTCACCGCCATCGGGCATTGCGTCGCGGGCGTTGATAACGAGGTTGAGCAGGGCGTTTTCCAGTTGGCTGACGTCGGTGCTCACAGGCCACAGGTTGTCGGTCAGCTTCAGCGTGAGGGCGATCGGATCACCCTTTGTGCGGCGGATCAGGTCTTCGAGCGAGAGCACCAGCTCGTTGACGTCCAGCGTCTTGCGATCCAGCGATTGCCTGCGCGAGAACGCCAGCAAACGGTGGGTCAGCGCCGCCGCGCGGTTGGCCGATGACACCGCCGCTTCAGTGAAACGGCCAATCTCGTCGGCGCGACCGTTAGCGATGTAGCGCTGCATCAAATCGAGGCTGCCGATGATCCCGGTAAGCATGTTGTTGAAGTCATGCGCGATGCCGCCGGTGAGCTGGCCGACCGCTTCCATTTTCTGCGCATGCCGCAATGCATCCTCGGCGCGCTCGCGTTCGACCATTTCGTTCTGCAAACGCTCGTTGGCCTGCGCCAGTTGCTCGGTACGCGCGCTGACGCGTTCTTCAAGGGTTTCATTGAGGTGACGCAGCGCTTCCTCGGTCTTCTTACGCTCGCTTTCATCGATCACGAAAATATAGAAACCATTCACCGAGCCGTCCGGACCGTGGCGCGGTAGGTAATTCATGAGTGCATGACGCTGGCTGCCATCGCGGTGAGGGGTGTACAGACTGAACGAACAGGGCCGCCCGGCCAATGCTTCGGCAATATACGGTGCTCGCAGAAAGTAGGCTTCATCGCCGAGCACGTCGCGAATGGTGCGGCCGTAGAGTTCCTGCGGCGTGAGGCCGTACCAGTCGAGGTAAGCGGCGTTGTTCAAGCGAAAGCGCTCTTCGTGGTCGACGTAGCTGATCAGAATCGGCATGGCGTTGATGATCAACTGCAACTCGGTCTGGCTTTGGCGCAGCGCCTGTTCGGTGTGTTTGCGCTCGGTCAGATCCAGCGCCGCGCCGAGAAAGCGCGTCGGCCGCCCGTGGTGATCCTTGTAGCAA
This sequence comes from Pseudomonas sp. TWP3-1, assembly GCF_049896625.1. Classification (NCBI taxonomy): domain Bacteria; kingdom Pseudomonadati; phylum Pseudomonadota; class Gammaproteobacteria; order Pseudomonadales; family Pseudomonadaceae; genus Pseudomonas; species Pseudomonas sp. TWP3-1. Next base: position 64,361 of record NZ_JAFCUQ010000016.1, read on the forward strand.
CGACCGCGAGCAAACACCCAGCGCAACTCGCCGTCGGCGCGCAGCAGGCGATATTCCTCGGCGTATTCGGTACCGTGGGTGATGCAATGTTTGATGCTACGGGCAATCAGCGCGCGGTCTTCGGGGTGCACGCCTTGCAGGTATTCGCTGATCGGCAATTGCTCGGCCAGCGCCGGATCGACACCGTGCAATTGCGCAAAATGCGCGTCGGCAATGAAACGGTCTTCGCCGATATCCCAATCCCAGGTCCCAACTGCATCAGTTGCGGCCAGCGCCAGTTGCAGGCGTTCTTCGGTTTCGCGCTGGGCCTTGAGGCTGTCGTCGGAGCGCTGCTGGAGTTCCAGGGCGATGCGTCGGCGTTCGTTGGTTTCGATGGCCGTGACCAGAATCCCGGCGACCTGCGCACGTTCATCGCGGATCGGGCTGTAGGTCAGGTCGAGCCAGAAGTCGGATTCCTGGCCATCGCGTTGTAGGGTAAAGCGCCGTTCGCTGTAGGTGCGTACTTCGCCTTGTAGGACGGCGCTGTAAATCGGGTCAGTAAAGTCTCGAAGTTCTGGCCATATCAGGTTCGCCGGTTGTCCGAAAGCGTACGGATGCTTGCTGCCGGCGAGCAGGGCGAAGCCGTTGTTGTAGATCTGTGTCAGCTCCGGCCCCCACAACAACAGCATCGGCATTGGCGAGTGCAGCACGATGTCCACCGCAGTTCGCAGGCTCTGCGGCCAGGTTCCGGCAGCGCCCAGTGGCGTGCGGCTCCAGTCGGTTCGGGCAATCAGTGCCTGGGCGTCGTTGCGGGTGGGTACAGCGTTCATCTAAAAGTCCTGAGCGTCGGTCGGTGAGGCGGCGTCTACTATCCTAGTTCGGTAGACGCTGTTTGGCCCGCTGCGTCACGGTGCGGGTTGTCCCTGATCATTGAAAGCTTCGCAGGTGTTGTTGCCATGGAAATCGATGCACTGCTCAATCAACTGGCGAGCCGTCACGGTTCGGACCTGTTCCTGTCCACCGGCGCGCCGCCCAGTGCGCGATTCGACGGGGTGCTGGCGCCGTTGAGCGAACAGCCATTCAAACCCGGCGAGGTCGCAACCATCGCCACCTCCCTGATGGACGCCGAGCAACGCCGGGAGTTCGACCGGGATCTGGAAATGAACCTGGCGATCTCGCGCGCAGGCATCGGCCGCTTTCGGGTCAATATCTTCAAGCAACGCAACGATGTGTCAATCGTGATCCGCAACGTCAAGCTCGACATTCCGCGTTTTGAAGACCTCAAACTGCCGCCGGTGTTGCTCGAAACGGTAATGCTCAAGCAAGGGTTGATCCTGTTTGTCGGCGCCACCGATTCGGGTAAATCCACTTCACTGGCGGCGCTGATCGATCATCGCAATCGGCACAGCAGCGGGCACATCATTACCATCGAAGATCCGGTGGAATATATCCATCGGCACAAAAAATCGATCATCAACCAGCGCGAAGTCGGCGTCGATACGCGCAGCTTTCATGCAGCGCTGAAAAACACCCTGCGCCAGGCGCCGGATGTGGTGCTGATCGGCGAAATCCGCGACCGCGAGACCATGGAACATGCGTTGTCGTTTGCCGAGACCGGGCATCTGGTGCTATCGACGTTGCACGCCAACAACGCCAATCAGGCGCTGGACCGGATCATTAATTTCTTCCCTGAAGAGCGCCGGCCGCAGCTGCTACATGCGTTGGGCAATCATCTGAAAGCGTTCGTGTCCCAACGCTTGCTGCGCACGCTGGACGGACAACGACGGGCCGCCGTCGAAGTCATGTTGGGGACACCGACCATTGGTGATTTGATTCGCCGCAATGAGTTGGGTGAACTGAAAAACATTATGGAAAAGTCCCGCGAGTTGGGCATGCAGACTTTTGATGATGCGCTTTACAAGTTAGTTGTCGATGGTGTTATCAGCGAATCTGAAGCGCTTAAATATGCTGACTCAAGCAATAATTTGAAGTTGCGACTGAAATTGGAAGTCCAGCAAGGCATAGTGTCTGGCCCCGCGACAGGGGAGTGGGGGTTGCTCGAATAGTTTGCTCGTTGAATGTTTGATGTTAGAGGCTGGTGCGCTGAAACGTCACCTCATGATTGCATGCTGGAAATAGACTTGGCGAGAAGTAAGATTGCTCCCGCCAAGTTGGCATAAACATTTTGTGAGTTTGATGTAGTGAATATTGAATCGGGAAGAAAGTTTTACAAGTATGCGTCGGCTGATGATGCGCGACAGCGTGTGACGGCGGATGCAAAGGAACGTGAGTTGGTGTTGGCGGAACTAAAAACCTGCTTGAACAAGCAGCCTCCAGAACAGCAGATCCTCGGCTGGGACTACCAGTTCGAGTTGCAGAAACACTCGTCGCTGTATGACATTCACGCGCCAGGTCAAAAGCTGTTGATCGAGTTGATCAGCAGGGTCTCTGTTCGGTCTTTGTTGACTCGGGAGACTCTCAGCGACCGTCCGCCGGTATGCGTAACGCGAACTGGCAAAATGGAAGTTTTAGCTGAGACGAGCTGGCTGGATTTCGTCGCACTTGGGTATCTTGATGACCTGGAAATCGAGAAGAGCTTGATACCCATGCTCACGGATATTGCCACAGCAGCCGGAGGGTACATCTGGTCCGACAATGAAATAATGGTAAATCAATGGCTTGAATTCCACGGTTTCGATGTACCGGAAAACATTGCCCAATTAGAAAATCTGATTGATTATTTCGAGTTTGAATTTCCTGAAGTTGATGGTCTCGGCAACTACTGGGGTCAACTGATCACAGATGATCATGCGTTGATCGTCTTATCTGCAGAACAATGTACTGCGATCAAAAATGTTACGGCTCAGCACGTACCTGGTAATACTCGGCTATTGGATAATCTATTGCGCGGAACCCGAGTCGGGGTAGCCGTGCATGACAATGCTGCGCAGTTGTTGAAGCAAGTGATCGGCCATCCGCTTGCGCAAAGTCTGGCCAACTCATGCTTGCAGCGACTTGGCTGGTTCGGCGCGCAGACCGGTCAGGTAACGTCGGCGACGCAGCTAGAACAACTGCTGGTGACGGCCATGTTGCTGGATATCAATCCGTTATTTGGCATGCATCAGGGCAGAAAGTCGGTTGGCACTTATGAAATGTACTCGCCACGCTATCTGGGTCGGCCTGCGGCAGTAGTTATCGAAGGACTGCGCGCTCACATGGTGGCCAATGCTTGGGTAAATCAAGATGCTGCACCGCTGGCAATTCATTTGTGCCTGGCACAAAACGCCCCTGAGTTCCTTGTCAGGCAGGTTCCCACCTCCCTGATGGTCGGGTCGCTGGAGTGGGTCGCCTTCTGCCGCGCCGTGGCTTTGGTCGAAGCTGTCGCGCGCGGAGCCGCCCGGGTGATGACTTATTCGCAGGTCATGGCATATGCGGAGTTGGAACCGGTCAGCCAGGCAATGGCCGATGTGCAGATGCTGGCGTTGATTGATCCGATCGTTGATTGGGCGTTGATCAACAGCGTCGTGACCGAGACCGAACTTCGCCAGGCCGAGCAGGCGACCACACAACGGGCAATTACGGCGTACCAGCACTACGTGGCAAATTTCTCGCAAGTGGGGCATGCCTATGCAACGCCATTACCCGACCGCAAAATCATCGCGCGCGCCGCTCTGACCCGAGCGGCTCCAGCCTGTGATTTTCTGGAGACTCCGGTGCTGAATCAGCGGCCAGGCCTTTACGCTTCGCCGACGCGGATGTCGTTGGTCGATTTACATATGTCCGGCGACTTGAAAAAACAGGAATGGGACTTCCGTGCGGTCTTCCCCGACAGTAAGGCGCCCGATTTGCTGAGTGACGTAACCGGCACTGGCAGACCGCAGCTTTACGATCCGAAGGTCGCCAGTATCTACACTCGTTATCCGCAACTGCTGCATATGGCCGATAACAATCTCGAATTCAACCGTCAACTGCATAGCTATTTGAATGAATTGAATAGCGCGCTTGCGACCACTATCAAATTGGCCTTGGCACGGTTGTCCCGTTACGACTTGCAAGATGTGTTGCGCGGGCAACTGACCTTTTTCACCGTACGAGATTCAGCGGTCACTACCCGAACCACACCAATAAGTGGACCGCTCATCCGAGTGGAGCACGTAGAGAGTCAGGCCGGCAAAGATGCTGCGACCGGCCGTTTCGGCATTGTCATGTGTGTCGCATATGAGGGCAAAGTAAGCTGCTATGAAATGTTCACTTTGCGGGGTGAGATCCAACGCAATGATGAGCTCGGCGCGCTGATCGTCAAAAGCGGGAAACTGAACTCACCCGCCCGAGTGGATTTCAAGGGTGATCTTAAAACCCATGTACCGCCAACACCCACAGAACGCCTGCCGATCAATTTCAAATGTTATGCGGAGGGTGTAGCGAACGATTTCAGCGTCACCACTAGCACAGCGATTATCGACAAGTTGATCGAGTTGCCAGCGCCGGCGACGGCTTCGAAACCCAAGGACAGCGAATTTCAGAACTTCTCAGACCCGCGCATAGAGCAGATTTCAGCGCTGGTTGTTTCGCGTCACCCGTTGATGACGTTCGATCAATTGCAGGCGGCGGCCACGCAGCCTACGGTACTTGAGCGCGAGCGGGCAAAAGGTGAAGTGGTCGGGACTTACATCGTTGATCTGGCCGTGCCGTTCAAGCGATGCATTCAAGACCTGTCCTCCGGTGAACACAACCTTGTGGTCGACGGCATCTACGGTTGCGCCATGGATGCCATTGCGCTGTTGGGCACAGTTGCCGGCGTCGCCAGCAAAACGGCTTCGATTGTGGCCAAAGCTACCAGCATGTCCGCCAAGTTGGGGCATCTGGCGAAACTGGTGATTATCAGCGGAATTTCAATTTTCAATCCTTTGGACGATCTGCCGTCGGTCGTGCGCGGCACGGGCAAGCTAGTCTATAAGGGCGGGCTGCGTCTGAGTCGGCAAACCCAAGAGGTTATCGCGCTGGCGAAAGCACAGATGAGTCATATCAAGGGCACCGGCAAACCCGCGCATCTGGCGAGTGCGGACAACGGCGCCGCTATGGCGCAAGGCACCTGGCAACCGAAAGCGACCAGCGCAGACACATTGACCGTGCTGGCCGCGCGCGCAGATTTTCACTGGTATGCGCTTGATCGCACGGGCAAAGCCTGGGGGCCAAAGTTGAGCAACTTCACCTTCAATGCACCGTTCAGGGCGAATCGTTTCCAGAAAACATTACCGGTCAGCTACACCCGGGCTTTCATCGAGAAAAGTCTGCCTGGCGCTAAAGCCAAGATCGAGCAAGCGATCAAGGCCTTCAGTGATCACGACTTCACCAAGGATCGCGACCTCATCATCAAAGCGTTTTTGGGGAGCAACGCCTCGGATGCGACAGATCGGTTGCTGAAATACCTGAAACTGATCCGTACCGATTTCGCCGGTTTGTCTCTGAGCAATCTGCTTCTGGACCCATACAAGGACAACGGCAATATCGCTGCCTTCAATCCGCAGTTGTACCGGCAATGGATCGCCGCCAGTGCCAACGAGCGGCCTAAGGTGATGTTCATGGAGATCTTTACGCGCAATCTGAACGCTCATTTCATCGGACACGGTTACAACCATGGTGTAGTGGCAGATGACCTGATTCACGAGATGCTGCATGGTGCAGCGCAAACCAAAGATGTCAGCTACGCCAGCGATGCAGCAGCAGAAGGGGCTACCGACCAGTCGCTGAACGTGGCGGCGTTGCTCGATCTGGCAAGCGGTCAACTTCAAGTGGCAGAGAGTGGCGCCACGGTGCAATACCATCCGGCAGCCAAAGCCATTGAAAATGCCGACTCGTTGGCGCTGGTCATTTCGCTGCTGGACCAGTATTACACCGACAAATTCGAATTCGAGCGCAACCTCGAAACCATCGAACAGTGCCTCGCGTCACGTGCTGCCGGTGCGATTAGCGAACCGGTCTTACTCACCTTGAACCGTCCAGAATAATCCGCCTGCATTGCAAAACAGCGCTCCTCTCGCAGGGGCGCTGTCTCAGTGGTTCAGTTCAGGTCGATCGCGAAACTGCTCCAGCGCTTCGGGATTGGCCAGCGCATCGGTGTTCCTCACCGGTTCACCGTGCACCACATTACGCACCGCCAGTTCCACGATCTTGCCGCTGATGGTGCGCGGAATATCAGTCACCGCAACGATTTTCGCCGGCACATGCCGCGGCGTGGTGTTGGCGCGGATCACCTGGCGAATCTGCTGCTGCAACGCCTCATCCAGCACTACGCCATCCTTGAGGCGCACGAACAACACCACGCGCACGTCGTCCTGCCACTGTTGGCCGATGGCCACGCTGTCGAGCACTTCAGCGACTTTTTCCACCTGCCGGTAGATTTCCGCTGTGCCGATCCTCACGCCGCCGGGGTTGAGCACTGCATCGGAGCGTCCGTGAATGACCATCCCGCCATGCGCCAGTTCCTCCGCGTAATCGCCCTGCGCCCACACGCCGGGGAACTGGCTGAAATAGGATTTGCGCAGCTTCTCGCGGTCCGGGTCATTCCACAGGCCAACCGGCATCGCCGGGAAGTGCCGGGTGCAGACCAGTTCGCCTTTTTCGCCGATCACCGCATGGCCGGCGTCGTTCCATACCGCGACCGCCATGCCCAGGCTCTTGCCCATATTCTCGCCCCGGCGTACCGGCGACAGCGGATTGCCGTTGACGAAGCACGACACGATGTCAGTACCGCCGGACATTGAGGCCAGGCACACGTCCGGTTTGAAGTCGCGATAGACGAAATCGTAGCTCTGTGGCGACAGCGCCGAGCCAGTGCAGAGCAGGGTTTTCAGGCTACTCAAATCATGGCTTTCGCGCGGCTTGAGGCCATTGCTTTCCAGCGTCGCGAGATACTTGGGACTGGTGCCGAACACACTGCCCCGCTCATCCTCGATCAACTCCAGCAGGCGCGCATTATCCGGATGAAACGGCGAGCCGTCATACAGCAGCACTGCGCTGCCGACCGCCAGCGCCGAGACCAGCCAGTTCCACATCATCCAGCCGCAGGTGGTGTAGTAGAACAAACGATCGCCGGGGCCGAGATCGACGTGCAGCCCGTGCTCTTTGACGTGTTGCAGCAACACACCGCCCGTGCTGTGCACGATGCATTTCGGCACACCGGTGGTGCCGCTGGAATACAGCACGTACAGCGGATGAGCGAAGGGCACCGCGACGAAATGCGGCTCGCCGCCGGGTTGATAGAAATCATCCCAAAGCGTGACGTTGGCCTGCGTGCGGTAATCCTCGATGTGGGCCTGCGTTCGCGCGTACGGCACGATGATCAGTTGCTCGAGTGACGGCAGTTGTTCGAGGATTTCGTTGAGCTTTTGGCTTTGGTCGATGTACTTGCCGGCATAGCGGTAACCGGCGCAGGTGATCAGCACCTTCGGTTCGATCTGGCCGAAGCGGTCGATCACACCGTGGGTGCCGAAGTCTGGCGATGAACACGACCAGATCGCGCCAAGGCTGGTGGTCGCGAGCATCGCCACCAAGGTCTGCCAGGTGTTGGGCATGCACGCCGCCACGCGGTCGCCAATGCCGATTCCCGCTGCTTGCAGGCTGGCTTGAAAGCCTGCGACTTGCTCGGCCAGTTCGGCCCAGGTCAGCTGTTCGCGCTGACCATTCTCCGCGACTGCGATGACAGCAACGGCATCGTCGCGGCGACGCAGCAGGTGTTCGGCAAAGTTCAGCGTCGCACCGGGAAACCATTCGGCGCTGGGCATTTGTGTGCCTTCGCGCAGTACCGTATCTGGTTGTGTGTGGAAGCGAATATCGAAGAAATCGACGATTGCCTGCCAGAACGCTTCACGCTGGTCGATCGACCATTGGTGCAGGGCAGGGTAGTCGTGCAGATCCAACGAATGGCGCTGATTAACCCAGCGCCGGAACATGTCCATGCGGGAGTTGGCGATACGCTTGGCATCGGGTTGCCAGAGAATGTCGGACATGGTTTGCCTCTTGTTTTATCTTCAGATCCAACACAAAACCTGTGGGAGCGTGGCTTGCCCGCGATGAACGATAACGCGGTCTACCAGTTGCTCACTGCGCCAGCCAGCCACCATCAATATTCCACGCCGCACCGCGCACTTGGCTACCCGCCTCGCTGCACAAAAACAGCACCAGTTCCCCCAGATGCGCCGGTGTAACGAACTCCAGCGACGGCTGTTTTTCCGCGAGCAAATCATGCTGCGCCTGCTGCGGCTCGACGCCCGTGGCAATCCGGTCATCGATCTGCTTCTGCACCAGCGGCGTCAACACCCAGCCAGGGCAGATCGCGTTGCAGGTGACATTGCTGGTGGCGGTTTCCAGGCCGACAACCTTGGTCAAACCGATCACCCCGTGTTTGGCCGCCACATACGCAGCTTTGCCGGTCGAACCGACCTGACCATGCACCGAAGCGATGTTGACGATCCGCCCCCAGCCCTTGCTGCGCATGCCCGGCAAGCTCAGACGCGTGCTGTGAAATACCGAGGACAGGTTGATCGCAATGATCGAATCCCAACGCTCCACCGGAAATTCTTCAACCGCTGCCACATGCTGAATACCGGCGTTGTTCACCAGAATGTCGACGCCGCCGAACTCGCGCTCGGCGTAGGCGATCATCTCGGTAATCTGCGCCGGGTCGCTGACGTCGGCCGGGTGATGCCCGACCTTGCCGCCAAATTGCTCGACTTCGGCAATCACTTTGGACGCATCGCCAAAACCGTTGAGGATCAGATTGGCGCCAGCCTTGGCCAGCGTCAGGGCGATGCCCAGCCCGATGCCGCTGGTGGAACCGGTAACCAGCGCGGTCTTGCCTGAAAGAGTCGTCATCAATACCTCACACAATGCCAGTGGCGTAGAAAGTGCCGATCACCACGAAAACCGCCAGGGTCTTGATCAGCGTAATACAGAAAATGTCTTTGTAGGCTTCACGGTGGGTCAGGCCGGTGACCGCGAGCAAGGTGATTACCGCGCCATTGTGCGGCAGGGTGTCCATGCCGCCGCTGGCCATCGCCGCCACTCGGTGCAACACCTCCAGCGGAATATTCGCGGCGTGGGCGGCGCTGATGAACTGCTCGGACATCGCCGCCAGGGCGATGCTCATGCCGCCCGAAGCGGAACCGGTGATACCCGCCAACAAGGTCACGGTGATCGCTTCGTTGACCAGCGGATCGGGGATGCCCTTGAGCCAGTCGGCCAACACCAGAAAACCCGGTAGCGAGGCGATCACCGCGCCGAAACCGTATTCCGATGCAGTATTCATCGCCGCCAGCAGCGCACCGCTGACCGCGCTTTTACTGCCCTCGGCGAGTTTGCTTTTGATCGCATTAAAGCCAAATGCCAACACCATCAGAATGCCGATCAGCAGGGCTGCCTGCACCGCCCAGATCGCCGTCAGTTTGGCGATTTCGGTGGTGACCGGCGTAGCCATGCCCGGCAGCGCCAGGCTGTGAGTCTTGCCGTACCACTGCGGAATCCAGTGGGTGAACAGCAAGTTCATCACGCCCACCGCCAACAGCGGCGACAGCGCCAGCCATGGGTTCGGCAGCTTCAGGTCTTCAGCTGTTTCCGGTTCGTTGCGCAGTTCAGTGCCATAGCCTTCGCCGGCGCGTTGCGCCTTGTTGCGTTGCCGCTGCAGGAACAGCATGCCGGCGCAGAACACGAAGATCGTGCCGATCACCCCCAGCCACGGCGCTGCCCACGCCGTGGTGTTGAAGAAGGTGCTGGGGATGATGTTCTGAATCTGCGGTGTGCCGGGCAGGGCGTCCATGGTGAACGAGAACGCGCCGAGGGCGATGGTCGCCGGGATCAGGCGCTTGGGGATATTGCTCTGGCGGAACATTTCTGCGGCGAACGGATACACCGCAAACACCACCACAAAAAGGGACACGCCGCCGTAAGTGAGCACGGCGCAGACGAGCACGATCACCAGCATCGCCTGGCGGGTGCCGAGCAGACGAATCGCCGCCGCGACAATCGAACGCGAGAACCCCGACAACTCAATCAACTTGCCGAACACCGCGCCAAGCAGGAATACCGGGAAATACAGTTTGATGAAGCCGACCATTTTCTCCATGAACACCCCGGTGAATGCAGGGGCGACGGCGGAGGGGTCCGTTAACAGGACAGCGCCGAGGGCGGCGATCGGGGCGAAAAGGATAACGCTGTAGCCACGGTAGGCCGCGAGCATCAGCAGCGCGAGGGCTGCCAAGGCAATGATCACACTCATGGTGTGTCTCCTGGGATTGTTATTTTTGTGGGTGATGCTTTGTAGGAAGGGACTATTGCGAGATGTGTGCCAACAGTTAAGTGATTGAAATATATGAATATATTTCAATGCGAGGTAATAAATTCGATTTTCTGTCTCAATCTAGAGATTGTTGGTTATGGTCTATCGTCATCGCTAGCAGGCTAGTTCCCACAGTAGAAACGCGTTCTCCCTGTGGGAGCTAGCCTGCTAGCGATGATCGCGAAGCGATCCCGGGGATCTATCTCAATATGGAGATCTAGTCTCTTTATCGAGATTCGGCAATTCCAAGTGCGACCATTTTCTTGTACAACGTCGACCGCCCAAGCCCCAAACGCTCAGCCGCTTCAACGACTTTGCCCCCGCATTGCGCGAGGGTCGTCTCAATCAATTGCCGGTCAAACCGCTCGCGCGCCTGACTGAAGGTTTCGCCTGACAGCGCTTCGGCGGACGCCGTTGACGTCCGCTCAACCGGGGTAAACGTACCAATCGCCACGCGAATGTCATGCTCCGTCAACAGCAAGTCATCACTCAACAGCGCCGCCCGCTCCAGCACGTTGCGTAACTCGCGGATATTCCCCGGCCATGCGTGCTGCCCCAGCAACTCCAGCGCCTCACGATGCAGCTCATGCTGGCTGCGCAGCTCTTCAAGAATCGCTTCACTCAGTGCTGGCAGGTCATCGAGACGCTCGCGCAACGGCGGAACCTTGATCGGCAACACGTTGAGGCGGTAGTACAAATCCGCACGAAACTCGCCACGCTTGATCGCCGCTTCCAGATCCGTCGAGGTCGCGGCAATCACCCGCACATCACTCTGAATCACGTCGTTGGAGCCGACCGGTTCGAATTCCTTTTCCTGCAACACGCGCAGCAGTTTGCTCTGCAGCGGCAGCGGCATATCGCCGATCTCATCAAGAAACAACGTGCCGCCCTGAGCAATCTGCAATTTGCCGGTTCGACCCTTACGGTCAGCGCCGGTAAAAGCCCCCGGCGCGGTGCCGAAGAACTCCGCTTCGAGCAGCGCCTCCGGAATGGCTGCGGAGTTAATGCTGACGAAGGCTTTGTGCGCTCGCGGCGAAGCGCTGTGGATCGCCTGCGCCAGCAGTTCTTTGCCGGTGCCGGTCTCGCCGAGCAGCAATACCGGCGATTCGGCGCTGGCACTACGCCGGGCGCGACGTTTGACTTCGAGGCTGGCGGCGCTGGTGCCGATGAAATGGGCGAAGTTGTATTTGGTCTGGCGGGCGCGCAGCAGCGAGCGGGTCGAAGCCAGCTCCTCCTGCATGCTCAGGTAGCGCTTGAGCATCGGCGACAGCGTGCGCAATTCGTCGAACAGGGCGAAACCGATGGCGCCGATTACTGAGCCAGCGTCGTCGTGGATCGGCAGGCGCATCACCACCAGCGGCTCTTTGGGGGTGTCCTGCATGTCCAGCAAAATCGGCCGGCCAGTGCGCACCACTTCGCGCAGCAGACTGCCGGGGATCACGCTTTCACAAGGTTTGCCGATGGCGCCCTCGGCGGATTCGAGGCCGAATCGTCGGGCATAACGCTCGTTCATCCAGACGATGTTCGCGTCGCGGTCGACAATCACCGTGCCTTCGCTGGACTGCTCGATGATCTCGAACAGCGAGCGGATCGCCAAGGTGCGGACGCGTTGGTAGTCCTTGAGGCTTTCGGTGCTGTTCATCGGACTGAACCCGGATGCGCCGCCGCCAACAGCTCTTTGGTGTACGGATGCTGCGGCGAGTCGAACACATCATGGCTCGCCCCGCGCTCGACCACTTTGCCGTCCTTGATCACGATCATGTCGTGGGCCAAGGCACGCACCACGGCGAGGTCGTGGCTGATGAACAGATAGGTCAAACCGTGTTTTTCCTGCAGATCGCGGAGCAGGGCGACCACTTGTTTCTGTACCGCGCGATCGAGCGCCGAGGTCGGTTCGTCGAGCAGGATCAGCGCCGGTTTCAACACCAATGCGCGGGCGATAGCGATGCGCTGGCGCTGGCCGCCGGAGAATTCATGGGGATAGCGGTGACGGCTGTCGGGGTCGAGGCCGACCTCCTTGAGCACGCGAATCACCTGTGCGTCGCACTCATCAGCGGTGGACTGGCAATGCACCTCCAGCCCTTCGCTGATGATCTGCGCCACCGACATGCGCGGGCTGAGGCTGCCGAACGGGTCCTGAAACACCACCTGCATCTGTCGGCGCCACGGACGCATCTGCTTCTGATTGAGGCGGTCGAGGGATTCGCCCTGGAAGCGAATGCTGCCTTCTGAGTCGAGCAACCGCAGGATTGCCTGGCCCAGTGTCGACTTGCCTGAACCGGACTCGCCAACGATGCCCAAGGTCTTGCCACGCTGGATGTTCAGGCTGATGCCGTCAACTGCGCGCAGGTATTGCTTGCGCTGAAACAAACCACCGCCGACGGTGAAGTCAACCCGCAGGTTTTCCACTTCCAGGACGTTTTCCCGCTCGGCCCGGGTCAGCGCTTCGCCTTCCGGCTCAGCGTTGAGCAGCACGCAGCTGTAAGGGTGTTTCGGCTCGGTGAACAGCGTTTCGCAGGGCGCCTGCTCGACAATTTCGCCGGCTTTCATCACGCACACCCGTTGCGCGATGCTGCGCACCAGGTTCAGATCGTGGCTGATCAGCAGCAACGACATGCCGAGCCGTTGTTGCAGGGACTTGAGCAGCAGCAGGATCTTGCGCTGCACGGTGACGTCGAGCGCGGTGGTCGGCTCGTCGGCGATCAGCAGTTCCGGCTCGCAGGCCAGAGCCATGGCGATCATCACGCGCTGGCGCTGGCCGCCGGAGAGTTGATGCGGATAAGCCTTGAGCCGCTCTTGCGGTTTCTGAATGCCCACCAGCTCGAGCAATTCGAGGATGCGTTTTTGTGCCTGTTTGCCGCCCAACCCCCGGTGCAGCAGCAGGGTTTCGCCGATCTGTTTTTCGATGCTGTGCAACGGGTTGAGCGAGGTCATTGGCTCCTGAAAGATCATGGCGATGCGATTACCGCGCAGCTCGCGCAAGATCTTCGGGTCGGTGCCGACCAGCTCCTGCCCGCGATAGCGAATGCTGCCGGTGGTTTGCGCTTCGCCCTCGGGCAGCAATTGCAGGATCGAATGCGCGGTCACTGATTTGCCAGAGCCGGATTCGCCGACCAGTGCCAGACATTCGCCGGGGCGGATGTCGAGGCACAGATTGCGCACCACAACCTGGCCATGGAAGGCGACGTTGAGGTCACGGATTTCGATCAGGTTGTCAGTCATTTGTGCCTGCGCCTCAGGATCGCGGATCGAAGGCATCACGCAACGCCTCGCCGATGAAAACCAGTAAAGAGAGAATCAACGCCAAGGTGAAGAACGCGGTGAGCCCGAGCCACGGCGCTTGCAGGTTCTGCTTGCCCTGACCGATCAATTCGCCCAGCGAAGCGCTGCCGGCCGGCATGCCGAAACCGAGGAAGTCCAGCGCCGTGAGGGTGGAAATTGCCCCGGTCAGAATGAACGGCAGATAGCTCAGGGTCGCATTCATCGCGTTCGGCAGAATGTGCCGGAAGATCACCTTGCGGTCGGTCAGACCCAATGCCCGCGCTGCTTTGACGTATTCGAGATTGCGCCCGCGCAGGAACTCGGCACGCACCACGTCCACCAGCGCCAGCCAGGAAAACAGCGCCATGATCCCCAGTAGCCACCAGAAGTTCGGCTCGACAAAACCGGAGAGAATGATCAGCAGATACAGCACCGGCAACCCTGACCAGACTTCCAGCAAGCGCTGACCGATCAGATCGACCCAGCCGCCGTAATAACCCTGCAACGCACCGGCGGCAATGCCGATCAGCGCACTGACCAAGGTCAGCATCAGCGCAAACAGGATCGACACCCGCGCACCGAAAATCACCCGCGCCAGCACATCTCGTGCCTGGTCGTCGGTGCCCAGCCAGTTGACGGCCGACGGCGGACTCGGCGCCGGTTTGTTCAGTTCGTAGTTCGGCGTGTCATCACTGAACGGGATTGGCGGAAACAGCAGCCAGCCACCGTCCTTGCGAATCAGGTTCTGCACGTAATCGCTGCGGTAGTCGGCCTGAAACGGCAGTTGTCCGCCGAACTCCTGCTCAGTGTGGCGCTTGAATACCGGGAAGTACCAGTCGCCCTGATAGCTGACCATTAACGGTTTATCGTTGGCGATCAACTCACCACCGAGACTTAGCAGGAACAGGCCGATAAACAGCCACAGCGACCACCAGCCCCGGCGGTTTTTCTTGAAACGTTCGAAGCGGCGGCGGCCCAACGGCGATAGCTTGAACATCAGGCGTTCCTCGCGGCAAAGTCGATGCGCGGGTCGACCAGCGTGTAGCACAGGTCGCCGATGAGTTTTATCAGCAGGCCGAACAGCGTGAAGATGAACAGCGAGCCGAACACCACCGGATAGTCGCGCGATACGGCCGCTTCGTAACTCATGCGTCCGAGGCCGTCGAGGGAGAAGATCACCTCGATCAGCAACGAACCGGCGAAGAACACGCTGATGAATGCCTGAGGAATTCCCGAAACCACCAATAGCATGGCGTTGCGGAACACATGGCCGTACAGCACTCGGCGTTCGCTCAGGCCTTTGGCGCGGGCGGTGACCACGTACTGACGGGTGATTTCATTGAGGAACGAGTTCTTGGTGAGGATGGTCAGCGTCGCAAAACCACCGATCACCAATGCCGTCACCGGTAGCACCAGGTGCCAGAAATAGTCGGTGATTTTGCCGAGGGTCGACAGCGATTCGAAGTTGTCTGAAACCAGTCCGCGTACCGGAAACCAATTCAGGGAAGTGCCGCCCGCGAAGACCACGATCAGGAACATCGCAAACAGAAACGCCGGCATCGCGTAACCGATGATGATCGCGGTGCTGCTCCAGATGTCGAAGTGACTGCCGTGATGCACGGCTTTGCGTATGCCCAGCGGGATCGATACCAGATAAGTAATCAGCGTCGCCCACAATCCAAGGGAAATGGTCACGGGCATTTTTTCAAGGATCAGATCGGTGACCGTGGCGCCGCGGAAGAAGCTCTTGCCGAAGTCCAGCTGCGCGTAATTCTTCAGCATCAGCCACAGGCGCTCATGCGCCGGTTTGTCGAAGCCGTACTGTTTTTCGATGTCTTTGATCAGTTGCGGGTCGAGGCCACGGCTGGCGCGCGAGGTGCCGCTCATGGTCTCACTGGAACCGCCGCCGACATTGCTGCCGCCGATACCCTGCAAGTGCGCAATGGCTTGCTCCACCGGACCGCCCGGTGCGGCCTGAATGATCACGAAATTGACCAGCAGAATGATCACCAGCGTCGGAATGATCAGCAGCAGACGTCGCAGTATATAAGCCCACATCAGCGCGGCCCTCCGGGTCTGCCACGGCTGATTTTCTCGGCCGTCATCTGTTGATTGGTCAGCGGCGTGCGGCTGATCTCCCACCAGCTCTCGATGGCCTCGTCATTGCTCGCCTGAACAGTCGGGATGCCAAAGCGGTTCCACCACACCGTCGAGGTGCCCGGCGGGTAATAGTTGGGGATCCAGTAGTAGTTCCATTGCAGCACACGATCCAGCGCGTGGGCGTAGCGCAGCATGTCGGGCTGGGTCGAGGCGCGGATCAGGCCGTTGATCAAGGTGTCGACCGCGGGGTTCTTCAGCACCATGTAGTTGTTGGCGCCGGGATCGTTGGCCGAGGCTGAACCGAAATAGTTGAGCAACTCGCCACCCGGGGAAGTGGTGACGGGGTAGCCGGTGACGATCATGTCGTAGTCACGGCTCATCAAACGGTTGACGTATTGCGAGGAGTCGATGCGGCGGATGTTGAGGTCGATGCCGATCTGCTTCAGTGTGCGCTTGTACGGCAAGAGCAAGCGATCCATGCCGTTCTGGCTGACCAGAAAGGTGAAGCTCAACGGTTCGCCCTGCGCATTGACCAGTTGATCGCCCTCCGGCTTCCATCCGGCCTGTTCCAGCAGCTCAAGCGCTTGCAACTGCTTGTCGCGAATCACTCCGCTGCCGTCGGTCTTCGGCGCTTCGAAGACTTTATTGAATACCTCATCGGGTATTTGCCCGCGCAGGGGTTCGAGAATTTTCAGTTCGGCAGCGTCCGGCAGTTGCCGAGCGGCGAGGTCGCTGTTGGAAAAATAGCTCTGCTGGCGAATGTACAGGTTGCGCATCATCTGCCGGTTGCTCCACTCGAAGTCCCAGAGCATGGCCAGTGCCTGACGCACGCGCCGATCGGCGAACAGCGGTTTTTGCAGATTGAACACGAAACCTTGCGCCGATTGCGGCGCCTCGGTTGCCAGATGGGCTTTTTGCAGACGCCCGTCACTCAACGCCGGGCTGTCGTAACCGATGGAGTAGCCGGTGGCGGAGAATTCGCGGTTGTAGTCGTAAGCGCCGCCGCGCAATACCTGACGGGCAACGTCGGTGTCGCCGAAGTACTCGATACTGAAGTGATCGAAATTGTACAACCCACGGCTGACCGGCAGATCCTTGCCCCACCAGTCGGCATTGCGCTCGAAGGTGATACTGCGCCCGGAGTCGACCTTGCCGACGCGATACGGGCCGCTGCCCAACGGTGGTTCATAGCCGCCACCACCGGCAAAATCCCGGGTTTTCCACCAGTGTTCGGGAAACACCGGCAGAGTCGCGATGTCTAGCGGCAGGGTACGGTTCTCGTTGCTCTTGAAATCGAAACGCACGGTCAGTGGCGCTTCGACTTCGACGCCTTTGACGTCGGCAAACTGAGTGCGGTAGCGCAGGCTGCCCTGGGTCATCAACAAATCGTAGGTGTAGCGCACATCCTCGGCGGTGATCGGTTTGCCATCGGCGAAGCGCGCCTTGGGATTGATGAAAAAGCGCAGCGACAGGCCGTCCTCGGAGCGCTCCATCTTCTGCGCGACCAGGCCGTAGACCGTATACGGCTCGTCCTGTGAACGCTGGGCCAGCGGCGAATACAGCATGCCGTCGATCTGGGAGACGCCGATACCTTTGTCTATATAAGGCAGCAGATGGTCGAAATGGCCGATTTCGACGGCTGAGCGGCGCATGGTGCCACCCTTCGGTGCCTGCGCGTTGGTGTAGTCGAAGTGGCTGAAGCCGGCTGGATACTTCGCCGGTTCGCCATAAACGGTCAATGCATGTTGCGGAGCAGCGTCCACACCTGCGGCGCCAAACAGCAGGGCCACGGCAGTGAACATCAATGTGGGGAAAGCCAGTCGCATTGTCAGCCTTAGCGCCGGGTGATCGATAAGCGCAATTTGTACGCGAGCAACGCGGTGCCCGCCAGCCGTATCGTGTTACCAAAACACAACGGCCCACCAATAGGCGGGCCGTTTTCAAGCGAGTCGGACGACGGATCAGTCCTGACGGCTGGTCACTTCCAGCAGGTGATAACCGAACTGGGTTTTCACCGGGCCTTGCACGACATTGATCGGCGCGCTGAATACCACGGTGTCGAATTCCTTGACCATCTGACCAGGACCGAACGAACCGAGATCGCCACCCTGACGGCTGGACGGGCAGGTGGAATTGGCTTTGGCGACTTCGGCGAAATCAGCGCCGCCTTCGATCTGGGCCTTGAGTTCGTTGCACTTGTCTTCGCTGGCAACGAGGATGTGGCGGGCAGTGGCTTTAGCCATGGGGAAACTCTCCAATCAAGATTCAGTAAAGGGTGGAGCCTACCGGATTCAGTGGCCGATTTCTCGGCAAAGTTCCATTCGCTTGTCTGATCACTGCACCTAGAGATTCGCTGCTTGCAGGCGCAAGGCATGCTCGACGTAGAGCTGAATCGAGTCAACAGGTGATGGTCGTCGGCCATGGGCTCGACCCAGGCTAGCTAAATGGTCGTGGGGATAATCAGAACGGATCACGGTTCCGAGATGAGAGCTGAAGCGACCGACAAAACCGTCGTTCTGCGCAGGCTCGGTCACAAAATATGCCGAAAGGGCTGTGCAGACACTTCGCACCGGATCAACCGCTGGCAAGACTGCATCCGGTACGACACCGCTCCAGGAGTAGTAGCGCACGCCATTGACCTGTTCCGCTCCGTGTCCGCCCCATGTTTCAGGCAAGCCTTGCGGGTACTTGTCATTGAATTTTCCGACGCCTTCGGTCGTCAGGGCATCAAGTGAGGCCAGCGCGTTTTGCGGCAGTGTGGTGCTGCCACTGATCAGCGACAGGAAGTCGCCGAACAGCGTCGCGACATTTTGCGCGACCGTTTCCGGTAATCGTCCCGGTACCAACGCCTTGCGCAGGAAATCTGCAAGTTCCGAACCGTGATTTGGCCCGCTGACCGAGGTCACTGAAGCGACGTGGTGTGGTGCAAGCGCCGCAGCGTATCGGGCGGAGAGTGCGCCCTGACTGTGTCCGATCAGGTTGACTTTGGCCGCGCCCGTGCCTCGCAGCACGGAGTCTATCTGCAAGAGCAGTTGCTCACCCCGAACTTCGTTGTCTTGAGTCGCCGAGAGGTGCGGCACAAACACTCGATTACCGGCGTCTTTGAGTGCCTGTGTAACGCCGTGGAACAGGTCGAAGGGGCCGATTCGCTCAAATCCGAACAGTCCGTGCACCAACAGGATGGGGTAACGAGTTGTGGCATTCCGTTGCATATTTGCACCTAAATCGCAGAAGTTGATCGACGTTGTCTGCGTGTCACTCTAAAACACTCACGGCGCTGGCGATGTATGAAGAGTCTTTGTCGTTTGCTGGAATTCGGATCAGCGTGCGTGCGAAATATCTCTACTTTCTGAAATCCGGATCGGAATAACTGGACATCTTTTACGTCATCCAGAGTGATTTTCTCGCAGTTGCCTACCTTCCTGGGCGCTGTTGACTCGCACCCAAGGCGCCTGGAGCTGACATCGCAATGACCACGAAACGGGTTCAATAAAGGCTCTTGCTCGCGGCAGGCTGGCTGCGTGGTTAATCCAGGGAATGGAGCGGTATATGAAGAGGCGAGATGCACCAACGCTGGCAACAACAAGGCTTAGCGCTCGGGTAATGGCGAAAAAGCCAAAGCTGCCTGTGCTCTGTTGCAAGCGCGAACACGAAGTAACCCTCGATCCACCGGCGCTCGATGCGGTAAATGGAACGGTGCTTGATCCGTCACTGCAACAGGTTGTGGTGCGTATTGCGCCTTACCCCGGCATGGCGTGCGGCGACAGGCTGATGTTGAGCTGGACTGGTCTGGATATGGACGGCTTGCCGTACCGTCACGAAAGCATCCGCTTTGTGAGTCAACTTCAACTGGGAAAGGAGGTTGTTTTCGTTGTCAGAAGCGCTCACATCGCTGCGCTGGATGGGGGGACACTAGAGGTTTTCTGGACGCTGACCAGCAGCAGAATCCCGACCCCCGTGACTTCTGACCGATTGCAGCTGGATGTCGGAGATGTTCGCGGCAGCTTGTTGCCGGCGATCATTGACGACGCGATCAGAGCACACCTTGATCCGGCGAGGGTTACGCATGGCACCTCGGCCACGATCCGGCCCTACGCGTGGATGGCTGCCGGTGACCGCATCTGGTTGTTCTGGGGCGTGGCGCCGGGGAGCGCGATGTTTGAGGATCAACTGATCGTCGAGCCTTTCGCTGTGGGCCAGCCACTGGTATTTGGCATTCCTCCCGAGTCAATCTCCGCGCATATTGGCAGCGAAGTAACCGTGCGGTACCGCGTCGAGCAACGAAGCACGGCGATCCGCGAATCCGGGGTCACACGAATCATGATCGCGGCGCAGGAAAGAGGTCTGTTGGAAGCCCCGCAAATACTCGAGGCAATAGATGGTGTGCTCGATTTGCAGGATGCCAATGATGGCGTCACTGCACTGATCAGTGATGCGCAAGTAGAAGATGGCGAACTGGTTTATCTCAAATGCGATGGCGAGAGTTTCTCTCATCGCGAGGATCGGGAAATCACTGGCGCGATGGTCTCGCAACCACTGGAATTCAATGTTCCATATGAGTTCTGGCGGGAGCACGTGGATACCGAGGTGCGCGTTTCGTTTTCCATTGAACGACTGGATGAAGCAACCCAGCTATCCGGCGTAACCGTGTTGCGGGTACAAGCATGATGTGCAGCCTTGCGGAGTGCGCATACTCTGCAAGGCTGCAGTCACTTTCAGCTCCGGGAACGCTTGCGCAGGCGAGCTGCCGCGTCCACCAGCAGGCGCTCTGTCGCATCGAAACCGAGGCAGCCGTCGGTCACGGAAACGCCGTAGCGCAGCGATGTCCCCAATGGCTGGCAGCCTTCGAACAGATGCGACTCGAGCATCATGCCGACCAGCGAATGGTCACCTTGCAGGCGTTGCTCCAACACGTCGTTGAACACGCTCGGCTGACGCAGCGGATCTTTGCCGCTGTTGGCGTGGCTGCAATCGACCATGATCCGGCTCGGGATCTTCAAGCGGGCAAGCTCGGTGCGGATCCGGGCCACGCTTGCGCTGTCGTAGTTCGGGCCCGAATGACCGCCGCGCAGTACCAGATGCGTATCCGGGTTGCCCAAGGTCGGGATGATTGCCGGATGCCCCTGGCTATCTACCCCAAAGTGGCGATGCGGGTGAGCAGCCGAGCGCATGGCGTCGACGGCTACCGCGACACCGCCGTCGGTACCGTTTTTGAACCCGACCGGGATACCCAATCCGCTGGCCATTTCCCGGTGAATCTGTGATTCGGTGGTGCGCGCGCCGATGGCGACCCAACTCAGCAGGTCATCGAAGTAGCCGGCTGCCATCGGTTGCAGCAATTCGGTCGCGACAGGCAAACCAAGGCGAGTCATTTCCAGCATCAAACCGCGCGACAGGGACAGGCCGGTGGCCATGTCATCGCTGCCGTCGAGATCAGGGTCGTACGCCAGGCCTTTCCAGCCGATCGTGGTGCGCGGTTTCTCCACGTAGGCACGCATGACCAGCAGCATTTCATTGCTGACCTCATCGGCGAGGCGTGCGAGTTTGCCAGCGTATTCGAGCGCGGATTGTGGGTCATGAATCGAGCAGGGGCCGACGATCACCAGTAAACGGCTGTCGTGGCCGTCGAGGATCGCCCGAACGGCTTGGCGATGGGCACTGATTTGCTGGCTCAGCTCATTGCTCAGTGGCAATTGCTGTTTGAGTTGCAACGAGCTGGGCAGACGTACGGTCAGCGCTTCGTTGGCAGAAGTGAGGGTGGACAGCGGCAGAGCAGAGATGGACGAGTTCATATTCAGATTTCCTGGGCTGGCGGCGGGTGCTTCCCGCTCGCTCGGCCCTACTGGGGTGTTCGACAATTGGCCGTACTGGCTGCGTGCGTGTGCTTGCCACCTGTGGGTGACCGATCGGAGGCGGCAGGCTGTCCCGAGCGGCGGCTGGTAAATCGCCATGCGGTAAAACTGTCGTAGCGGTAATAAGTGGCGTAGTTCATGTGGTGATTCCTCAAAGTGTCTGGTGTGATACTGAAAAGTGTGGGGCCTGAAAAAACAAAACCCCCGGTCGGGAGGCCGACCGGGGGTTGAGAATTCTCTGGTAGGCGACCCGTCTGTATGGGCGCCGTGTGGGTATCAGGCGCGCCAGTGGCTAAACCAATACCCAAAATAAAAGCTGACCGGAGCGCAGACGTTGTTCACCCGGGCAGCCGCAACCGAACGCAGGGCGCTGGCGGTGTGAAGCTGGTGAAGGGCGTTGAACATGAGCTGTCTCCGATGGATGCGCCGAGCTTACTAGAGCCTGCCGCGCGTCAGCAATCAGAAATTGCTATTGAATGGGCGAAACGTTGGCTATCGGTTGATTGCCCCCGATGTTCTGACACACTCTGGGATTTGCGCTTCGCAAGATCGGCGATTCATTGTTACGGGAGGGGTGATGACGTTCCAATTACACCGAGCAACGCTGGCCGACCTGTCATTTGTTCGAGAACTCACTTGCAGGAATATGCTGCGCTACTACATTCAGCACGACTTGCTTTGGCAAGACGAGGCGTTTGATGTGGCCTGGCTCGGCCGGGACAATTGGCTGATCGGGCATGGTGCTGAGCAAGTTGGCTATTTCAGCCTGAGCCGCGATGCACGTGCCTTATACATCCGCGAATTGCAGGTTGCACCAGCGTGGCAAGGACGGGGCGCGGGATCCTGGGCGATCGATCAGGTTATTGCGGTGGCGCGGGAGGAAAAGCGCGCGGCATTGCGCCTGACGGTTTTCCACAATAATCCGGCGCGAAGTCTGTATGAGCGAAAGGGATTGATCCTGCAGGGTGAGGACGAGTGTTTCCTGAGAATGCAGCTGGATTTGAGTACAGCTGTGCTCTGAAATCCACGGCCGACAAGCCCTCCATGATGAATTGAAACTTTTTATATGCGGCTTGCCGCTAGGTCTGTCTGGCTCTTTTTGCTAAGGTGTCAGCCATCCCAATAAGACCATATCGCGAGGTGTCTGCTTGATTAGGGTGCTAGTGGTCGATGACCACGATCTCGTTCGTACAGGCATTACACGGATGCTGGCCGATATCGATGGCCTACAAGTAGTTGGCCAGGCCGAATCCGGGGAAGAATCCCTGATCAAGGCTCGAGAGTTGAAGCCCGACGTGGTGCTGATGGACGTCAAGATGCCTGGCATCGGCGGTCTCGAAGCCACGCGCAAACTGCTGCGCAGTCACCCTGACGTCAAGGTGGTCGCTGTCACCGTGTGCGAAGAGGATCCGTTTCCTACACGACTCCTGCAGGCCGGAGCTGCGGGTTATCTGACCAAGGGCGCCGGACTGCCTGAGATGGTGCAGGCCATCCGTCTGGTATTTGCCGGCCAGCGCTATATCAGCCCGCAGATTGCCCAGCAACTGGCGATCAAATCTTTCCAGCCAACCAGCGATTCTCCGTTCGATGCGCTTTCCGAGCGTGAAATCCAGATCGCGTTGATGATTGTCGGCTGTCAGAAAGTCCAGATCATTTCCGACAAGTTATGCCTGTCACCGAAAACCGTGAATACCTACCGCTACCGCATTTTCGAGAAGCTATCGATCAGCAGCGATGTCGAGCTGACGCTTCTGGCAGTTCGTCACGGCATGGTTGACGCCAGCCTCTGACCATCATGACCGAGACTTTTGATCCCAGCGCCTTTCTGTCGACTGTCAGCGGGCGTCCAGGCGTTTATCGCATGTTCGACAGCGATGCGCGTTTGCTCTATGTCGGCAAAGCCAAGAATCTGAAGAAACGCCTGGCCAGTTACTTTCGCAAGACCGGTCTGGCGCCGAAAACTGCGGCTCTGGTCGGGCGTATCGCCCAAGTCGAAACGACTATCACCGCCAATGAGACCGAAGCGCTGCTGCTTGAGCAAAACCTGATCAAGGAGTGGCGGCCGCCGTACAACATTCTGTTGCGCGACGATAAGTCCTATCCGTATGTATTTCTGTCTGACGGACAATTCCCGCGACTGAGTATTCATCGCGGCGCCAAGAAGGCCAAGGGCAAGTATTTCGGCCCTTATCCGAGCGCCGGGGCGATCCGCGAAAGCCTCAGCTTGCTGCAAAAAACGTTTTTCGTTCGTCAGTGTGAAGACAGCTATTACAAAAACCGCACCCGTCCGTGCCTGCAATATCAGATCAAACGTTGCAAGGCGCCGTGTGTCGGGTTGGTCGAGCCTGAAATCTACGCGGAAGACGTGCGCCACTCGGTGATGTTTCTCGAGGGGCGCAGTCATGCGTTGACCAACGAGCTTTCAGCAGCGATGGAAGAGGCGGCGGTCAACCTCGAGTTCGAACGAGCTGCCGAACTGCGCGACCAGATCGGCTTGCTGCGCCGGGTTCAGGATCAACAGAGCATGGAAGGCGGCACCGGTGATATCGATGTAATCGCCGCCTTCGTCAATCCTGGTGGCGCCTGTGTGCATCTGATCAGCGTGCGGGGAGGGCGCGTCCTGGGCAGCAAGAACTTCTTCCCACAGGTTGGTATTGAAGAAGATGTGTCCGAGGTCATGGCGGCGTTTCTGGGACAATACTTCATTACCAGCCCGGAGCGCGACTTGCCGAGTGAATTGATTGTCAACGTGGTCCATGAAGACTTTCCGGCGCTGATCGAAGGTATTCAGACGCTGCGCGGTCGCGAGTTGGCGATCAGCCATCGGGTTCGCGGTACGCGTGCGCGTTGGCAGCAATTGGCCGTGACCAATGCCGAGCAGGCGCTTGGCGCGCGACTGGCCAACCGACAACATGTGGCCGCGCGCTTCGAAGCACTGGCCGAAGTGCTGAATCTGGATGAACCGCCGCAACGTCTCGAATGCTATGACATCAGTCACTCCAGCGGTGAGGCGACGGTCGCTTCCTGCGTGGTGTTCGGCCCGGAAGGTCCGATCAAATCAGATTACCGGCGCTACAACATTGAAGGCGTAACGGCTGGCGATGATTACGCGGCAATGCACCAGGCCTTGACCCGACGTTTCAGCAAGCTAAAAGACGGCGAGGGCAAGTTGCCGGACATTTTGCTGGTGGACGGTGGTAAAGGTCAGTTGTCGATGGCGCGCGATGTTCTCAATGAACTGGCTGTGCCCGATCTGATTCTGTTGGGC
The DNA here is from genome assembly GCF_049896625.1 of Pseudomonas sp. TWP3-1. Taxonomy (NCBI): domain Bacteria; kingdom Pseudomonadati; phylum Pseudomonadota; class Gammaproteobacteria; order Pseudomonadales; family Pseudomonadaceae; genus Pseudomonas; species Pseudomonas sp. TWP3-1. The sequence goes on from NZ_JAFCUQ010000016.1 coordinate 89,154, forward strand.
GTTGCCAAGGGTGCTACACGCAAGGCGGGCTTCGAGACTTTGTATCTTAATGATGCAGCGCATGAGTTCACATTGCGTGGAGATTCGCCCGCGTTGCACTTGATCCAGCAGATTCGCGACGAAGCTCACCGCTTTGCAATCACTGGCCATCGCGCGCGCCGCGGTAAAACCCGGCGTACGTCAACGCTGGAAGGCGTTGCGGGTGTGGGGCCAACCCGGCGTCGCGACTTGTTGAAACATTTTGGTGGATTGCAGGAGCTGTCTCGTGCAAGCATCGAAGAGATCGCCAAAGCGCCGGGGATCAGTAAAAAGCTAGCAGAGTCGATTTATGCAAACCTGCATAGTGAGTAGAATGCCCATTCACCTCGTAGCCAGTTGTGCCGATGAATATCCCGAATCTGATTACCGTTCTCCGCGTCCTGCTCATCCCGATCTTCATTTTGCTGTTCTATCTCCCGTACGAATGGAGTTATCTCGCTTCAAGTTCGGTCTTCGCATTCGCTGCCGCGACTGACTGGCTGGATGGCTATTTGGCGCGACGCCTTGAGCAAAGCACGCCGTTTGGCGCGTTCCTTGACCCTGTCGCTGATAAACTGATGGTCGCGGTTGCGCTTGTGCTGCTGGTTCAAGAGCACGGCAATCTTTGGCTGACTCTGCCGGCCGCCGTGATCATTGGTCGCGAGATTGTTATTTCTGCACTGCGCGAGTGGATGGCAGAACTGGGCGCTCGTGCGCACGTCGCCGTCTCGAATCTGGGCAAATGGAAAACTGCTGCGCAAATGCTCGCACTGGTGATCTTGCTGGCCACGCCGAAGGCTTTCAACTTCTGGGTCGTATTGGGTTATGCATTGTTGATCGTGTCTGCCGGCCTGACGTTGTGGTCGATGGTTCAATACCTGCGGGCTGCCTGGCCGCATCTGAAGACTGATGTTGAAAAGAAATAAAACTTTTTTGAATCAAAGGGTTGACGGGGCTTCTGGATTCTATAGAATGCGCCACACCAAGCGGGAATAGCTCAGTTGGTAGAGCACGACCTTGCCAAGGTCGGGGTCGCGAGTTCGAGTCTCGTTTCCCGCTCCAATTTGTACGTGTTTGTTGTTGTGCTACTGACAGCAGATGCTTTGAGGCCGAGTAGCAAAATGGTTATGCAGTGGATTGCAAATCCACCTACGCCGGTTCGATTCCGACCTCGGCCTCCACTATAAACAAGCTCCGTAGATCCATGATTTACGGAGCTTTTTTATTGGCGAAAAAGTTGAAAGATTTAGTCTTGAAAACGACTCTCGCCAACTTGCGTCACCGGGAAGTGATGTATATATTTCCCCTCTGCTTGCTGCGGTGCTGACCCTGTCAGGATCGTGATTCAACAACAGAGCAATGCAACACCGCGCTACCGCCCGAATGGCGAAACTGGTAGACGCATGGGACTTAAAATCCCCCGCTCGTAAGGGCGTGCCGGTTCGATTCCGGCTTCGGGCACCATGAATATCAAGGGCTTGCGTGAGATACCTCATGCAGGCCCTTATTCTTTTGCTCCGCAAAATATTGCTTATGCTCAGCAACACGCGCTTCACACGTCATTCCGTCGGCGTAACGTACATCTCCGTTCAAATCCAATTCCAAATGCACTGCCCAGCCAAACGCAAAAGTAATAAGGAAGTTACTTGTTTCGGAAACTGATTTTGCTGATTTTGATCACCAGTCTGAGCGCGTGTGCGGCAGTTGCCACGCGAATGGATTACGACAAACATCGATGTCCTTACATCGGGGTACGATTTGACTGGTGGCTGGTAGGTACATCTAAAGGAAAGCTGATTCCTTTTTTACTGATCGACGCACCGTTCTCATTGGTTGTCGATACGCTATTTTTCCCCTTCGAATATCAGTACACCTGCAACCTTTGATCGATTCGCAAGCGTCGAAGTGTGTCTGCGCGAGATTGTCGTCACCTAGCCGTCATACGAAGAAGCTGCAAGGCAATCACTAATGCAAATGGGCCGATCTGATCGGCCCATTTTTTTTGCTCGAACATCAGACGAATGCTTGTCCGGCGAAGCCTCGAGGCAGACGTTGCAGTCCGATCATCGCCGTCAGTCGTTCAGTCCACTCCGAACGCCAGTTACCGGCAGCGTGCGGCGTAATGGTCTTGCGAGAAGTTCGCCGTGCGCGATTGCGTTGGCTCTTGCGAGCATCTTTGTAGGCATCGGTATTGCGGCAGCTGCGGCACTTGACTTGGTTGAGTTCGCGGCTGGAGGAGAGGTTATTACCGTTGTGGCCGCAGGCGAGGTGCCCGTCGACTTTGAAGTGAATGACCATGAGACGTCTCCTTGGTGACGTGTAAAGGTTTTGACCTTTAATCACCAAGGGCGTTCGGTAACACGATTATCCCAGGCAGCAGCTGGCGACAGTAGCGTCGCTCAACCGCCAGTCGTGATTGCAGACTGCTAACTACCTGAACCGCGGCAGCGGCCGATCGGCCGGTCTGAGCGAGGACAAGGTCCTGCGAATCAGCGGAGTATCCTTTTCGATATCGTTCAGTCGATCACGGATACGTAGTGCGGTCGGGTGGCCGCCTTGGTGGTCGACCCAGTCGGCGATGTCTTTGCAAGCGGCCGCCAGGCGTGCCTCGCGAGCGTCGAGCAAGGTGAGAAGGGTGGTGATGGACTCTTTTTCGGACATGTGACACCTCCGTTCAAAAAGTTGTGAATCGTCAGTACGCGTTGCGTTAAGCAAATCTCAGTATAGGCCCGAAAATGATCGGCATCAGCCGGAGGACTCCCGGGCAGGTGATGGCGCGCTGGCGGTGTTGAGTCGGCGACATTCATGCATGGCATCTTCTTCAACATCGTAGCCATCGCCGATGAAACCAGCCGTGCGCGTATCGCAAATGCGAAACCACACTGTGGCTTCAGCCGGCGCGTGTTGGCTTTCTCCAGCACGACGGCCGTGGATGATGATCTTGTTGCAGCGTTTCACTACGAAAATGTCTTCCATGGCTTCACCGCAGCTGATTTGTGTCAGATGAACTATAGAAGCCTGGGCCAATCGTGCAAAAAATAGACAGTCAGTTCGTCGGGTACAGCTCCCAGCCTGTTCGGTGCCATTGCAGGCAGTGGCTGGGATTCAGCGCCTGGAGGAAATTCTGATCGTGGGAAACGGCGACAATTGCGCCAGGAAATGTCTGTAAAGACTCTTCGAAAGCCTCTGTCGATGGCAGATCCAGATGGTTGGTCGGCTCATCCAGCAGGAGCAGTTGCGCGGGTGTCTTGCGCCAGACTGCCAAAGCCAGCGCAGCTTTCAAGCGCTCGCCGCCACTTAGCGACCCGCAGGGTTGCGTGACCTGCCTGGCCTCCAATTGCAATCGGGCGAGGTAACTGCGCAAGGTGCCCTCGCTCAACGGAGTGCCCTGCGCGATCAGTTGCTCAATGATGCTCTGTTGATCATCGAGTAATGTCAGATGCTGATCCAGGAAAGCCCAAGGCACATTCGTTGCGCAGGTACCGCTTACCGGTGCGAGTTCATCAGCGAGCATTCTCAGCAAAGTCGACTTGCCACAACCGTTGGGGCCGCGGACGGCCACGCGCATCGGGCCACCCAGCGTGAGGGTGAGCCGGGTTGACGGCGCTTCTATCGGCAACCACGGTAAACCAGCTTCCACCAGCGTGCAGACTTGCCGCCCCATCGGCACAGCACTGCCCGGCAGGTTGATCATTACGCCCTCCATGGGCGCAACCTTGAGAAAGGCCTCAGTGACCTGCGCGTCCAGTTCAGATTTGCGCGCCTGATGATTCGAGCGGACATGGCCCATGATGTCCTTGGCGGCGCTTTTCATGGCGGCTCGCTCGAAACCGGCCACGTTGGCGGTGTCGGCGTGGCGTCGGGCACCAGCCGCATGGCGCTGAATCGTGTCGTGTTCACGTTGCAAACGCAGGCGTTCGCGCTGACGTTCGCTTCTGGCTTGAGCAAGTCGAGCTTGCGCTGCGGCTTGGTGAGTGCGCTGATGCTCGCGAAAGGCTGAGTAATTGCCACCGAACTCGCTGACACCCGATACGCTCAGCTCGATGATCCGCTGCATACCTTCAAGCAGTTGTCGATCATGACTGACAACGATCAGGCCCCCGCGCCAGCGCTCGAAAGTATTCATCAACCATTGTCGGCCGGGCGCATCCAGGTGGTTGCTTGGCTCGTCCAGAACCAGCATCGATGCCTCGCTCAGAAAGGCGCCGATCAGGGCAATGCGCGCTTGTTGGCCGCCGCTCAGGTGCTGTGTCAGATCGGTGAAAGCAACCTCGGGCAAGCCTGCGCCATCTAGCGCGCGGCGCAAGCGCTCGGCCATATCCCAGCGCTCGCCAATCACGTCGAAATCCTCGACCGTTGCGCAGCCTTGACTTAGCCGATCCAGCGCTTCAAGAATCGAGGCTGTTCCCGTGGCTTGAGCAACCGTTTGCCAAGGTTCATGGATAAAATTTTGCGGCACATAAGCGATCGCTACCGAGCTGACCACGCTGCCGCTAGTGGGCTGCAAGGATCCGGCTAGCAGGCGTGCGAGCAGGCTTTTACCGACACCGTTGCGTCCGACGATGGCCGTTGGTGTGTGGTCGAATTGCAGATTCAGCGCAGTGAAAATCGTCTGGCCATCAGCCAACTGAAAACCCAGCTGATTGAGGGAGACGAGAGCAGGCGTACGCGAGACGTGAGTCATCGGCACCTCCGAAAAATGTCGTGAACACTGACAAGCACCCTGAAGCGCATGTCGCGATTACATTTTTGAAGGCTTAGTTGTTCACTTCTGCGGTCGTCCTGAGGGAAGGGAAGCCCGGCAGACTAGCCGAGGAACGCCCGAGGATCAAGGCGCGGCTGCCACTTCAGACATCTGCTCAAGAAATGTCGCCAGTGCAACTTCCTCTGCGCGCAGCCCTTTGCGCAAGCGTGGGCGCGGCAATTCCGCCAACGCACCCAGCATGAAATGTTCGACCACCGCCGGGTGGATGTAGCACTTGCGGCACACCGCCGGCGTGTTGCCGAGTTGCCGGGCCACACCTTTGACCATTTCCACCACATGCCGCTTGGCTTCGGCCTCCGACTCCCATTGCAGTTCGCGTAATACCGACAACGCCAGTGCACTGCCGGCCCAGGTGCGGTAATCCTTGGCGGTGAAATCGGCGCCGGTCAGCTTCTGCAAGTAGCTGTTCACATCCGAGGAACTGACGGTGTGCCGCTCACCGTTTTCATCCAGATACTGAAACAGATTTTGCCCCGGAAGCTCCAGGCAGCGCTTGATGATCCGCGCCAGGCGTCGATCTTTCACCGTGATCTGATGCTCGATGCCGCTCTTGCCGCGAAACTGGAACAGGATCGCACTGCCGTTGACCTCGACGTGACGGCTACGCAAAGTCGTCAGGCCATAGGAACGGTTATCGCGGGCGTATTGCGTATTGCCGACGCGGATCAGCGTGGCGTCGAGCAAAGTAATCACGGTCGCCATGACCTTGTCGCGGCTGAAACCGGGCGCCTCCAGCAGTGCTTCGAGTTGTTTGCGCAACTTGGGCAGGGCCGCGCCGAACTCGCGCAGCCGCGAGTATTTGTCGGCATCGCGCACCTCGCGCCAGCGCGTGTGATAGCGGTATTGTTTGCGGCCACGCGCGTCACGGCCGGTGGCTTGCAAGTGACCACGCGGATCGTTGCAGATCCACACATCAACGTAGGCCGGCGGCACCGCGAGGGCATTGATGCGTTTGATCTCTCCGGGATCAGTGATGCGCTGGCCCGCCGGGTCGAAATAACAGAACTTGCCGCGCAGCTTTTTGCGGGTGATGCCTGGCTGCGTGTCATCAACATAGTGCAGGTCGGAGGGCAGCACATCGGTGAGCGCGGTGTCTGGCATGGCAGGTTTCCTGGTGGCAATAGATGGCTGTTATGCGATTGACCGCACGCCATGCCCGCAGTGCCAAAGGATTTATGCCAGTACCGCGACAGCCTTGATCTGCGCCCAGAGCTGTTGGCCTGGATGTACGCCGAGTTGATCGCGCGAATAACGTGTGATTCGCGCCAGCAACGGCGTACCACCGGCGTCGAGGCGGATCAACACATGCGCCGCATTATCTGCCGGCTGTTCAGTGACCACTGTGACCGGCAAGCGATTGAGGATGCTGCTGTGTTCGGTGTTTTGCAGCGTCAGGCTGATGTCCCGCGCCTGAACTTTGCAACGCAAGGCCTGGCCCACGGCCAACGGTGCGTGAGTCACGCGAATGCTCAGCAACGTCTCAGGGAGTTGCAGTGTGAGCAATTGATAGTCCGAATCGTAGGCGCTGACCTGACCTTCAATCACCACGCCGGCGTCATCGCCCATCGCCAGCGGCAGGTCGAGGCGGGCGAGGGTTTCGCCGATCGGGCCGCTGGCTAGCGCTTTACCGTCACTGAGCAGGACAAGGTGATCAGCCAGTCGCGCGACTTCATCTTGCGCGTGACTGACGTACAGCACCGGGATATCCAGTTCGTCATGCAGACGCTGTAGATACGGCAGGATTTCGCTTTTGCGCTGACTGTCGAGCGCCGCCAGCGGTTCGTCCATCAGCAGCAGTTTCGGACTGGTGAGCAGCGCGCGAGCAATGCCGACGCGTTGGCGCTCGCCGCCGGACAGATGCTGCGGATGCCGCTCAAGCAAATGGCCAATCCCGAGCAACTCGGTGGCGTGCGCCATGTCGACCCGGCGTTGAGCTTTTGGAATACGTTTGAAGCCGAATTGCAGATTGGCCAGCACAGAAAGGTGCGGGAACAGGCTGGCTTCCTGAAATACATAACCCACCGCACGTTTGTGCGGCGGTACGAAGATGCCGTTGTCACTGTCCTGCCAGACTTCGTCATTGATGCGCACGAACGCCTGCTCGGCGCGCTCAAGGCCGGCGATACAGCGCAGGCAGGTGGTTTTGCCAGAACCGGATTGACCGAACAGGGCGGTCACGCCCCGGCCGGGCAACTTCAAGTCGACATCCAGACTGAAGCCTGAATACGCCAGTTTCAGACGCGCATCAATCATCGATCAACTCCAGCCCGCGCGAGTCTTGCGGCTGGAATACAGCGCCAGCAACACCACAAACGAAAATACCAACATGGCCCCCGCGAGCCAATGCGCTTGCGCGTATTCCATGGCTTCGACGTGGTCATAGATTTGCACCGAAACCACACGGGTTTTGTCGGGAATGTTGCCGCCGATCATCAGCACCACGCCGAATTCGCCGACGGTATGCGCGAACCCGAGGATCGCCGCTGTGATGAAACCGGGGCGGGCCAGCGGCAGGATCACGCTGAAAAAAGTGTCCCACGCATTGGCGCGCAAGGTCGCGGCCACTTCCAGTGGGCGGGTGCCAATCGCAGAGAAAGCGTTTTGCAACGGCTGCACCACGAACGGCATGGAATACAGCACCGAACCGATCACCAATCCGGCGAAACTGAAGGTAAGCGTGCCGAACCCCAGCCACTGCGTGAACTGGCCGACATACCCGTGCGGACCGAGCGCCAGTAGCAGATAAAAACCAATGACGGTCGGTGGCAACACCAGGGGCAGGGCGACGATTGCGCCGACAGGGCCGCGTAACCAGGAGCGGGTACGCGACAACCACAGCGCAATCGGAGTGCCGATGATCAACAGGATCACGGTGGTCAGGGACGCCAGTTTCAGGGTCAGCCAGATCGCTGCGAAATCAGCACTCGTCAGCGACATGTCAGAGCTGGTAGCCGTAGGATTTGATTACCGCAGCGGCTTTCGGGCCTTTGAGGTATTCGACCAGTGCTTTGGCGGCGGCGTTGTCCTTGCCTTTGGTGAGGATCACGGCATCTTGTTTGATCGGGTCGTGCATGCTCGCCGGAACGATCCACGCTGAACCGCTGGTGACTTTACCGTCCTTGTAGATCTGCGACAGAGCAACGAAGCCCAGCTCGGCATTGCCGGTGGAAACGAATTGGTAAGCCTGAGTGATGTTCTGGCCTTCGACGATTTTGGCTTTGCTCGCTTCGGTCAGTTTGAGTTTCTCCAGCACTTGGGTCGCAGCCAGGCCGTAAGGCGCGGCTTTCGGATTGGCAATGGACAGATGTTGGTATTCGTTTTTCTTCAGGACTTCGCCTTCGGAGTCGACGTAACCGTCCTTGGCCGACCACAGCGCCAGCGTGCCGATGGCGTATGTGAAGCGCGAGCCCTTGACGGTCTCACCTTCTTTTTCGAGCTTTTCCGGAGTGGTGTCATCCGCCGAGAGAAAGACTTCGAACGGCCCGCCGTTTTTGATCTGGGTGTAGAACTGTCCAGTAGCGCCGTAGGCTGCGACCAGTTTGTGCCCGGTGTCTTTTTCGAAATCGGCAGCGATGGCCTGGATCGGTGCGGTGAAGTTTGCTGCGACAGCGACTTGTACTTCATCGGCCTGAGCGCTACCGAAAGCGCAGAGCGCGATCAGGGACGCCAGGCAACCAGGGGCAAAACGTGAGGCACGAATGGTCATGAAACGGCTCCGCTGCGAGGGCTAAAACGCTATATAGCGAAATATATAGCGAAACGCCGTCAGACGGGAAGTACTGGATGGCTGCGGGAATTCAGCGAGTCAGTTTTTCCCGGGCGCCTTCGGCCAACTGCCGGGTGAGTTCAGCGCTAGTGGTGTCTTTGCCCAAAGGAAACGCCTGACCGGCCCAGAGGTTGCTGAAGTCCGCTTCATCTTTGGCGCGTAGTGGCAACAAAGCGCCACCCGCCAGAGGGAAGGCCGGAGCAGAGGACGACATCGGCCCAATCTCACGCATCACCCGATTGAGAATCCCGCGTGCCGGGCGGCCGGTAAACAGATTGGTGATCGCGGTCTGGCTTTCCTTGGCGGTGCGCAAGGCTTTGTGATGCGCAGCGCTGACTTTTGCTTCGTGGGCAAACAGGTACGCGGTGCCTACCTGCGCCGCCGACGCGCCAAGCATGAATGCCGCTGCGACCCCGCGCGCATCAGCAATCGCTCCCGCCGCAATCACCGGTAGGCTTACGGCATCGACGATCTGTGGCACCAAGGCAAAAGTGCCGACCTGGGTGCTCAGTTCATCGCTGAGGAACATCCCGCGATGGCCGCCAGCCTCGTAGCCCATCGCGATGATTGCGTCGCAGCCATTCTGCTCGAGCCAGATTGCTTCATCGACCGTGGTCGCCGAGGACAGGATTTTTGCGCCGGTGGCCTTGACCCGATCCAGCAGCGATTTCTCTGGCAGGCCGAAGTGAAAGCTCACCACTTGCGGGCGAAACTCTTCCAGCACTTCACAGGCCGCGGCGTCGAATGGTGCGCGGTTGGACACCGGCGTTGGTGCGTCGAAATCTGCGCCCAGTTCGCGGTAGTAAGGCTCTAACAGATTCTTCCATTCCTGCGCGCGTCGCTCATCGGCAACTGGTGACTGATGGCAGAAGAAGTTCACGTTGAAGGGATTGTTTGTGCCTTGGCGGATGGTTTTCAGTTCCTCGCGCAATTGCTCGATGCTGAGCATCGCTGCTGGCATCGAACCCAATCCGCCGGCGTTACACACCGCAATCACCATCGAAGAATTGGTGGCGCCGGCCATTGGCCCCTGGATGATCGGCAACTCGACACCGAGTAGATCGAGAATGCGAGTATCTGGCCATTGGCTCATTGAATTTCTCCGACGTCGAAACAGGGCAGGGGCGCTAGAGCGGTTTTTTAACGCAATCAGTCCTGCATGACCAGCCGAGATTTGCAGCCTGCCCGCAGTCACATCAGCGCCGATGCAATCCGCCGCCTCCGCCAAACGAGTGATTCATGAACTGCGAGGAGTTGTGGAAATTGTTCAGCCGTTGGTTACCGGAATTGCGTGCAGCAGATTCGCGATTGAGGTTTTGCAGCTGGGCATTGTTGTTGACCGGCGCGCGATTGGTGCCGCCCCTGACCATCGACTGCCAGCCATCATCGGTTTTCTTGTAGACGTTGCCGTCATGCCCGGCGTACACGTTGTCGCCGACGCGAGCCGCGCCGCTATTGCGCCCACGAACCCCGCCGTACTGGGTGGTTTTGTCGGTATTCGGGTTGTATACCGCGCCGCGATTGGCCGTGACCTGCGTGCCATTACGCACGTTGCCAGCGGTGACGCGGCCACCGGCAATCGCGCCGCCGTTCGGCCCGGCCACCATACCGCTGCGACCCGCCGCGTAGTTGCCGTTGTAGACGTTGTGGACCGCACCGCGCTGGCCCGCCGTGGCTATCCCGGTGCGCGAGTTATACGACGATCCGACCTGACCGGCCCAGCGATTGCCGGTCCACGCGTTATACCCCGAACCGTAACGACTGACGGTCGCCCGGTCGCCCCATTGCCGGTATATGTTGCCGGTGGTACCGGCCCAGCCACCGGGGCCCCACGCTACCGCGCCGCCGCGATAGCCATAAGCCGCACCGCCCCAGGCCAGTGGCGCCGGATACAGGCGCGGCCCCCAGGCGTAACCCCAGCCATAATTGCCCCACCACGGATAAGCGCCCCAGCCCCAGCCCATTGCAGCGGTGCTGCCGCCCCAGCTCCAGCCGAAACCGAAGCCGAACGTCCAGCCGGTCCATGGCGTGTAGCGAATCGCGACGCCGAAACCGTAGGTCACCGGCGGCCCGTACCAGACGCTGCCGACCCACGGCGTGTAGGGATAACCGGTGCCGTAAACCACCACGCCGGTTGCCGGATCGAGGGTCGAACCCTGATAACCGGGCGTGTAACCGACTACCACGGTGTCGCCGCTGGATTCATAGACTTTGACGTAGGTGAGGTAGTGCATCGGCGAGCTCGGTGGAATCGAATAGATCACCGCCGGCACCGAGCTGGCGACTGCCCACGGCCCTTTGACCGTTGCAGCGGTGAACCAGATACCGTTTTCTACTGCGTACCAACTGTTGTTGTCGACCCGCAGGATCGGCGTGGCGCTGTTGATCACGTACTGCAGTGGCGTGCCGTTGATCGCTTTGAGCTGCGGCTCGCCGTCGAACTGCGGTGGGCTCATTTTCACTGCGCTTTTCTTGATCGCCGAGGTTTGCGGAATGGTCGCAGCGATGGCGGCTTCCTTGGCTTGCGGGGTGCCGGCCACCGAAGCTTTGACGTTTTCTTTCGGACTGTCGTCGGGGATGTTGGCGAAGTCAGCCGGCAGCTTGTCGGCCGGCGTAAACGTCCACGGGCCGTTCATGTCTGCCGCGCGAAACCAGCGCCCGGAGATCAAAACGTAGCTGCTCTGGTCGCCAATCTCTTTGAAGATATGTCCGGTGGTGTTGCTGACATACAGCAGTTGCGTGCCCTGAATTGGCTGCCATTGCGCAGCACCGTCGGTGACGATCAACTCGGTGGGTGTGGTGGCAATGAATATTTTGGGTTGCGGCGGTTTGGCCAGATCCGGGATCTTGTCCTTGGGATCACTCTGGCCCGTCAGCAAATCCACTTGTCGGCTATCTATTGCAGCTTTTTTGGCTTTTTCCAGATCGGCGGGCGGCGAGGGCAGGCGTGTGTAGGGGCCGTTCAACCGATCGGCGGTCATCCAGCCATTGAATACGTGCAGGTAGTGTTTGCCCTGAGCATCCTTGAGCAGTAGCGGCCGGGTATTGATGACCCGCTGCAGACCGGTGCCCTCGACCGGCCGGTAGGCAGCTTCGCCGTCGATATACACCAGCAACCCCGGAACGTCCGAACTGATGATTGTCGGTGGAGTGTTTTCCAGCGTCGCTGCGTCAGCTTGGTGTTCGGCATTGAGGACACCGACAGCAGCCTCCAGTTGATCAAGCGAAATGGTTTTTTTGCGCTTTGCCGCGTCTTTTTCCAGCGCCGCGACCCACATGTCGGCCTGGCTGGCGTCTGCGGGGAAATCGGCTTTGATCAGTTTGTATTGGTCGAGCATCACCCAGCGTGTGGCCTTGTCGACGAGTGTATGAGCACTGAATTGCACGATCCCGTAAGTCGCCTTGCCATCGGCAGCTGTGGCTTCGACTGCCGCGCGCGCTTGCAAGGTGTAGCCATCCCAACTGTCGAGTTGCGGCTGATACACGGTGAGTTTCGCCTTGCCGCTGGTTATGACTTGCGGCCAGCTTGGTTCGACGGCGGCCGGCTCGGCGGCTTTGGGCGCAGGCGCAGCCCAAGCGACATTTGCCGTCAGCAAGCAGAGCAGCAGCCATGCAAAAACACTACGCGTGCGGGACATCGTCAACTCCATCGACAGAGGCTTTTCAGTGGCAATCGGGGCCGTCGAAAAAGCATAGTCGTCCGCCGAGGATTCACCCGCTGGTTTTGTGGTTTGGTGGAAAGTCGAGTGGGGCAAAATGTTGCGATGGGATATTCGCGCGTCGGACGGGTTTTAGTGGCCGTCAATCGCTGACAGCAGATTCGCGGGCCAGCAACTCACGCTTGCGCTCCACGCCCCAGCGATAGCCGGAAAGATTGCCATCGCTGCTGACTACGCGGTGGCAAGGGATCGCCACTGCGAGGTGGTTGGCCCCGCACGCCTGAGCAACCGCGCGCATGGATTTTGGCGCGCCGATACGCTGCGCAATGTCGGCGTAGCTGGCAGTGCTGCCCACCGGGATTTCGCGCAAGGCCTTCCAGACCCGCTCCTGAAAGGCCGTGCCGCGCACATCCAGCGGTAGCTCGAGGCCGATGGCGGGCGCTTCGATGAAGCCGACGACTTGGGCGATCAGTTGCTCGAACTCGCGGTCTGCGCCGATCAGATTGGCGCGGCGGAATCTGTCCTGCAGGTCGCAAACCAGTTGATGCGGATCGTCGCCCAACAGAATTGCGCAGACTCCGCGCGCGCTCTGCGCCACGAGTATCGCCCCCAGCGAGCACTGCCCGACGGCAAACCGAATGTCATTGTTTTGCCCGGCCGCGCGGTAATCGCCGGGTTTCATCCCGAGCAGTTGGTCGGCAGCCTCATAAAAGCGGCTGTTGGAATTGAAGCCAGCCTCGTAAAGCGCGTCAGTCACCGAGCCGCCATCGGTCAGGCGTTCGCGCACTCGACGCGAGCGATGAGCCGCCGCGTAACCCTTGGGGGTCAGGCCGGTGGCCGCTTTGAACACACGATGGAAATGGAAAGGGCTCAATCCTGCAGCGTGTGCAAGGTCATTCAACGCCGGCAGCGCTTCAGAGGTTTCGATCTGTCGGCACGCCGCTGCAACCTTCGCGGCATGTTGGGCCAGCACTTCAGTCTGATCCCTGCTCGCGCGCTTGCTCGGGCGAAAACCTGCGGCTTCCGCATCTTGTGCGGTATCGAAAAACACCACGTTCTGCGGTTTCGGTAAACGCGCCAGACTGCTCGGGCGGCAATACACCCCGGTGGTTTTCACTGCATAGACAAATTGGTCATCGGCTTGTGGGTCGCGTGCGACGACGGCGGCCCAGCGTGGGTCGGTTTCGGTGTCTGACGTAGTAAGGGGCGTTTTCATGATGGAGAGTCCGTTGACCTGTTTGATGCAGGTTAACCAGCCGCAGTTGTCGCAACACTCCGACCCTTGCGGTCAAACTTTGCAGGATTACCCGGCGCTGCGAAAGGTCAGATTGACCCGTTGTTCACCCAGGCGCGGATGCTGCCCGGGCTTGATCGGCAATACGCCGTGATAACGCAAGCGATCAACCCCGCCCCAGATCACCATGTCGCCGTGTAACAGTGGAATGCGCTGAGGCTTGTCGCTGCGTTCAAAACCGCCGAACAGGAACATCGCTGGAAGCCCGAGTGATAGCGAGACGATTGGAGCAGCGTAGGCCTTTTCGTCTTTGTCTTGATGCAAAGACATTTTGGCACCGGGAACATAGCGATTGATCAGGCAGGAGTCCGGCGTGAAATCGGCAAATCCCGCATGTGTCGCAGCTGCTCGGGCGAGACTGCAAAAGACCTCGGGCATCCTCGGCCAAGGCTGCCCGGTCGCCGGATCCACTGAAGAATAGCGATACCCGCTACGGTCAGTGATCCAGCCCAGCGCGCCACAACTGCTGGTGGCCACCGACATGCTGAATCCGCCGGGAGTAACCATATGGCGCAACGCAGCACTTGCGAGAACGACGTCAAGCGCCAGCAGCAACGTATCCATATCGGGCAAGGCAAAACCACGCAACACCCACGATTGCTCGCCGATCTGTTCAGCGCGCGGCGGCTGAGTGGATTCGGTGTCGGCAAACAGATCGAAGGTGGTCTGCATGATTGGATACGCGTTACAGCGCCTTGCTGACGCTGATCTCGCTGATCACATCGTCGCTCTGGCCATGCAAGGCATCCAGGGCGGCTTTGGCTTCTTCCGGCGTGCCGTTTTCCAGCTGGGCGAACTCGAAGCGGCGTTCGCCGTTGAGTTTGTATTTGATGACGTATTTAGTCGTTTGGGCCACGGTCATGCTTACCTGTCTACGTTGGCGGGGCGGGCTCAGCTGAGTCGGGTGCTAGAGCGACGGATGACTTTGATCGAGTGCGTCAATGTCGGCTTCTTCGTTACGCTGATCGCACGGCGATTGACGGTGTCGATGGTGATGTTCCAGAAACCGGTGCTTGGCGCGGTGATGCGCGCCGGGAACGTGTCAAAAGCGCCGCCGTGATAAGTATGGCGACCACCGTTCTTGAAGCTGCGGAAGTTGGCGTCGTTCATCAGACGGATGTTGCAGGTTTGCGAGCATTGAATGACGACAATGTCGTCTTCGTTGAGGTGTTCGCGCTGGTGAATAAATTTCATGGGCGCCTCCAGATGGGCTTTTTCTACAAAATCAAAACGATAGCAGGGCAATTTTGCCGCAGTTTATCAGTCCGGACAGGTTATTATCCGGCCGTCGGGCGCCGCTTTGACAATTTAAAACAGTTATTCGCGATTCGTTGCGCGTTAAATGCAGTACGCCCGGAGAAAAACAGCATTCGTGCTGTCGGAGGGTCTTTATGGAGATTTTGTATGAAGTGGGGTGTTGTGTGTCTGCCGTTGGTTTTGGCAATGGGTGGTTGTGCGAACGTTTCAGAGATCAATGAAACGTTGCCCACCGTGAACGTCATTTCCGGCAAGAAGCCCCATGAGTATGCGCAGTGCCTGGAAGACAAGCTGGCCAACAGCCGCGGTGCCTTGCAGATGGAAGCGCACAAAGACGGTGTCCGGGTCATTGTTCCAGGCAAGCTCGCGTCGGGTCCGGCGGCGGTATTTGACATTGACGACCGCTCCGGCGGCAGCAGCATCAAGCTGCACGAGCGCATGTCCAACGTTCCGATGCGCCCGCGCGATGTGCGCAATGCCGCTACGGCGTGCATCTCCGGCTGATAGAATGTCGGCGGTCAGCATCAATGCCGCCCAAGTCACGCTTGGGCGGCATTGTCATATCTGGAGATACGCATGAAGCGCGAGCAAGTACGGGAACGGCATGCAGAAGGCCTTGTTTCTGCCACCCACGTTATCCAGAACCCTGCCAATTCGGGCGAATGGATCGTGTTTTTCAAGAAAAGCGCCGGGCGCAGCTACTTTTTGGTGGACGATAACGACGAAGTCGAATCTTTCGCCCGGCTCGATGACTTGATCGAAGTCGTCCGTGGCCTGGGAATCAAATTCGCCGAAATCCACATGTAAGGCTTACTTGCAGACCACCACCACGCTGCGGTTCTTGTAGTTGCCGACGTCTACGCCAAGGGTCTTGTCGCTTTCTTTGGGGGCTGGTGTGCCGTCAGTGCCAACGATGTTGTAGCCGGTGCCCGCGCAAGAGGCGTCGGCTTTCTCGTAGCAGGTGGCCCAGGAGTTGGCCTCGCCAGAGCAATCGATGCTCAAACCTTGTTGGCCATTGTTCAGGTAGGTGGTCTGCGAGGTGGCGCAACCGCCCAGGGTCAGCAAAGCAATCATGGGCAGCATGCTGGTGAAAGTGTGAGTGTTCATGGTGGTATCGTCTTCGAGAGGAGGGGGGCTAGACGCTCTGACAGCGCCGAAATGAAAAGGTTATAGCGATTGGCCATATCTGCGCAAAGATCCACAAAAAAGCCCTGCGCGACGGCAGGGCTTTGATGTTGGGGCTGATCAGTCCTGATCTTTACCGCGGCGTTTCGGCGCGGGCGGCGTGTAATCGAGTACCGACGCCACTTCAATCGCCATCGCTTCGGTGGGCAATGGCCCGGACACGTCTTCACCGTTCGCGGCGGTGATATGCCACTGGCCGTCTTTTCCCTTGTCGACGGTATAACCGTTGATGATCTTTGCTGCGGACATCTATCTGCCTCGTTGAAATCGTTCAAAGGCGCCATGATACCGGCAAATGCTCGCCACGGCTGCTTATAAGCGTAGGGTAAATCGGTTCGCCGGCGTCATTGAGCTACTCTGCTCTGACCGTCTCGACGTTGCGACGGAACTAACGGCGAGAATATTTCTCTATGTTGACATCGGTTAGCCAGTGCGGGGCATTGTAAGGTGCACGCCGCCTGATTAGACTGCGCCGAAACTCGTACACACAGCCCTTTCAAGGACTTTTATGATCAAGAAATGCTTGTTCCCAGCAGCCGGTTACGGTACTCGCTTCCTCCCAGCGACTAAGGCCATGCCCAAAGAAATGCTGCCGGTGGTAAACAAGCCACTGATCCAGTACGGCGTTGAAGAAGCTCTGGACGCTGGCCTGAACGAAATCTCCATCGTTACCGGTCGTGGCAAGCGTGCTCTGGAAGACCATTTCGACATCAGCTACGAGCTGGAAAACCAGATCAAAGGCACCGACAAAGAGAAATATCTGGTCGGTATCCGCAAACTGTTGGACGAGTGCTCGTTCTCCTACACCCGTCAGACCGAAATGAAAGGCCTCGGCCACGCGATCCTGACCGGTCGCCCGCTGATCGGTGACGAATCGTTCGCGGTAGTGCTGGCGGACGACTTGTGCGTCAACCTCGAAGGCGACGGTGTCCTGACCCAGATGGTCAAGCTGTACGAACAGTATCGCTGCACCATCATTGCGATCCAGGAAGTCGATCCGCAGGAAACCAACAAGTACGGCGTAATCGCCGGCGAGCTGATCGCTGACGACCTGTACCGCGTACGCAACATGGTCGAAAAACCAGCTCCGGAAGATGCTCCGTCGAACCTGGCGATCATCGGTCGTTACATCCTGACCCCGGACATCTTCGAGCTGATCAAGCAAACCGAGCCAGGCAAAGGCGGCGAGATCCAGATCACCGACGCCCTGATGAAACAGGCGAAAAACGGTTGCGTGATTGCCTACAAGTTCAAAGGCAAGCGCTTCGACTGCGGTGGTGCTGAGGGTTACATCGAAGCAACCAACTTCTGCTTCGAGAACTTCTATAAGACGGGCAAGGCTTACTGATAGCGCCTGCATCGTCTGTTTGAAAAAACCACCTTCGGGTGGTTTTTTCATTTTCCGCCCCTATATGCATGGCAACGCTTGCCCAAAAGATGCCGGTGGGTATGCTGATCCCCTGCCGAGGAGATAGAAATGGCCTACGATTTTGATCTTTATGTGATTGGCGCCGGTTCCGGCGGTGTGCGCGCTGCGCGGTTTGCTGCCGGTTTCGGTGCGAAAGTGGCGGTGGCCGAGAGCCGTTATCTGGGGGGTACTTGCGTCAATGTCGGCTGCGTGCCGAAAAAGCTGTTGGTGTACGGCGCGCATTTCGCTGAAGACTTCGAGCAATCCTCGGGTTTCGGCTGGACACTGGGTGAAGCCAAATTCGATTGGGCGACGCTGATCGCTAACAAGGATCGCGAGATCAATCGCCTGAACGGGATTTATCGCAATCTGCTGGTCAACAGCGGCGTGACCTTGCATGAAGCGCACGCGAAAATTGTTGGCCCGCATGAAGTCGAGGTCAACGGTGAGCGTTTCACCGCGAAAAACATTCTGATCGCCACGGGCGGCTGGCCGCAGATTCCGGAAATTCCGGGGCATGAGCACGCGATCAGTTCGAATCAGGCGTTTTTCCTCAAAGAACTGCCGAAGCGCGTATTGGTAGTTGGCGGCGGTTACATCGCGGTCGAGTTTGCCGGGATTTTCCACGGTTTGGGCGCGAACACCACGCTGCTGTATCGCGGCGATCTGTTCTTGCGCGGCTTCGACGGCGCCGTGCGCAAGCATTTGCACGAAGAGCTGACCAAGCGTGGCATGGATCTGCAATTCAATGCGGACATTGAGCGCATCGACAAACAGGCCGATGGCAGCCTCAAAGCCACGCTCAAGGATGGTCGTGTGCTGGAAGCGGACTGCATTTTCTATGCGACTGGTCGGCGTCCGATGCTCGACAACCTCGGGCTGGAAAACACTGACGTGGCGCTCGACGACAAGGGCTTCATCAAAGTCGATGAGCAGTATCAAACCACCGAGCCATCGATTCTCGCGCTGGGCGATGTGATCGGTCGTGTGCAGTTGACGCCAGTTGCATTGGCGGAAGGGATGGCTGTGGCGCGACGCCTGTTCAAGCCTGAGCAGTATCGCCCCGTGGATTACAAGATGATCCCGACAGCGGTGTTCAGCCTGCCGAATATCGGCACGGTCGGTCTGACCGAAGAAGAGGCGCGCGCCGCAGGCCACGATGTTGTGATCTACGAAAGCCGCTTCCGGCCGATGAAGCTGACCTTGACTGAATGCCAGGAGCGCACGCTGATGAAGCTGGTGGTCGATGGCAAGACTGACAAGGTCCTGGGTTGCCACATGGTCGGTCCGGATGCCGGTGAAATCGTGCAAGGGCTGGCGATTGCCTTGAAGGCTGGCGCGACCAAGCGTGACTTCGACGAAACCATCGGGGTGCACCCGACGGCCGCCGAAGAATTTGTCACCATGCGTACGCCGGTCGGCGCTTAAGCGTCTTTCGACCCAGCTGCGTCTGGCGCTGCCGCAACGGTAGCGGCCAGACGCAAGCTGTCATCCAGACTGGCCTGAACCTTGGCCAAATCCTTTTCCAGTGATTGATTGAGTTGCGTCTGCTCGTCGACATTTTGTTTGAGTGTCTGGCTTTCCAGCAAGGCAACGCGCAAGCGTTCCTGGAGGAGGGTGCGCTCGCTGTCGACGCGAGTGGCTTGCTCGAGCAATTGATCCTGGCGCTGATTGCTGTGCTTGAGTTGATCCTGCAACAGGCTCAGTTCGCGCAACGTGCCACGGTTTTCCGTCAGCAGGCGCTCGTTGTCGCGGTGTAGCTGAGTGATTTCGTCCTGGCGCACCAGTGCGCTTTGCTGGGATTGGCGCAATTCCATCTGCAATTGCTGGACCTGTCCTTCGTGACGACTCTGTTCCTGCTCGCGCTGTTCCTTGCTGGCGTTGCGATAGTGCTCAAGCGCATCGCGAGCGTGCAGGTGTTTTTCTTCCAGGGAGCGGATCTGCTCGTCCTTGTCCTGCAATCGCAATTCGAAATCTGCCAGCGCCTGATTCAACCCGGCGTTGCGGGTCTGTTCGGTCTGCAACATTGAACGGGTGTTGTTCAGTGCTTCAGATTCGCGGGCGAGGGCGGCGGCCTGGATTTCGTGTTGCTGCTCCAATTGCGCGTGAGCCTGGCGCGCTTGATTCAGCTCGCTTTCTAGCGTCTGACGTTGTTGCTCGTACTGCTCGCGGGCCTGGTCGATAGGCTCTTGCGCCTGCTCTTTCAGGCGTTGCGCGAGGCGTGAAACGAGTGCTGCCAACTCATCATCGATCGGTTCTGCAGAAGCTTCGGCGGGTTCGCGACCGTCATCCAGCTCCTTCAGATAGCGATGAATTGTGGTTTTCGAGCCAGTGTTTCCCATTTCGATGCGTACAGCGTCGATGCTTGGGTGTTCGCCGCGAGCCAGGATCGCTGTGCGCGCGATCTGAACCACTGCTTTGTTAATGCCGCCACGGGCCATGATCACTCCTACGGTTTTGTACTGTGGTACGTACCACCAAAGTCTGCAGTGTACCATGCTGAATATAAAGTTAAATGCTGGCCAATTGTCAGGCGGGATATACTGGTATTACCCCGTGTGATGCGCTGTAATTTGATTTTCAGCCTCCAAATCAGTACGCCAGCGAGAAAACAACCCATGAGCGATCTGGATCGCTATCTGCAAGCCGCCACCCGCGATAACACGCGCCGTAGCTATCGCGCGGCCATCGAACACTTCGAAGTCAGTTGGGGAGGGTTTCTGCCGGCGACGGCTGACAGCGTCGCGCGGTATCTGGTGGCGCACGCCGGTGTGTTGTCGATCAATACGCTCAAGTTGCGCCTTTCAGCGTTGGCGCAGTGGCACAACAGTCAGGGCTTTGCCGATCCGACCAAGGCGCCGGTGGTGCGTAAAGTCTTCAAGGGCATTCGCGCGTTGCATCCCGCGCAGGAAAAACAGGCCGAGCCGCTGCAACTGCGCGATCTTCAACTGGTTGTGGAATGGCTTGAGAAGGAAATCGAGGAAGCGAGAGAAAACCATGATCAACCTTCGCTGCTAAGAGCCTGCAGAGACAGGGCGCTGATTCTGCTGGGCTTCTGGCGCGGCTTTCGCAGTGATGAACTGTGTCGCTTGCAGGTCGAGCATGTGCAGGCGCATGCCGGCCGCGGCATCACCTTGTACCTGCCGCGCAGCAAGGGCGACCGGGAAAATCTCGGCCAGACCTACCAGACGCCGGCGCTGCTCAAGCTGTGTCCGGTTCAGGCCTACATCGAATGGATGACCGAATCCGCGTTGGTGCGAGGACCAGTCTTTCGCGGTGTCGACCGCTGGGGCAATTTGAGCAAGGAGGGCTTGCACGCCAACAGCGTGATCCCTTTATTGCGCCAAGCGCTGGAGCGTGCCGGAATTGCTGCCGAGCAGTACACCAGCCATTCGCTGCGTCGCGGCTTCGCCACCTGGGCGCATCAAAGCGGCTGGGATCTGAAATCGTTGATGAGTTACGTCGGCTGGAAGGATATGAAGTCGGCAATGCGCTATGTTGAAGCCAGCCCATTCCAAGGGATGGTTCGGGTTACGGAAAAACCGCTGTCGCCGTAGATATCGTTTTCTTCTATTAATACAGTCTGCTAATAGCGAAAACCAATCAGCAGCATCAGGTTTGCCAATGAGCCATCCGTCGAGTGAGTGGGTAGGATTCACCCCATCAACTTCTCAACCCTGACGGAGAGTCATCAATGCCTATCATCAACAGCCAAGTAAAACCGTTCAAAGCTACCGCGTTCAAAAACGGCGACTTCGTACAAGTCTCGGACGCTGACCTGAAAGGCAAATGGTCCGTAGTGTTCTTCTACCCAGCCGACTTCACCTTCGTTTGCCCAACCGAACTGGAAGACCTGGCTGACAACTACGCTGAATTCAAGAAGCTCGGCGTCGAAATCTACAGCGTTTCCACCGACACCCACTTTGCTCACGCTGCCTGGCACAACACCTCGCCAGCCATCGGCAAAATCCAGTACACCATGATCGGCGACCCGACTCAGGTCATCTCCCGCAACTTCGACGTACTGATCGAAGAAGCTGGTCTGGCTGACCGTGGCACCTTCGTGATCAACCCTGAAGGCCAGATCAAAATCGTTGAACTGAACGATGGCGGTGTTGGCCGTGACGCTTCCGAGCTGCTGCGCAAAATCAAGGCTGCTCAGTACGTCGCTGCTCACCCAGGCGAAGTTTGCCCAGCCAAGTGGAAAGAAGGCGAGGCCACTCTGGCTCCGTCCCTTGACCTGGTCGGCAAGATCTAAGTCTGTGACACGCAACTCAGGGCGGACATCCGCACCTACTCAGTAAGCTGCACCGCCCTGTAAAACGCCCGGGCGAGATTCGCTCGGGCGTTTTTTTTCGCCTCAAATAAAGTCAGGAGATCGCCCGTATGTTGGACGCCAATCTTAAAGCCCAGTTGAAATCGTACCTGGAACGGGTCACCCAACCGATCGAGATCGTTGCTTCGCTCGACGACGGTGCGAAATCCCGTGAAATGCTCGACCTGCTGAAAGACGTTGCCAGTCTTTCCAGCCAGATTACCTTGATCGACAGCGGCGACGATGCACGCAAGCCGTCGTTCTCGATCAATCGCCCCGGTGCCGATATCAGCCTGCGTTTCGCCGGCATTCCGATGGGCCACGAATTCACTTCATTGGTGCTGGCCCTGCTGCAAGTCGGCGGCCACCCATCGAAGGCCAGCGCCGAAGTGATCGAGCAGATTCGCTCGCTCAAAGGCGAATTCAACTTCGAAACTTACTTCTCGCTCTCATGCCAGAACTGCCCGGACGTGGTCCAGGCACTGAACCTGATGGCGGTACTCAACCCGAACATCCGCCACGTCGCCATCGACGGCGCGCTGTTCCAGGACGAAGTCAATGATCGCAAGATCATGGCCGTGCCGAGCCTGTACTTGAACGGTGAAAACTTCGGTCAGGGCCGCATGGGCCTGGAAGAAATCCTCGCCAAACTCGACACCGGCGCCATTGAGCGTCAGGCCGAGAAAATCAGTGGCAAAGCAGCGTTTGACGTGTTGGTCGTCGGCGGTGGTCCGGCCGGAGCTTCGGCGGCGATCTACGCTGCACGCAAAGGCATTCGCACTGGCGTCGCGGCCGAGCGTTTTGGCGGTCAGGTGCTCGACACCATGGCCATCGAGAACTTCATTTCCGTGCAGGAAACCGAAGGCCCGAAGCTGGCAACTGCACTGGAAGAACACGTCAAACAATACGACGTCGACATCATGAATCTGCAACGCGCCGACAAGTTGATCCCGGGCAAGAACGGCGAGCTGCATGAAGTGCATTTCGCCAGCGGCGCGACCCTCAAAGCCAAGAGCGTGATCCTGGCGACCGGTGCGCGCTGGCGTGAAATGAACGTGCCGGGCGAGCAGCAATACCGCAACAAAGGCGTGGCGTACTGCCCGCACTGCGACGGCCCGCTGTTCAAAGGCAAGCGTGTCGCAGTGATCGGCGGCGGTAACTCTGGCGTTGAAGCGGCTATCGATCTGGCCGGCATCGTTGCCCATGTGACCCTGCTTGAGTTCGACGTGCAACTGCGTGCCGACGCGGTACTGCAACGCAAGCTGCACAGCCTGCCGAACGTCACCGTGATCACCAGTGCGCAAACCACTGAAGTCACTGGCAATGGCGAGAAGGTCAACGGTCTGGTTTACAAGGATCGTCAGTCTGACGAGCTTCGCGCAGTCGAGCTGGAAGGGATCTTCGTGCAGATTGGTTTGCTGCCGAACACCGACTGGCTCAAAGGCACCATCGAGCTGTCGCCGCGCGGTGAGATCATTGTCGATAACCGTGGTGAAACCTCGATCCCCGGAATCTTCGCTGCCGGTGACGTGACCACTGTGCCGTACAAGCAGATCGTGATTGCGGTGGGCGAGGGCGCCAAGGCTTCGCTAAGCGCGTTTGATCACCTGATCCGGACTTCGGCTCCGGCTTAAACGGCAGTCCGGAACGAAAAAAACCCGTCAGCGATGACGGGTTTTTTTGTGCTTCAGATCCAGCCCCTCACCCCAGCCCTCTCCCGAGGGAGAGGGAGCAGATATCTGTGCTGTTCAAAGCCTGAGTTCGACTCAACTTTTCCGGTCGACATAAATCGAAAGTTCACCGCCGTCAGTTCCTTCTCCCTCCGGGAGAGGGTTAGGGTGAGGGGCTTTTGGCTCTTCGACAGTTACATCGGCGCAGGCTGAATGATCTCGACCCAATAGCCATCCGGATCCTTGATAAACGCCAGGCTTTTCATACGCCCGTCAGTCAGACGCTTCTGGAAATCGCAGCCCAACTCCTCGAACCGCGCACAAGCCGCAACAATATCCGGCACCGAAATGCAGATATGGCCAAAGCCTCGCGGGTCAGTATTGCCATTGTGGTAAGCAAAATCCGCGTCATTCTCAGTGCCGTGATTGTGAGTCAGTTCCAGAATGCCGGGAATCGACTTCATCCACTCGGTGCGCGCGGCGTCGTCAGCCGGGATCTGTGCTTTGTCGACCAGTGCGAGGAAGTACAGGCTGAATTCCGCTTCCGGGAAATCACGCTTCTCTACCAGCGAGAAACCCAGCACGCGGGTATAGAAGTCCAGCGACTTGGTAATGTCCTTCACGCGCAGCATGGTGTGGTTGAACACGAAGTTGCGGGTTGCGCTGTCTGGCGTGGCAGTGACGCCGGGGAAAGTGTTCAGTTCTTGCAGGCTCATGAGCCCTCCGTAACAAATTGGGGCGAGTGAATGGGCGCAATGATACGCATGCCTGTCGGCATCGCCAAACCGAAACCGTGGGGCTTGCCCTGTGGGTGGGCGGGCCTCAGACTTTACGGCTCAATTCGCGAGTGCCTCCGGTAATGATCCGACCGTTCAAATCGCTGTTCGTTTTCTTCAGTTTGTCTGTGCTGGCCACGCCATTGTTCGCGCAGGAGCCGAGCATCACCTGGCCCGCTGGCTGGCAGGTCGAAGCGCTGCCTGACACTGGCCCTGAAGTGTCCCGCCAGCGCGCGGTGAAAACCGATGCTGATGGCAACCAGGTGATGGTGATGGAGTTGACCATGACCACTGTGCAGAGCGGTCATCAGGTCAACTTGCAGGGCGTGTTGCTGGAAATGCGCAAGTCGGTGCAGAAAGACTTTTTCCAGAGCGGTTATCAAAGTGTTTGCAACAAGATCCATCCCGCCGCGCTGGGTTCACTGTCGGCGCTGGAAACGACGTGCACGGTTACCGAAAACGGCCGGCATGTGTTGTCGCAAACTTTGGTCGCCGCGGTCGACGCGGATAAGGCCTATGTACTTTCTTACGCCGGGCAGGCGGAGGTTTATAAGGCGAGCCAAGACGAAATAGTGGCGGCAAGAAATAGCTTGAAACTTTAATCGGTCCTGCCGTGATCTGCGTGCGTTAGATATCCTAAGGAATTAAGCACAAAGTTTTTCTGCAGACAAAAAATGCAACATCTGGTTGAGATATTCAGTGCTGTCTCGTGCCGATCTTGCACAATAGTCTCAACTTGAAATGTGATAATTCATTGCATTTGTTAGATATTGTCCATAAAAAAACCCTGCAAGTGCAGGGCTTTTATGTTGGCGAGAAATTAACCGCGCAACCAGGACTCAACAGTAGCCGCACCGTATTGTTCCTTCCAGGCCTTCAGGCCACGGTGGTTGCCGCCCTTGGTCTCGATCAGCTCGCCGGTGTGCGGGTTGTGATAGACCTTGACCACGCGAGCGCGGCGGGTTTTAGGCGCTGCGGCGGTTTGCAGGCCGGACTTGGAAGGGTTCGGATCGAGAATGGCGACGATCTCTTTCAGGCCTTTGCCGTAGGTTTTCATCAGCCCCAACAGCTTCTCTTCGAATTCGATTTCTTTCTTGAGCCCGGCGTCATTCTTCAGCGATTCCAGCTGCTTGAGCTGTTCCTGAAGGGCCTTTTCAGCTGCACGAAATTCAGCGAGTCTGGACAATATCTTTACTCCAATAGTGTGTTTGGCTGAAACCAACCGCAAACAAAGCTATAAGCCAAGAGCCTTGAAGCGACTCGGTGATAATGGCTCACCTGCCAATCTTGCATCAGGTTTGAAAAATTGTAGTAGTTAATGCGCCCGGAGTAAATCCTGACTTTTTCTTCATGTAACGATAGCGTTGTTTTGTATCAATTTGGTGCGCTAATTTGCCGGCGTCGGGTTTGTTACGCTAGTTAATGGTGACTTAATGCGTCAATGAAGTCCGCCGCTGGCATCGGTTTGCCAAACAGGTAGCCTTGTAGAAAGTTGACGTTGCGCGCTGACAGATAGTCGCTCTGAGCCTGAGTCTCGACACCTTCCGCGACAATGCCCAGTTCGAGCTTGGCACTGAGTTCGATAATGCTTTCGAGAATGTGCCGCGACAGCGCGTCCTTGTCGATCATCGCCACGAAAGTCTGGTCGATTTTCAGAAAGTCGACGTTGAATGTGCGCAAGTAGCTGAGGCTCGAATGCCCGGTGCCGAAGTCGTCGATGGCTATTTTCACGCCCATGGCCTGCAGTTGCGCGAACAGTTGTCGGGTGATCTCGGTGGGTTCAATCAGCTCGCGCTCGGTCAACTCCAGCACCAGACTGACACTCTCAGGCGCAAACGCAGCGAGGAACTCACGGCAATCTTCCACCAATTCCAGGTCGCGGCAATGGCTGGCGGTGATGTTGATGCCGATGTGAAACGGCGCTGCGAAGGTAGACGACAGCGGCCCCAGCACCAAGGCAGTCTGCTGCATCAACCCACGCGTCATCGGTACGATCAGCCCGGAATGCTCGGCAAATGGAATAAACAGATCCGGGCGCACCAGACCTTCTTTCGGGTGATTCCAACGCATCAACACTTCAGCGCCTGACCATTTTTTCGTGTCGCCGTGCACTACTGGCTGAAAGTAGGGGATGAATTCACCGGCCTCCAGCGCGCGGTGCATTTCGTGGCTGGGCGAGGTCGAGCGTTTTTGCACGATGTAACCGATTGCCGCCGACACCGCGCCAAAGAAAATCAGCAGGCTGAACAGTGGCGGGTATTCGTTACTCATGTAACGCCATGTCTCGCCGGCAGGAAAACCAGCCGCCACGGTGAACGCGTAGCGCGAAGAGTCCAGCGTACTCCGCGCGACTGGCAGCACGGGCAGGGCGCCCTGATGCACTTTGCCATCGGCAGACAACCAGAAATTGCCGACTTGCAATACTAATAACGTCTGCCTGCCGATCAGGCGCAACACGTTGCTCAGGTGATAACCGTCGAGCGTGGTCAGCGCGCCGCCATGACCTTCACTTAGTCGATAGACCAGCAGCGCCGTATTCGGCGTCACCGGATTGCCGTTCATCAGCCACAACATGCCGTGGGTGTAATCACCCGGATTGACGGCTTCCTTGTAGTCGCCAAACAGCGAACTGCAATAGAGGTTGTTGTCCCACACCAGATTGGTCGAGCGCACGAACGGGCGGCGGGTGACTTGTTCGCGCAAGGCCAGTTTGACGCTTTCGCAGGGCTGCCCTGCCAGCGGCAATAACTCCTGCGCGGCCTGGGCGGTATTGTCGAGCATCAGCTCGAACTGGCGCAGTGCTTCATCGGCAGTGTGTTGCGAACTCTGTTGCAGCGTGCGTTCGGCTTGCAGATAGAGAATCACGCTGCCCAGCACAATCGGCAGTAAACCGCTGAGCAGAGTCACGACAATTCGGGTGCTGCGCTTGCGGCGGGGTCTGACGGTCAGAGGCATGGGCGCATCCTGTCGCGTTGGAGTTTGGCTCTAGACCGGCAGGGCAACGGCGCACCTTCCAGAAAGTGTCTCAACTGTGCCCATGATAGATGGCAGATCGCGCCTGCGCTGCTCAACAGTAGTCAAGTTGTGTCGCCAACTGGATAAACGCCAAAGCGGCGGGCGAGCACTGACGTTGATCGAGCACTGCGAGGCCGACTTGCCGTTGCACGGCGGGCGACAGCGATTTGCTCACATAGCGCGGATCTGCTGCGAGCGGCAGCGAACTTTCGGCCACTACGGTGATTGCATCACCACGGCTGACGGTGTCGAGCGTGCTGAGCAATTGCGAGCAGCGATAGCGAATGTTCGGGCTTAAGCGCGCCGCGTTGAACAAGCGTGATACCACCTCTGCAGAGCCAGCCTCGGTCAGCACAAACGGGTCTTTGCAAAGATCCTCGAGGCTCAGCTCTGATCGCTGCGTCAAAGCATGGCCGGCCGGGAGCAGGGCGACCATCTGATCTTCGATCAGGGCGAACGTGTCGAAACGCTCCTCGGGCAGCACCACGAAACCGATGTCGATGCGCCGCTCTTCCAGCCATTGGATCACCTGACGATCCGGCCCTTCGTCAATGTGTACTTCGATCCCCGGATGCAACTCGCGGTAGTGCCGAAGGATGGTTGGCAACAACTTGATCGATGACGTCGGACCGAACGAGCCGATGCGCAACGTGCCGCGCTTCATGCCCCGCGCATCGGCCGCTTCCTGACGCAAGGTGTTCGCCAGTCCGAGCATGGCGCGTGCACGAAGCAGCAGTTGGGCGCCGATATCGCTGAGCTCCACTTGCGACTGATGCCGGCGCAGCAGTTCGACGCCCAGTTCCTGCTCCAGCGACTTCATGGCGTGCGACACCGCCGATTGCGAGATCCCCAAACGATGGGCTGCGAGGGTGAAGCCGCGCAGTTCGGCCACCAGCGAGAAGATTTCCAGTTGGGTCAGGGTCATGAGCTTTTACTCATTTTACGATGATGGTGAATCAGCGGAATGATACGTCATCCCTCAGTCTAATTCTTTGGAGTGTCATGAGTAGTTATGAACAAACGCATCCGCACGCAACGGACATGCGCGTGTATTTCAACCTGGCGATGGTCACGATGATCTGGGGCGGCACTTGGGTTGCCGGGCGATTTCTGGCTGGCAGTCTGAGCCCGATTTTCGCCGCCAACTTGCGGTTTCTACTGGCCAGCCTGGCCTTGCTCGGCTTTATGTGGCTCGCGCGAATTCCCCTCGCACGGCCTACTCCGGTGCAATGGCTGCAACTGACACTGCTGGGATTCTTCGGGATTTTCTTTTACAACCTGTGCTTTTTTTACGGGCTGAATTACATCAACGCTTCCCGCGCATCGCTGATCGTTGCGCTGAATCCGGCAGTGATTGGCCTCGCGTCATGGTTACTGTTCAAAGAACGGTTGAGCAGGGCGAAGGTGGCGGGCATCGCGATCTGCATTGCTGGCGCGGGTGTAGTGATCGTCAGTCGTAATCCTCAACTGCTGGCGACCACGGCGGATGCGTGGATCGGCGATCTGCTGATTCTCGGCTGCGTGCTGGGCTGGGGCGTGTACTCGCTGTTTTCCCGCAGCCTTAATGAACGTCTCGGCCCGCTGCAGACCGTGACGTTTTCCATTCTGCTCGGCACGTTGATGCTGTGGGTGCTGGCTGCTGCGCGCGGTGAACTTAGCTGGTCGGCGTTGATAGCGCTCGGCACAACGCAATGGCTGAGCGTGATCTATCTCGGCCTGCTCGGTTCGGCGCTGGCGTACATCGGTTATTACGACGGGATCCGCAAAATTGGCGCCACGCGCGCGGGCGTGTTCATAGCGCTGAATCCACTGACGGCGGTGATTTTCGGGGCATTGCTGCTGGGCGAGCAGCTCACGCTGAGCATGGGGCTGTGCGGCACGCTGATCCTGGCGGGCATTTATCTGTGCAACAAACCTCTTGCACGGTCTGCAGAAAAGCGGATTTTATAGAGAGGGCAGACAACCCCTATTACGCTGTGTAGAATCGGGTTACGCATACAATAATAAACGTCTTCTGGCAGCAGAAGCCTCGCCCGCAATAGCCTTGGGTCGACAATGAAGAGTTACGGGTTTCAATTGATCTACGGTGACTTCCTCGCCCGCAGTGTGCGCGGCATCTCCTGTGCGCCACCCGCCGGTCTCAGCATTACTGACAAATAACTCTGGTTAATTGATAAGAATGATGAGGCGCCAACCATGGCAGATTTATACGAAAACCCAATGGGCCTGATGGGCTTCGAGTTCATCGAGTTCGCATCGCCGACGCCGGGCATCCTGGAACCGATCTTCGAGATCATGGGTTTCAGCAAAGTCGCGAGCCACCGCTCCAAGAACGTGCACCTGTATCGTCAGGGCGCGATCAACCTGATCCTCAACAACGAACCGAACAGCGTTGCCTCGTACTTCGCGGCCGAGCACGGCCCGTCGGTGTGCGGCATGGCGTTCCGGGTAAAAGACTCGCAACTGGCCTACAAACGCGCTCTGGAAATTGGCGCCCAGCCGATCCACATCGAAACCGGTCCGATGGAACTCAACCTGCCGGCGATCAAAGGCATTGGCGGCGCGCCGCTGTACCTGATCGACCGTTTCGGCGAAGGCAGCTCGATCTACGACATCGACTTCGTGTTCATCGAAGGCGTTGACCGCAACCCGGTCGGTGCTGGCTTGAAGATCATCGACCACCTGACCCACAACGTGTATCGCGGTCGCATGGCTTATTGGGCGAATTTCTACGAGAAGCTGTTCAACTTCCGCGAAATCCGCTACTTCGACATCAAGGGCGAATACACCGGCCTGACCTCGAAAGCGATGACCGCGCCGGACGGCATGATCCGCATCCCGCTCAACGAAGAATCGTCGAAAGGCGCCGGGCAGATCGAAGAATTCCTGATGCAGTTCAACGGCGAGGGCATTCAACACGTAGCGTTCCTCACCGACGACCTGATCAAGACTTGGGATCAGTTGAAGAAAATCGGCATGCGCTTCATGACCGCGCCGCCGGAAACCTATTACGAAATGCTCGAAGGTCGCCTGCCAAACCACGGCGAGCCGGTTGATCAATTGCAAGCGCGCGGCATTCTGCTCGACGGCTCTTCGGAGCAGGGCGACAAGCGTCTGCTGCTGCAGATATTCTCGGAAACCCTGATGGGGCCGGTGTTCTTCGAATTCATCCAGCGTAAAGGCGACGATGGTTTCGGCGAAGGTAACTTCAAGGCCCTGTTCGAATCGATCGAGCGTGACCAGGTGCGTCGTGGCGTACTCGCCACTGAGTAATCCGCAATAGATGCGAAAAAGCCCGGCCTGCAGTGATGCAGGCCGGGCTTTTTTATGGGCGGCGTTGTCGCATCAGGTGTTTGAAACCTTCAAACACCAGCACGACAACTGCCAGCCAGATCGGAATGTAAGTCAGCCATTCACCGGGCTTGATGCTCTCGCCAAGCAACAACGCCACACCCAGCAGCAACACCGGCTCCACATAACTCAACAACCCAAACAGGCTGAACGGCAGCAAGCGACTGGCGATGATGTACACCACCAGTGCCGAGGCGCTGATCAGGCCTAGCAGCGGAATCAGCCACAGCAATCCCGGGTATTGATCGAACACGCCGAAGCCTTGCTCGCCGCCGCGCACGAACCAGTACGCCACCGGCAGCATCAGCGTCATGTCGACCCACAAGCCACCGAGGTGGTCGGTTTTGAGATATTTGCGCAGTACGAAGTACAACGGATAGCCGACCACGACCACCAGCGTCGCCCAAGAGAAGCCGCCAACCTGATACAACTCGTTCAACACGCCTAAACATGCGAAGAACACCGCGACCTTTTGCAGGTACGACAGGCTGTCGCCAAAGGCAATCCGCCCGGTCAACACCATGGCCAGCGGCAGCAGGAAATAACCGAGCGACACGTCGAGGCTGTAGCCATTGAGTGGCGCCCACATGAACAGCCACAATTGCACGCCGAGCAAGCCTGCCGAAACGATCAACCCGCCGATCAGTTTCGGCTTCGCCGCCACCAGCCGTACCAGCTCCAGAACACGCCGCCATTCTCCGGAAACCAGCATGAACACGGTCATGCACGGCACGGTCAGCAGCATGCGCCAGCCAAAGATTTCCACGCCGCTCAAAGGTGTGAGCAACGAAGTGTAGTAATACATGACGGCAAACAGCACTGAGGCTGAAACCGATAAAGCGATACCTTTAGACAAACTGTCCTCGCGGGTGGGTAATCAAACGGGGCGCGAAGGATACGTGGTTTCTGTGCTGAATATTGCTCGGGTGCTCAATATTCCCAACATCAGCTTAGCTGACGGACCTCATTCATTGAGCAGTTCTCAACGGATTACTGAAGCGCTTGATGTGCATTTCGCCGAATTTGTAAGAGGCGTAATCCGTCAAGTGACCAATGTCGCGGTAAACCGGCAAACCATCGACGCTCGTCATGCAAGTGCCGTCAATGCATTGCACACCTCGCGGGTCAATGATCAACAAGCCTGGATATTCAGCCTGCAGATCACTGAACAGTTTGGCGAGTACCGGATTTTCATCGCCAGACCATGGTACTGAAGTGCATTGACTGCTTTGTTCGGCACTGCCCATCAGCCCGCGCAATTTCACCCGTTGTAGCAAACACTCGTTGATACCGGGCGGCATTGGCAGCGTGTTTTTCAGGAAAACCGGCGTTGCACCCGATTTGACGATGATGTCCAACGCTTGGCGAATCGCAACGTTCAGACGTTCAAGGGACAGTTCGGGGCTGCGTGGGTCATCGAGTTTCGTGACGATCTCGGCGGTGAGATAGGCCTCCCAGTTCTGACCGACGATCACGTACTGGAAATGGTTTTTCGCGACGATGTCGTAGTAGCGCCGAGTGGCATCGTGGCACTTTTTATACAGCGTGTTCTTGTATTTTGACCAGTTGTAGAGATAGATCCCGGGCAGTGCCAGGCATGTTGGGTAGGCCTGCGCGAGTACCGAAAGATTGGCGTCTTTGGCCAGCGTATCGACAAAGCCCCAGTAGTGATTCGAGAACGAATCGCCCATCAGGAAAACGCGTGGGGCTGACTGCGGGGCGCCGAATATGCAGGCATCAGCTCCGTCGCTGGCACCCAGACAGTCCTCGCGGTTGGCGGGGACTGCCGCTTTCAAATCGCTGAACACGTTACTCGAACCATCGCCAAAACGGTTGGGCCATCCTTCATGTTTCACGCTGGCAGCGTAGAGCAGCGAAAGACCGATAGCGGGCACAATCATCAGCAGTAACAGCGTCTTGCCAAAGCCAGCCCGAGCTTTTCGAAATCTGTTTTCAATCAGCACGAAGGACAGGTAACCAAGGGCGAAGGTCGCGACGAAGTAGACCACTTTCAGCAACGGCGTAAGCGTGATGCCCATATAACTCATGAACGCCAGAATCGGCCAGTGCCACAAGTACAGGGAGTAGGAGAGGGTGCCGATAAATACCAACGGTTTGAATGCCAGTACTTTGGACGTAATGCTCGCGTCGCCAAGCCCCCTGAACAGCAATGCTGCGGTAGCGAGACAAACCGCTATGGCGTGGTAGCCCGGAAACCCGCTCAGGATATTGTCCCGTGTCGCGCAATAGACAATCGTGGCAAGCGCCAGCGCACACATTAAAGACGCGCTCAAACGATTGAGCCTGAACTTCTGCGCACTGAAGATGACTGCGCAAGAGCCAATCATCAATTCAAAAATCCGGGCAGTGAAGAAGTAGTAGTTTTTGTCCGCGAGGGCATGAGACCAGTACAAAGCCAGCGCCATTGCCGCCACGGTCAAACCGAGCACAGCCGCCTTGAAGGCTTGTTTCGGCACAGAGCGATTGAGTAGCCAGATGCCCAGGGGCAAGACCAGATACCACTGCCATTCTATGGCCAGTGACCAGGTGTGCAGCAGTGGCAGGGTCGCCGCATCCGGGGTGGCATAGCCCGATGTCGCTTTGGAAAAGTATTGATTTGAAAGAAGCAGCGACGTGTACTTTTCGCTTTTGAGGAAGTCGATGTAGTCATCGGGCAAGTACAGCAACGTTGCGATTGCCACTGTTGCCAGCAACAACGTGATGACTGCCGGTTGCAAGCGCCAGATCCGTCGCGTGTAGAATCCCGAGAAGCTGAACGTTCCGTTATCCAGCGACTTCATGATGATCGAGGTGGTCAGATAACCCGAGATCACAAAGAAGATATCCACGCCGATAAAGCCTGACGGAAACAAGGTCAAACCGCCGTGAAAAATCAATACCAGCAGAACGGCGATCGCGCGCAGACCGTCAATGTCCGCACGGTACTCAATGCCAGGTTTTCGAGGCCCGACGGCAGACGATGCTGCGGTGGAAGGGGCGGTAGCAGACTCCTTATTACCGCCGAGCGTCTTGAACCACATCCCGCGCAAAGGCCTGGACGTAAACCCGAAAGGGCGATTGAACATTTGCTGATCCCTGCACATTCGCGAACGAGCAATCGACTGATCTCGTTAGATCGCGCTCAATTCCATGAAAAAAGCGAATTGTATCGGCTATCAGCGATGTCGCAGCATTTTTTCAATCGCCCCGGCGCAGGAATGTTTCAGCTCCGATACGGTTTACGCCCCGACACGAAATGACTCACATCGTTGAATCCTGGTGTCGATGCATGCCCCGGCGTCACCAGCGAATCGATAAACGCCTCATCCTCAGCGGTTATCTTCACTGCTTGCGCTTTGGTATAGGCATCCCACTGTTGTTCAGTGCGCGGCCCGACAATCGCCGAGGTCACCGCAGCGTTATTCAACACCCAGGCAATCGCGAACTCGACAATCCCGACCCCACGACCTTCGGTGTACTGCTGAATCTGCTGCGCAATGCGCAGCGATTCAACCCGCCATTCGGTCTCCAGAATGCGCTTGTCCTGACGCCCGGCGCGGCTGTTGGCGTCCGGCGTGACATCCGGCGCGTACTTGCCGCTGAGCACGCCACGGGCCAGCGGGCTGTAAGGCACCACGCCCAAACCATAGGTTTGCGCGGCGGTAATCTGCTCGGTTTCGGCCTGACGGTTGACGATGTTGTACAGCGGCTGACTGATCACCGGGCGATCAACCCCGAGTTTGTCAGCGACACGAATCACCTCGGCAATGCGCCAGCCGCGGTAGTTGGACAGGCCCCAGTAACGGATCTTGCCCTGACGAATCAGATCGCCAATCGCCGAAATGCTCACTTCAAGCGGGGTGTTGTGGTCTTCGCGGTGCAGGTAATAGATGTCGAGATAGTCGGTGCCGAGTCGGGTCAGGCTGGCGTCCAGACCATTGAAGATGTGCTTGCGGCTCAAACCGCTGCGGTTCGGCACGCCGTCCACAGGACCGAAACCGACTTTGGTCGCCAGCACCCATTCATGGCGGTTGCCGGCGATGGCTTCGCCGACGATCTCTTCCGAGCGGCCATTGGTGTAGACGTCGGCGGTATCGATGAAATTAATGCCCTGATCCCAGGCCTTGTCGATGATGCGCAACGACTCTTCAGTGCTGGTCTGTTCGCCAAACATCATCGTGCCGAGGGTCAGGGTGGACACCTGCAACCCCGAGTGGCCCAGTGTGCGATAGCTCATGCCGAAATCCTTTTGGTCGATGGGAAAGCTTTTATCAAATACCAGAAGCGTGGATCGCGGCAAAGTGAATTTATGTGGGTGGCGTTATCAACCACAACGAAACGTTTAAGCCTGGCGTTTAAAGGGACATTTCATGACACGCACTCAGGCTACACAACCTTGCGCCGTTGCCTACACGTAAGCCAGAATCCGCTGGCTTGTGCACTTGGGGGCCGGGTTTTATCGTTATCCCGTCGCTGAAAAACAGCGATCGGGTTTGGTAGCCCGGTTCTGACTTGTTGCGCAACTCGCCATAAAGGGACGCCAGTCGTTCGTGTTTTTATGGTGGCCATGCGCGGGGCGCTTTCGAGCGCGCCGGCTCTCCAAGTCACCGGTCTACCAACCCGTGTATGGCCACCACCCCTTCGTTTGGTAGCGAAGTTTGATGGCTCCTTTTTTCTGATTTGGAGATTCAAACATGATCAAACCAACACCCAACCCACCAGAAACCGATACAACATCCCCCTACGAAACCCTCGATTCGAAGAAATTCCACGAAGCCGCCGAGCGCGCGCTCGACCATTACCTCAATCCGTTCGCCCCGCGAAAACCGCTGCTCAAACCCAACACCATCTACATCATCGCCCCCGGCATTCAGAACGAAGAACTGCTGGCCAATGCCTGCGAAACCCTGACCTCGGCCAAAGTCATGGCCAACGACTTCGCCGCACTGGTCGATGGGCCGCATCGGCATATTTTGTTAGGGATTGCGCAGTTGATTATGTTGGGGGAGCTGTCGGTGAATCGGGCGTTGGATAATCTGGAAGGGGCGGCTGGCGCAAATTCCTGAGTAAAAGTCATTCCTTTTAAAACAGGATGTCCGGGGATTTTCTACAGAAGAGGCCCAAAAATACGCCCCGACTTACTCGGGGCGTATTTTTCCGGGAGGCTTCATCTCCTGAAAGGTTTTCCAGAGGCTAGGATCGCGTTCGCGGTTTGGGCTCCGCCTTTTGCCTGAACTTCCACTTTTTCGAAGCAAAGAATATCCTTCAACAAAATACGCTTCGATTCCGGTCCAACCGTTACGCCGTCCGGCCCTGATTCGGTTACCACACCGGACAACTCACCTGAAGTTGTCTTGATCGTATAAAGCGAACCATTTTCAAAACTGCCGCTATTCGTGCTCATTGCCGTACTCCTTTACGATATTAATGAACCACCATTGTTAGTCGTGGCAGCATTGGACGCACCTGTAATTTCTGACAGTTTTTTAGACGTTTTCGACATTGAGCCTAGAAGACTAATCACTACCTGCGCTGCTCTTTCCTATACCCCGAGTGATAAGGGCGTCGTGTGTACACAACCGCCTGTCGCTACTGACAGATCTGACAGTAGCGAACTGACTGCGTAATCAGGTCTGATCTCAGACAGGACCAGAGGCCGCATACATGGCATCCCGGTCTGCTCAGGAGCGTTGCCCTGAGTAAACAAGCACTCGATCAGCGACAGGTGAAAACATGAGCACGGAAGCCTCAACGCGATACCCGATCGTTTTGATTCATGGTCTTTTCGGTTTCGACAAAATCGCAGGCATGGCTTACTTTTTCAAAATCAAAGAACATCTGGAAAATGCTGGTGCCGAGGTGTTCGCGGTGAGTGTGCCAGCCGCCAACAGCAATGAGAAACGAGGTGAGTTCTTGCTCTCGCAGGTTGAACAGATCCTGCAGCAGACCGGGGCAGCGAAGGTCAATCTGTTCGGCCACAGCCAAGGTCCATTGGCGGCGCGCTATGTGGCAGCCCTGCATCCGGAAAAGGTCGCCTCGGTGACGTCTATCAGTTGTCCCAACCAAGGCTCGGAAATCGCCGACCAATTACGTAAGGCCCTGACACCAGGAGCGCTGCCCGAAGCCTTGGCTTTGCTGATTTTCAACGCTGTCGGTACGTTCTTGTCGGTGATCAGCGGTCACCCGCAGAATCCCCAGGATGCGGCGGCGGCGTTTGCTTCGCTGACCAGTGAAGGGCTTGCTGAATTCAACCGCAAATACCCTCAGGGCGTTCCCAAGGTTTGGGGTGGAGAGGGCGACGAAGTCGTCAATGGCGTGCGGTACTACTCGTGGAGCGGGACTGTCCAGCAGCCTCAGACGCCGCAAATTCTCGATCCAAGCCACCTGAATTGCATCGCGTTGTCTAAACTTTTCTACAAAGAGAAAGATGCTAACGACGGGTTGGTCGGCCAGTTCAGCTCGCATCTGGGCAAAGTGATCCGGTCGGATTATCCAATGGACCACTTCGACGCGGTCAATCAGATTGCCGGGAAGACCAGTTGGGGGTTCGACGTGCTGAAGCTTTATCTCGACCACGCGATCCTGCTCAAGAGCAAGGGTTTGTGAGGATTGTTTCAGAACTTTGAGCGACTCAAAGAAAACGGCCCGAAAGGGCCGTTTCTGTATTCCGACTAGAGCTTAAACCCGCAACGTCCGCGTCATCCGCAACGCCAGCAGGCTCCCGCCAACAATTACACCCGCCAGCAGATAAAGCGCCGCATCGGTAGAGCCAGTGCTGTCTTTGACCCAACCCACGAGGTAAGGGCTGAGGAACCCTGCCATCTGCCCCATCGAGTTGATCAACGCCAGCCCACCCGCAGCCGCACCTGCACTCAACATCGCGGTCGGCACTGGCCAGAACATTGGCAGTCCGGTCAACGCGCCCATGGTCGCGATCGTCAGGCCGAGAATCGCGATCGCCGGATTCGCGGCAAAATTCACTGCGATCACCAGACCGACAGCGCCCATCAACATCGGCACCACCAGATGCCAGCGGCGCTCTTTGCGCAGATCCGCCGAGCGCCCGACCAGCAGCATGAACACTGCCGCCAGCAAGTACGGGATCGCACTCAGCCAGCCAATCACCAGGTTGTCGCTGAAACCGAGGTTCTTGATGATCGACGGCAGCCAGAAGTTGATCGCGTACACGCCGCTCTGGATGCAGAAGTAGATCAGGCCGAAGGCCCAGATGGCCGGGTTCTTGAACACCGCGACCAGTGAATCAGTGGTGGTTTTCGGTTTGTTGGCCAAGTCTTCAGCCTGATCCGCCTCAAGCACTGCGCGCTCATGCGGGGTCAGCCATTTGGCGTTGGCGAAGCTGTCGCTGAGCAGGAAATACGCCAGCGCGCCAAGGATCACCGTCGGAATACCTTGCAGCAGGAACATCCACTGCCAGCCGGCGAGGCCGCCCTGGCCAGCTGCGAAGTGGTTGAGGATCCAGCCAGAAAACGGGCTGCCGAGCAGGCCGGACACCGGGATCGCCGACATGAACAGCGCCATGATCCGCCCACGGCGGAAGGTCGGGAACCATTGCGAGAGATACAACACCACGCCCGGGAAAAACCCGGCTTCGGCCGCGCCGGTGAACAGGCGCAAGGTATAGAACTCGGTGGGCGTGGTGACGAACAGCAGGCATGTCGACAGCGTGCCCCAAGTGATCATCATCAGCGCGATCCAGCGCCGTGGGCCGAATTTGCTCAGTGCCAGGTTGCTCGGCACGCCGCACAGCACGTAGCCGATGAAGAAGATCCCGGCCCCGAGGCCGTAGACGGTTTCGCTGAATTTCAGTGCGTCGAGCATCTGCAGTTTGGCAAATCCAACGTTGACCCGGTCGAGGTAGTTGAACAAGTAGCAGATGAAAATGAAGGGGATCAAACGCAGGGTGATGCGTTTGTAGACGGCGTTTTTATCGTCAACGATGGTCTGGGTAGCTGCGGCGCTCTGCGACATAGCGGCTCTCTCTTTATTATGATTTTTTGCGATGCAAAGGGTAACGTTGATCGCCCTGAGAGTCTCGGCCACCTGTGGCCGGATTGTCTTTGTGCCTGAGCACAGGGTTTACCGCCAGACCCTGTGCGGGTGACCAACCGTCCGCGCCTGTTTAAAAGGATTCCCGCCGCTATGTTCGAACTCGATCACGACCTCGCTCAGGACATCGTCGACCGGGCCATGGCTATTTTGCCGTACAACGTCAACGTCATGGACAGCCAGGGCTTGATCCTTGGCAGCGGCGAGCCGGAGCGCATCAACACCCGCCACGAAGGCGCGCAACTGGTGTTGGCCAACGGCCGGGTGGTGGAGATCGACGCGCAAACCGCCGTGCATTTGAAAGGCGTGCAGCCGGGGATCAACTTGCCGTTGTTGCTCGATCAGCGCTTGATCGGCGTGCTTGGCATCACCGGCGAGCCGGAGCTGCTGCGCACTTACGCGGAGCTGGTGCGCATGACCGCCGAAATGCTGGTTGGCCAGCGTAATCAGCAAGCCGAGCAACAATGGCGGCGACAACGTTGTGATGATTTGCTCGCATTGTTGCTGACCGAAGCGGGCGATTCGCCGCGATTGCTGGATGAAGCGCAGCAATTGGGCCTCAAACCACAACTGACGCGAGTGCCGTATCTGTTCGAGTTGGGTCTGGAGCACGCACCGGGGCAAACCGTCGAGGCGCTGAGTGCGTGGCTGATTTCGCGCTATCCGGACAGTTGGTGCGTGAGTTCGGCGAAGTCGTCGCTGCTCTGGTGTCGGCCGGCGAGCCAGACGATCGAGCATGAGCGCTTGCTGGAAAAGCTCGACGGTCTGGGCTGGAACATCTTGCGTATCGCCGTCGGCGGGCAGGCTGATGGGCTGACCGGGTTGCGGCGCTGTTACCGGCGCGTGGCGGATTTGCTGGCCTATGGTCGCGAAGTGCTGCCGCGTTCGCGACTGCTCAACCTCAATCGCTATCGCCTGCCGGTGATGCTCTGGCGCCATCGCAATGATGATGCGCTGGACGAGTTGCTCAAGCCGCTGCGCAAGGTCATCGCCAAGGACAGCAACGGTCAGCTACTGGCGACGCTGCGCAGTTGGTGCGAGCACGACGGCCAGAGTCAGGCCTGTGCGGATGCGCTGGGGATTCATCGCAACAGTCTGCGCTACCGCATGGAGCGGATTGCCGAGCTTAGCGGGCTCGATCCGCTGCGCCTGGACGGCATGCTGGCGCTGTATCTCGGTGTGCAATTGCTACCCCAAACCGATTCCATTGTGTGAGGTGTTCTTGAGGCCGCCATCGCTGGCAAGCCAGCTCCCACAGGGTTTGGAGTTGTACACAAAATTTTTGTTCGCTGAAGATCCTTGTGGGAGCTGGCTTGCCAGCGATGGCGGCGGGACATTCAGCCTCGATTCCAGCGCCTTTGTAGAAAAGAACAAAAAACGCCAACCCGATTTGTGCAGCCGACAGGCGTCAATGCCCATGCCGACTGGCAGGATGAGGAGCATTGGAACTGGAGAATTCGCATGAAAATCGTCATCGCCCCCGATTCGTTCAAGGACAGCCTGAGTGCCCAAGGCGTTGCCGAGGCCATTGCTTTGGGCCTGGTGCAGGTCTGGCCGCACGCCACAATCGTCAAGTGCCCGATGGCGGATGGCGGCGAGGGCACGGTCGAGTCGATTCTCGCCGCGTGCGAAGGCGAACTGCGTCGCACTCGGGTGCGCGGTCCGCTGGGCGCAGCGGTTGATGCGGCGTGGGGCTGGTTGCCGCACAACCACACCGCGATCATCGAAATGGCCGAGGCCAGCGGTCTGCAACTGGTGCCACTGACCCAACGCGATGCGTGCATCAGCAGCACCTTCGGCACTGGCGAGCTAATCCGCGCGGCGCTGGATGCCGGCGCACAACGGGTGATTCTGGCCATCGGCGGCAGCGCCACCAATGACGGCGGAGCCGGTGCGATGCAGGCGCTAGGTGTGAAGTTGCTCGACGCTCAAGGCCAATCGCTGGTGCCCGGTGGTCTGGCGTTGGCACAACTGGCGCGACTCGATCTGAGCGAACTCGATCCACGTCTGGCGCAAGTGCGTTTCGACATCGCGGCTGACGTCAACAATCCACTGTGTGGTCCGCACGGTGCCTCGGCGATTTTCGGCCCGCAAAAAGGCGCGTCGCCGGTGCAGGTACAGCAACTGGATCAGGCGCTGGGCCACTTCGCAGAACTCTGTGCGCAGGCGCTGGGCAAAGATGTGCGCGACGAACCGGGCAGCGGTGCGGCCGGCGGCCTGGGTTTTGCCGCCAAGGCGTTTCTCGACGCGCAGTTTCAGGCTGGAGTTGAGGTGGTTGCGGAACTGGTCGGTCTGGCCGAAGCAGTCGAAGGCGCGGATCTGGTCATTACCGGGGAAGGGCGCTTCGATGCGCAAACCCTGCGTGGCAAGACGCCGTTCGGCGTGGCACGCATCGCCAAGCAACACGGCGTGCCGGTGATCGTCATTGCCGGTACTTTGGGCGAGGGTTATCAGGAGCTTTACGAACACGGCATCGACGCGGCTTTCGCGGTCACCAGTGGCCCAATGACTCTGGAACAAGCCTGCGCAGAAGTGCCGCGGTTGTTGCGCGAACGTGCGACTGATATTGCGCGGGTCTGGCGCATAGCGACCGGCAACAACTGAACAGCGCATATATCCTGTGGCGAGGGAGCTTGCTCCCGCTCGACTGCGCAGCAGTCGCAAGTCCGGTGAGCAGTGATCGGTAGGGCTGCTTCGCAGCCCAGCGGGAGCAAGCTCCCTCGCCACAGATGATCAGCAGCGCCACAGTGTTTCATGGGTGTAACACCGTGAAAAATATTTCATCTGCACCTGCGAATTTCCTCAAGCCTGGCCGATACAGCTAACAGGCGCACACAAGACTTCCTGAAACAGTGACGCCGGACTGAAGCCCACCCCACGGGCCAGTGATCAGGGCAGGGACGCTCGTAGTTTCTATCATCCGAGAGTCCAACTATGTCCTTGCGTAATCTGAATATCGCGCCGCGTGCCTTCCTCGGTTTTGCCTTTATCGCCTTGCTGGTGATTGTGCTCGGCGTTTTCGCCGTCAATCGCATGGGCGTCATCCGTCAGGCCTCCATCGACATGGAGCAGACCCTACTGCCAAGCGTCAGCCAGCTCAGCGTGGTCACCGAAAACGTACTGCGCCTGCGTATTCTCTCGTTCCGGGTTTTGGTCAACCGCGAACCGGCGGCTCTGCAGGAGGCGCAAACGCGCATTGGCGTGCTGGTCGACAAGGTGCGCAGTGCACAGGCAAGTTATGCGGCACTGCCGGCAGGCGCGGAAGAACGTGCGCTGTATCAGACATTCTCGAACACGCTGGACAACTACGTGCAAGCGCAAAACCAGATGCTGGAGCTGTCGCGCCAAGGCAAGGTTGACGAGATGCGTAGCTTGATCAACACGCGCATCAAGGACGGCACCGATCAGATGGGCGAGCAGTTGAACAAGCTGATCGCGTTCAACGCTGCTGACGCCAAAACCGCGTCGAACCATGCCGGCGAGCAATACAGTGGCGCCATCACCGGGATCATCGGCGTGGCCGTGATCGCTGCATTGCTGACCGTTCTTCTGGCCTGGCTGCTGACTCGCAGCATCG
This sequence comes from Pseudomonas sp. TWP3-1, assembly GCF_049896625.1. NCBI lineage: Bacteria > Pseudomonadati > Pseudomonadota > Gammaproteobacteria > Pseudomonadales > Pseudomonadaceae > Pseudomonas > Pseudomonas sp. TWP3-1. Next base: position 131,277 of record NZ_JAFCUQ010000016.1, read on the forward strand.
TCACGCCGTTGAACCGCGCCGTGCTCGCTGCGCAAACCATTGCTGGCGGCAACCTGACCAAAGCCATCGAGGTTGATGGCAACGACGAGCCGGCGCGCCTGCTCGAAGCCTTGTCGGCAATGCAGACCAATCTGCGCAAAACCATCGAACAGATTGCCGGTTCCGCCACGCAACTGGGTGCCGCTGCCGAAGAACTCAGCGCCGTGACTGAAGAAGCTTCGCGTGGTCTGCAACAGCAAAACAACGAAATCGAACAAGCCGCCACCGCCGTCAACGAAATGACCGCAGCGGTGGAAGAAGTCGCGCGCAACGCCGTGTCAACCTCCGAAGCCTCGAACCAGTCGACCCACGCCGCGCGCGAAGGTCGCGATCAAGTGGTGAAAACCGTCGACGCGATCCAGACCATGACCCACGACGTGCAGAACACCGCGCAAATGATCGAAGGCCTCGCTGCACAAGGTCGCGACATTGGCAAAGTGCTCGACGTGATCCGCGCTATCGCCGAACAGACCAACCTGCTGGCACTCAACGCCGCGATCGAAGCGGCGCGTGCCGGTGAAGCCGGGCGCGGTTTCGCCGTGGTCGCAGACGAAGTGCGCGCGTTGGCGCATCGCACTGCGCAATCGACCCAGGAAATCGAGAAAATGGTCGCCGGTATCCAGAACGGTACTGGCGAAGCGGTCAACTCGATGCAGCAAAGCAACCAGCGCACCCAATCCACGCTGGAAATGGCCCGCGCTGCCGGCGTCGCGCTGGAGCAGATTACGCAGTCGATTCACCAGATCAACGAGCGCAACCTGGTAATCGCCAGCGCTTCGGAAGAACAGGCGCAGGTCTCGCGCGAAGTCGATCGCAACCTGGTGAACATCCGCGACCTCGCCACGCAATCGGCCGCCGGCGCCAATCAAACCAGCGCCGCGACCCACGAACTGTCGCGTCTGGCGGTGGATTTAAACGCGATGGTGGCGCGGTTTGTGATTTGAGCCGCGAATTACGCTTGATTTGAAGTCGGCGCAAAGTTGACCCGGATAAATTCTGCCATCGAATCTTGCGAGGCAATGCCTGCTCGACTGACGATCTTGTAGTGCAGGAGGCGCACACCACTGCCGTCGCGCGCAAACAGATGCCGAGGTAGCGCGACGACAGTTGAGGCTGCTGAAGGGTCAATCAGCACCTCCGCGACTTTTGGCGCATTCGGTGGACCGAAAAATATCTGGGCAGTGTCACCGTACTGACTTCCTGAATATGCAGGAATCTCGATCTTGACGACATTGCAGTGCGCATTCAGATAACCGATGGTCACACCGGGGCCCTTGGTGATTTCTTCAGGCACCCATGGCTCGTCCGGTGTGGCGTCATCGAGCGGTGTGCGAGGGTCAATGGTGAATAGCGCTCGCTCAGACGTGTGCATTGTTCCGTCGTCGGTGTGCACCTCAATGTGGATTTGGCTGACGCCAGCCACCAGATACTGTCGCGGCAGTTTCAGGCTCAGCGGGAAGGTGATCAGGCCTGGGAGCTTCCACGTGTCTACCTCCACCAAGGTTCCGTCAGGCAGTTTCACCCACAGTGTTACTTCATCCGTCTGCCCGTCAATCGCCGAGCCCGGCCACGGGCGGAGGACTTCCAATCCTAAGTCAAACAAACTGGCCCACACTGGCAGCAGGTTCTCCTGCGGGTAGACCGGATTGTTCGACTCACCATGGCCAGACAGCGCATCAGTGATTGTTAACGCCGCAAAAGTTGCCATATCCATATCCCTTTAAGGTGCCCGTCGCTTCAACGTGCAGCAGGCTCAAGGCATTTAACGACGGACGCGCAATTCCCGATACTGTCAAACCTGACAGGGGGAGCCTGCTGAAAGTGGCACGTTTCGTGATTTGAGATAGGGTGAAGGCTGGACACCGCGCGATCAGGAGACGTACATGCGCTTTTCAGCCTTGACCCAACGTATTGCCGGGGAGGGTGCAGCGGCCTGGCGGATTCATGACCGGGCGCTGGAGTTACGTGCACAAGGTATCGATGTGTTGCTGCTGTCGGTGGGCGATCCGGATTTCGATACGCCGTTGCCGATCATTCACGGCGCCATCGATAGTCTGTTGGCTGGCGACACGCATTATTCCGAAGTACGCGGCCGGGTTGAGCTGCGCACGCGCATCGCCGAGCGCCATCAGCGGCGCAGCGGTCAGGTCGTCGATGCCGAGCATGTGATCGTGCTGCCGGGCGCGCAGTGCGCGGTGTATTCGGTGGCGCAATGTCTGCTTGATCCGGGTGATGAAGTGATTGTCGCCGAGCCGATGTACGTGACTTACGAAGGCGTGTTCGGCGCTTGCGGCGCAAGGGTGATTCCGGTGCCGGTGCGCCCGGAAAACGGTTTTCGCGTGGATCCGGCGGATGTTGCGGCGCGTATCACATCCAAGACTCGGGCGATGTTGCTCAATAGTCCGAACAATCCCTCCGGCGCGAGTTTGTCGCTGTTGATCTGGCAGGAACTGGCTGCGCTGTGCATTCGCCATGACCTGTGGCTGATCAGCGACGAGGTTTACAGCGACCTGCTCTATGAAGGCGAACACGTCAGCCCGGCGAGTTTGCCGGGCATGGCCGAGCGTACTGCGACTATCAATAGTCTGTCGAAATCCCATGCGATGACCGGGTGGCGCATCGGCTGGGTGATTGGGCCGAAAACCCTGGCCGAACATTTGGTAAACCTGTCACTGAGTATGTTGTTCGGGCTGCCGGATTTTGTGCAAAAAGCCGCGCAGGTGGCGTTCGAAAAAGATCTTCCGGAAGTGACGCAGATGCGCGAGGAATATCGGCTGCGTCGCGATCTGGTGTGCGAGCGCTTGCGCGGCTGTCCGGGGTTGTACCCGATCCAGCCCGATGGCGGCATGTTCGTGATGGTCGATGTGCGCGAAACCGGGCTTGGAGCGCAGGATTTTGCCGAGCGCTTGCTGGAGGGGTATGGGGTTTCGGTGTTGGCGGGGGAAGCGTTCGGGCCGAGTGCGGCGGGGCATATTCGCATTGGGTTGGTGGTGGATCGGGTGAAGCTGGCGGATGCCTGTGCGCGGATAGCGCTGTGTGCGGCGCAGTTGCTCCAGGTTCGGAGTGCTTGATGTTTTTGTGGTGACAGTGCTGGCGCCATCGCTGGCAAGCCAGCTCCCACAGTTTCCTTGGTGTCCATATGATTTGTGAACAACACAAATCCCTGTGGGAGCTGGCTTGCCAGCGATGAGGCCAGAACAGACACCGCGAATCTCAGCCCTGCCAAGCCGCTGGATTCACCAGATTCGCAGGCTTCTCCCCACTCAACGCCGCGAGCAAATTATCCACCGCACAACGCGCCATCGCTTCACGCGTCTCATGCGTAGCCGAACCCATATGCGGCGTCGCCACCACGTTGCCCAACTGCAACAACGGCGAATCCTGATTCAGCGGTTCGCGCTCAAACACATCCAGCCCGGCCCCGCGAATCCGCCCATTACTCAGTGCGTCAATCAACGCCGCCTCATCCACAACCTTGCCGCGCGAGATGTTGATGAAGATGCTGTCCGGGCGCATCAACGCAAACTGCTGAGCGCCAATCAAGCCCTCGGTCTGCGCAGTCAGCGGCAAGGTCAGACAAACGAAATCTGCCTGCTGCAACAAATCCTCAAGGCTGCGGTATTGCGCATCGAAACGTTCCTCAACCGCCGGTTTACGCGACTGACTGTGATAAATCACCGGCATGCCAAAGCCGAAATGCCCACGCTGCGCCAGCGCTTCGCCAATCCGCCCCATACCGATAATGCCCAGCGTCTTGCCATGCACATCGGTGCCGAAGTGCGCCGGGCCGATGTTGCGTTGCCACTGACCGTTGCGCACCATGTTCGCCAGTTCTACCACACGCCGGGCGCTGGCCAGAATCAGCGCGAAACCGGTGTCGGCAGTGGTTTCGGTGAGCACATCCGGGGTGTTGCTCAGGGCGATTTTGCGCCGGGTCAGGTAGTCGATGTCGTAGTTGTCGACGCCCACCGAGACGCTGGCAATCGCTTCCAGCCTGGGCGCCAGATCAAGCAACGCTGCATCCAGTTTCAGACTCGCGCCGAGCAGACCGTGGGCGCCGGGCAGGGCATCACGCAGCTTCATCAGGCCATCGGCGTCGAGGCTGTCGATCAGCGTGAGGTCGAACTGTTCTTGCAGCCGCGCCATCAGCGCCGGCGACAGTTTTTTGTACAACACAACCTGCTTGTTCATCGCGGGCATCTCTCTATAAATTCAGGAATGGGCCGGCAGCGGACGTGGCGCAACCGGCTTGGCAACTACCCGGTCACTGGCGCCGGGCTTGAGGAAAATCGTCAGCACCACGGCAAACATCAGCGCGCCGCTCATCAGCAAATACGAAGCGCCGGGCGAACCCGTGGAGCTGTTCAGATAGCCGACCAGATACGAGCCGCCGAACGAACCCAGCGCGCCCATGCTGTTGATCAGCGCCATGGCGCCGCCGGCGACATTGGCCGGCAGAATCTCCGGGACGATCGCAAAGAACGGCCCGTAAGGCGCGTACATGCAGGCGCCGGCGATCACCAGCAGCGTGTACGACCACCAGAAATGTTCCGCGCCCAGGGCGTAGGAGCCGTAGAACGCCACCGAGGCGATCAGCAGCGGCGGCCAGACGAAGCGTTTGCGCTTCTGCAATTTGTCCGAACCCCACGACACCAGCAGCATGCCGATCACCGCCGCCAGATACGGCAACGCCGACAGCCAACCGGCCTCGATCATGTCCATTTGCGCGCCAGCCTTGAGGATCGACGGCAGCCACAACACGAAACCGTAAACGCCGATGCTCCAGCAAAAGAACTGCAACGCCAGAATGATCACCTTCGGCGAACGAAACGCCTCGGCGTAGTTCTTCACCGCTTTGATTCCGACCTGTTCAGCGGCCAAAGCACTTTCCAGATCATGCTTTTCCTCAGCGCTGAGCCACTTGGCTTCGGCCGGACGATCATCGGCCAGTTTCCACCAGATGAATGCCCAGAGCACCGCCGGCAAGCCTTCGATGATGAACATCCAGCGCCACGAGTAATGCTGTACCAGATAACCCGAGACCACCGACATCCACAGCATGGTCACCGGATTACCGAGGATCAGAAAGGTGTTGGCGCGTGAGCGTTCGGCGCGGGTGAACCAGTGGCACAGATAGACCAGCATCGCCGGCATCACGGCGGCTTCGACCACGCCGAGCATGAAGCGGATGACGATCAGCCAATACGCGTTGGAAACCACGCCGGTCAGGGTGGCGAGGCCGCCCCAGAGGATCAGGCTGACGAAGATCAGCTTCTTCACGCTGTGCTTTTGCGCGTAGATCGCGCCGGGCACCTGGAAGAAGAAGTAACCGAGGAAGAACAGTGCGCCGAGCAGCGATGACAGGCCCGGGGTGATCATCAGGTCTTCGGCCATGCCGGACGCGGCGGCGAAACCGTAGTTGGCGCGATCCAGATACGCCAGGCTGTAGGTGATGAACACAATGGGCATGATGTACCACCAGCGGCGGGCGGCGAGGGTTGCGGTTTTCATGGTGTTGCTCCTGAGCTTGTTGTTTTTGTCGCAGCAGGTTCAAAAAAATCTTTTGTCTGTCAGGGCCTCATCGCTGGCAAGCCAGCTCCCACAGGGGGTTGTGGTGTTAGCCCAATCTTTGATTCATCCGAGAAACCTGTGGGAGCTGCGGTGCGACGATTCGACTTGCCAGCGATGGCGGCCTCAAATTCACCGCACATTTCAGATCGAGTCGGCAAACCCTCCATATCCCCACGACTCTGCACCGCACGACTGCCAATCCAGTTCGCACGCTTCACCGCTTCGGCAAAACTCTGATGTTCAAGCAACGCACTGATCATCCCCACCGCAAACCCGTCACCGGCACCCACCGTATCGACCACCTTCGCCACCGGCACACCGGCAACAAAACCCTGATCCAGCTGCGTGCGGTAATACGCGCCCTGCGGCCCAAGCTTGATCGCCACAGCTTCGGCGCCTTGATCCAGATAAAACGCGGCGATGTCCGCAGGATCTTCGAAACCGGTGAGCAAACGGCCTTCGCTCAACCCCGGCAAAACCCAGTGGGCGAGGGCGGCGAGGCGGTTGATCTCGCTGATCATCTCGCGCTCGCTGGGCCACAGGCTCGGACGCAGATTCGGATCGAAAGAAACGCTGCGCCCGGCGTTGCGCATTCGCGTCATCAGTTCAAAAGACATTTCGCGCGCCGAAGCCGACAGGGCTGGCGGAATGCCGGTGGCATGCAAATGGCGCGCGCCGAGCAGTGTCGTTGTGATGGATTGCGGCGATAGATGACTGGCTGCCGAGCCACGGCGGAAATACTCGACCTGGGGATCGCTGCCATCGTCACTGCGCGACTTGAGCTGAAACCCGGTGGGGTGCGCCTGGTCGACTTCGACATGGCTGCAATCCAGACCTTCGCGCGCGAGCGTTTCGACCACGAATCGCCCAAGCGAATCAGCGCCGACCCGGCTCAACCACGCAACCTTGAAGCCCAGCCGCGAAAGTCCGATGGCGACGTTGCTGTCGGCCCCGGCAATCCTTTTGTGAAACTCGCCGACCGCCGCCAGATCACCGCTCTGTTCGGCGACAAACATGGCCATGGTTTCGCCGAACGACAGAATATCGATCTCAGACATGAGCAGGCTCCAGACGGGATTGGCCGAGGCGGGCGAGGGCGGCGACGTGTTCGCTGGTCAGTTGCACCAGGTCATCGCCCTGCAAGGGATACTCGGCAGCGCGCATGACGCCTTGGTCCATGTGCCGCAGCAGTTGTTCCCACAGATGCAGGTCAGTGGCGGCCGGCGGCACCGCCACCAGTTTGCCGTCGGCGCGGCGGTTCACGGCTTTGCAGTGCACATAGCCGACATGCCGACCCAGCAGGCGTGCAGCACTGGTGGCGGACTGGTCTTGCCATTGCCAGTTGCCGATGTCGAAAGTCATCTTGACCGGCAAATTGTGTTGCTCGACAGCGGCGAAGAAGCGCTGAAATGGTTCAATGCGTCCGCCGTGCAGGGTCTGGTCGTTTTCCACCAGAAGCTGTACCGAACTCTGCTGAATGATTTGCGCGAGGGTTTGCAGATCGCAGTTGTCGGTGAAAAACCCCAGCGAGACTTTCAGCCACTTCGAGCCGAACGCCTCGGCGTTTTGCAGCGCGCTGATCAGCTCGGGATTGGGCCGCGCCTGACCGGCCAGCCATAATTCGCTGGGTGATGAATAGATGCTTTGCAGGCCTTGCGCTTGAGTGGCAGCGGCGAGTTGCGCGGACACTTCGTTGGTCAGCAACTCTTCGCGCCACTCGATGCGATTGGCGCCAGCGGCGGCCAGTACCTCAATGAAAGAGCCTTGCCCGCGACGACGCACAAGCTCGGCGCCGTAGCTGGACAGGCTGATGGAAACGGCAGGTTTATTCATTGTTATTGACCTCTGAAACCGGTTTCATTTTTGTTCAAAAAAATATCAGGTATTTCTGTGTTGTCCTTTACGGCCTCATCGCTGGCAAGTCGAATCGTCGCACCGCAGCTCCCACAGTGTCCGGGTCGTACACAAAGGCTTGGTACACCTCTGAACCTGTGGGAGCTGTGGTGCGACGATTCGACTTGCCAGCGATAGCGTCAGATCAGACACCGCCAACTTCACGGGTCGACCCACGCTCAACCAGCACCGGCGCAAAATCCAATGTCCGAACCGCTTCGGTATCGCCACGCAAGCGCTTGAGCAAACACTCAAACGCCCGCGCACCAATCTCCGCCGTCGGCTGGGCCAGCGCGGTAATCCCGCTCCCCACCAACGGATACCAATCCAGATCATCCAGCGCGATCAGCCCGACGTCCTCAAACAACCGGGCACCGATCTCGCGCAAGGCCAGCGTACAAGCCAGCGCCGCCACGCCGTTGGCGCAGAACAGCGCTTTCGGCTGGTCGCCAGACGTGTTTAAAAAAGTGTGAATTTCTGTAGGAAGCTGCGGCCCGGTTTCCAGCACCGCGCCGCTCAAGCCCGGCCGCTGCGCAATCTGCTGTTGAAAACTCGCAACCCGCTCGATCCGCGAGCTGGTGCCGTCAAACGGTTCGCTGATCAGCAAGATCTCCCGATAGCCACGCAACTCAAGATGATCCAGCGCCATCTCAATGGCCTGCGGGTTGTTCAATCCGACCATATCGCTGTCGAGCCCATCGACCTTGCGATCCACCAACACCAACGGCATCTCGCGCTGCAACTCATGCAGCTCATTCCGGTGATGGCCAAGGGTGTTCACGATCAGCCCCTCGATGTTGTACGAGCGCAGCAGCGCCAGGTGCTGGCGTTCCTGCTCGTCATCGCGGTCGGTGTTGCACACCACCAGACTGTAGCCGTGCGCACGGCAAGCGGTTTCCACCCCGTGCATCACGGCAATCGAATAAGGATTACGGATATCGGCCACCAGCATGCCGATCAGGCGAGTGCGGCCGCGCTTCAGGCCACGGGCCATCTGATTCGGGCTGTAGCCAAGTTCGGCGATGGATTGCTCGATGCGCTGCGCGATGGCATCCGAGAGCAGGGCGCGGTCATCACCAATGAAGCGCGAGACGCTGGCCTTGGATACGCCGGCGTGTTCGGCGACGTCGAGCATGGTGACGCGGCTGCGTTGGGCGGCGGAGAAATCGTTCACGGATGAAAAGCCTTTTTATTGGAATTATGTGAATCAGCCTGGCAAGGCTGAAACCGGTTTCAGATAACCGCATTAAACCTCGACTCGTCAAGCCTGAAAGCTCCTGACCGAGTAGGGCACCCAGTGCAATTCCGACCAGCGGTCATGAAACCTGTCAGATCTGACAGTAGGCGAAAGTTGGATTACTGCGTTTAATTTCCCCCACCGCGGAATCTTTTTAAGGTGAAGGGAGAGCACTGGATGAGCGCCAAGAAAGCCGTAGGAATATTTGCCCTGCCGTTGACCATTGATGGTGTTGGTGCCGATCAGGTGCTGCCTGCGGATGCCCATATCAATGGTGTAACGCTGCGAATTCCGCCTTGGGTAGCACCGACGCTCAAACCAGGCACCCGTGATTTGCTGGAAGTCTGGATACGAGAGCCAGGCGCATCTTCCGAGACCCGCTTTCATAGCAGCACGTACCCGTTTCCTGTGGTGTTTCCAGGTTCGATCCATCTGCCTGCTCAGTACCTGCAACTGATCGGCAGCTGCACGCTCAGGTACCGAGTGACTGCCGGCGACACCGGTAACGAAGATGACGCGATACCGCAGGACTTCATTCTCCGGCGCTCGATTCCGATCAATCTGAAGGAAGTGACATTCCCCAACGCAACCTTGTGGGGCTATTTCAATTGCACTACGTCACCCCCGATCTGGGTGGTGGTGATCATTCGAGTGCCAGCACAACCGGGGCGGTTCCGGGCGAACGATGTGTGCGAACTGGATTGGGGGGGGTTCACCACTCTGAACGGAGTCAACGCTATTCCCGGCACGGCGCTACGCCTTCCAAAAACCCTGTCGCAGCAGGAAGCCACCTCGCCCCAAGGGTTCGATTTCAGAATTGAAAGCATCCATTACGACAAACACATAAAACCGATGGAAATAAACGCATCGGCGCTTGCCTCTTACACCCTGTACCGCAATGGCGTTGCGTTGGGCAAATCAGCGGTGGAACTCGTCAAGTTCGATCGGGGCATACCGGGGCAGAGTGTTTCATGTGGACCATGACGTAATCAGATTCGAGTTCAACCGCAAGACAACAGTAGAAAAAAACGCTGGAACAGACGTCAATCCCATGACCAAGCAGCCTGCAGTCGCGAGAAATTTCATTGGGAAACAACGTTGATGATTCAACAACTAACTCATCGATGGAGTTCACGAACATGAATATGCAGGTTAAAACAGGTGGTGGTAATGGTGGTGCTCTTGCCTTGCCTCCAACAATCGTCGGATTGATCGCTGGCGACCGACTGACTTATCAGCAGTTGAGGGTTGATCGCAAAGTCACCATGCAACTGGCCGATGTTGATGATAAATCTCCCGATGGCGCCCATAGAATCGAGCTGCTGGTCTACCCAAAGGGTTACGAGCCCGTAGAGTTTGACGACAGGTATGTAGTCGCCACACAGTTGAAAGCCAGCCAGCCTACAGGCGACTGGGCTTTTCCCGTCGATTTTGACCTGACTGGCGCTGCGCTCAGTGCTTTGGTCGACAAGTTCGATGCGGCCGGCGAGTACGCCGAGTATGGCGCCTCGTTCATTATTTACGACTCCTTCGACAACGCGGATTTGTCCACGCCGACTCTTAAGTTCTTTGTCGATCTAACCGCGCCGTACCAACGTCAACCCGGTACTGGCAACGCAACTGGTAATCGGCCTGCTCTGATCAGCCAAACAGGCGTGCCAACCATCATCGATGACGCCTGGCTGGCTGACGCGGCCAACGTCGGTGGTTTGAACATCACCATTCCCACCGCCTATCAAAAGTTCGAAGCAGGGCTCGATCTTCTCAACTTCTACTTGTCTACCCAGACAACATTTTCCGGTATGCAGGGTGAGGGCGCCGCAGTAGCCGATTTCCCGTTGCCGGTTGGCGGGGGCGTCAATATTCCACTGGCCGCTCTGCAAGCGTTAAAGGATGGGTCGTATTATTACGCCTACAACCTCAAGGATGCACCGGGCAATATCAGCAACAGTTCGGCAGTCACATTGTTGTTCAATCGAGTCAGCGCACCGGCTCCGGTATTGGACATTCCAAGGATCCCGATCACCAATCCCAATGGGCAAACGCCTATTACCTTTGCGAGTTTCAAACCTGATCCCAATGCGGCGGTGATGGAGATCGATTTCCCGCTCAATTCGCTTCAGGGCGACCGGATCCTGCCACACATCCAGGATGCAAACGGCAACGTCTATGATCTGCCGGAACAGCCGATTCCAGCGCCAGGCACAACGGGCCCACTGAAGTTCGGGATCGGTTACGACTTTTTGGCACAAGTCTTTGGCGATCCGAACGGGCAGACTGACCAACAGTTTGAGTACTGGTACGAATTGATTCGCGCGACGATTCCAGTCAATCCGGTTTCTGCACCTCAACAATTCGGCATTGTCGACTTCTCGTATGCCGGGCCGGAGCAGCCAAATCTGCCTGATCTGGAAAACCCTAATATCGTCCCGGTGGTGGTTCAAGGTGGCGGCACTCCCGTCCCTGCGCCGAACACACTTGGTCCGGCACAGGCAGGCCTCGATGCGACCATGACCTGGAACCTGTGGACTGACCCTAACCGGCCAATTACCGGTCGTGAAATCGTCACGTTCTTCTATCAGGGCAAGCAAGTCGGTACTCCGGTGGGCGTGCAGGCGGGGCAGACAACTGTTTCCACGCCGCTGCCTTGGGCAACAATACTGGCGGAGCAGAACGGCAGCGGTGCGAACGCGCGCTTGGCTTATATCACCGTTTCGTACCCCGGCAGCTCGAATCCGATGACGCAAACACCTCCAACGCGTGTGGATGTAACAGCTGTCGTGATCAATCTGCCGGCGCCAAAAATCATCGTTTCGGCATTCAGGACCGCGACCGGGACGCTTGTTCCAGAGCGTGCAGTGACCGCCATCAATTGCCCGAGCCAGGATCACCCGGTGGTGGCGAACGGGCCAATGCCGCCGTATGCACCACGCAAGTTGCGGGTTCGGGTCGATCGGGATCTCAATATTCCGGCAGGCGCAACGGTGGCGTTCAAATTCGAGGGGCGCGTGACCAACGCGGTGGGTGGGGCGGTGATACCTAACACGCTGTTCACCGATTCGAAGCCGATGCCGGCGACGGGCCCGCTTGAATTTGATGTGGCGTACAGCTTCATCCGCCCAATTCAGAACCCAAGCCCCGGCCCGGGCCTGCGTCCGGCTACTCAATACGCGTACATCGAGTATGTGGTCAACGGCATTACGGCTTCGATCATCGTCGGCGTGGCGCTGTTGAACTCGAGCCTGGTGTATTGCGAGACGAACCGTCCTTGATCATGGATCAACAGTACTTCGAGTGAAACTTCTGAGGATGAGGGTGACAGCAATTGTCGCCCTGATCCGAGGAAGCGAAGTCAGATACGGATGCTCTTACGATACAAGGGGATAAATCGTACGGAGACGAAGATTAATCCTACATATCCCTGGGAAAGTTATCCGTAGTCTGGCGGCCTTTCAGTTCCGGCTCGCGACTTGTTTGAGCCGGACACTCGTTCCTTACGGAATGCAATCGAGTAGGACTCACTTATGTCGCCGAAATCGCACCCCCCGTTCCACAAGACTTCATTCAGTTTCCGGCTGTTGACCCTGATGCCTGTGATGATCAGTTCGTCGATGGTCTATGCGGGCAGCGTACCGTCAGGCACCACGCTACCGATTGACGGCACAACCCCTGTGCAGTCCTGGCAGTTGCAAACCAACGCCACGTTGAACGCCACAAATGCCACGACGCTAGGGATGACAAGCTCTGCCAGTGGTTTGATCAATCTGACTGGCTCCAATGTAAGCGCCGCCACCGGTTCAGGGATTTTCCTGACCAACGCGAGCGCCAACCTGGATAATTCGACTGTGACAAGTGCGGCCGCTATTGGTATTTCGGCCGTCCGCAACCCCACCAGTGTGGGGGGATCGAGCGTCACGCTGCGCAATGGTTCCGTTGTTCGAGGTTTGCAGGGGGGCATTGCTGGCAATCGGTTCAGTGTAATAAACCTGAATAATTCCACCGTTGAAGGAACGGGTAATACCAGTTTCGGAATACGGATGCTGGAAGGTTCACTGTCGGCAACCGGCAGCACGATTACCGGCGGTCTCAACGGGGTAACCGTGGGCACCGACACCCGGGTGGCTGCCGTCATTCCCACCAAAATCATCCTCGACAGCACCCGGGTCGAAGGTGTTACCGGATCGGCCCTGGTCGTTGGCATCAACGCACCGAACTTTCCGACCGTGGCCGATATTGAGGTCCGCAATGGCTCGACGCTGGTGGCTGGCAACAACACCTTGCTGGAAGTCAGACAGGGCGCCTCGGCCGGCTTCCTTGTAGACAACAGCGCCTTGACCGGCAATGTCACGGTAGTGTCTGGCAGCTCCGCTAACGTCACGCTACAAAACAATGCATCTTTGACTGGCGACTTGCAAAACGTCACAACGGCTGTGTTGAACAACCAGGCACACATGGCGGGCAATGTGCTGGGGGCTTCCAGTGTGATGCTGGATAATGGTTCGACGCTGACCGGCGATCTGGACAATGTCGCCAGTGCGTCTCTCAATAACAAGAGCAGCATGATCGGCAATTTCAATGCGGCGGCGGGCAGTGTTTCGAACCTGACTCTGGATAACGGTGCGAGTCTGAGGGGGGAAGTGAACAACGTCGGCAACTTCGCTATCAATAATCAGGCGCTCTGGCAAATGACCAGCAGTCAGTCTGTGAATAATCTGTCACTCGGTAATGGCGGCGCTGTAGAGTTGGGCTCGCCCCAGCAGTACTTGCAACTGAACGTAGTCGACCTGTCGGGCAACGGTCAGTTCAGGATCGGCACCGACTTCAATCAAGGCATCAGCGATTTGCTGAATGTCACTGGTAGCGCCTCCGGAACTCATGAATTCATAGTCACCAGCTCGGGGCTTGATCCGGTCAACGACTCCTCCATCAAAGTGGTGCAGAGCGTGGCTTCGGCAGCGCAATACGGTGTAGTAAACAACCGTGTGGATGTCGGCGCGTTCACTTATCGTTTGGTGAAGGAAGGCGATGACTGGTTTCTGCGACCGGACAAAACCGTGATCAGTACGCCGACCCGTGCGGCGCTGGCCATTGCCGGCATGTCCCCGACGGTGATCTATGGCGAAACGGTTTTGCTGAATAATCGCATGGGTGATTTACGCGTCAATGGCGGGCAAACGGGTGGATGGGTCCGTTCGTTCGGCAGCCAGTACAGCATCAGCAACAACGCATACGGAAACGGTTTCCGCCAGCAACAGTATGGTGGGTCGTTGGGTGTCGACACTCCGGTGCAGATTGCAGGCGAGCGGGTATTGGTCGGCGTGTTTGCCGGTTACAGCAAGTCGGATCTGGATTTGACCCGTGGCAGTTCTGCAGAAATCGGCAGTACATCACTCGGCATCTACGGCACCTGGTTCGGCGATCGCGGTTATTACCTGGATACGGTGGCAAAGCTCAATCATTTCCGTAACAAAGCCGATGTGATGCTGAGCGATAACACCAAGACCAAAGGCAGCTACAACAACCTCGGTGCCAGCGCGTCGGTGGAGTTCGGTAAGCGCTTTGAACTCGGGGAAGGCTACTACGCCGAGCCGTTCACCCAATGGCAGGCAGCCTCGGTGCAGGGCAAGGATTTCCGTCTGGACAATGGCCTGAGTGTCGACGCCGACACCACTCGTTCCATGCTTGGCAAGGCGGGCGTGACGTTGGGACGTGGCATGAAGTTGGCGAATGGCAGCGTATTACAACCCCATGTGCGTTTGGCTGCGGTGCATGAGTTTGTGAAAACCAATGAGGTGCGAGTCAACCGCAACAAATTCAATAATGATCTGTCGGGCACAGGTGTTGAAGCCGCCGCTGGCGCATCCTGGACCTTGAATGACCGCTGGCAGTTGCACGCAGAACTGGACACCCGCAAGGGCGATAGCGTGACCAAGGACTACGGCGTCAACATGGGGGCGCATTTCAAGTTTTGAGGATCAAGACATGAAAAAGGGAAGCGTTGGCTTCCCTTTTTTTGCATGCTGTGGGTATCACTTCAAGACTTGCACATCTCCGACGAGCTGATACGTAGAGCCATCAGCCTTATCGAGCACAACGTTGAAGTTGGCCGCGACATTCTGCCCGCTTGCAGGCTTGATTTCGATGTGACCTGAAATAGCCTCGCTGATCTCATTGCCATCTTTAAAACTGAGCGCTACATCGGAGCTGCTGTTGATTATGTGTTTGCCTACCGGGTAGGACTTCGGAACGATGAGCGTGAGCTCCCGCGCCGGATTGGTCTTGGCTTTAGTTGCCGAAGGTGGTCGATCGATGGCCACGATTTGTTCTGCGTCCACCTTGTTGACGCCAACCTTTATTGCACCAATCAGGCGAGAAGATGCAACGAAATCCGTGAAAGGCGTCCCGGCGCTGGCGAAAGCCTTGGCAGTCACGAAATTACCGGGGGCAAAACTGGTGCGTCTGATCACAGCGTTCATGAGTAGGATCTCCGTTCACTTTAGGGAAGTATCCAAAGGCCGTTCGACCCTAAGTCTGGATGCATCATAAAAGCGTGTTTCGTACGGCTTGTATACTGTCAGACTTGACAGGTTACAGCGCTTGAAATCTGTGAGCGAATTACCCTGCGCGCGACTGACGGTTCACCCAAACAAACCGGCAGCAATGTTGATCGAAAAACCCAGAATCGCCGTATTGAACACAAACCCGATCAACGACTGCGCCAGCACGATCTTGCGCATGTCCCGCGTGGCCACACCGACATCCGCCGTCTGCACGGCCACGCCGATGGTGAACGAGAAGTACAGAAAGTCCCAGTAATTGGGCGTGGTCAGTCCTTCAGCGAAACGCAACGCTGGCTCCTTGCCGTTCCAGGTGTAAAAAAGCCGCGCGTAGTGCACACAGAAAATCACCCCGATCAGCAGCCATGAGCCGATCACTGTCAGCGCAGTGAAGCCGTAGTGCAGCAGTTTTTGTGTGGTATCCAGATTCTTGCTGCCGGCCAGTTCGAAAGCGATGGTAGCCAGGCTGGCGAGCGCTGCAATGCATACTACGAACAACACCAGCCCGGCGTTTTCGTCCTCGACTTCGGCGATGCGTTTGACGTCCGGCGCCTTGGCGCGGCCGGCGAGCCAGAGCATCAGGATCAGGTAGGTCCAGACCCCGGCGTTCCAGCCGATGAGAATTTTGCTGATGATGGATTCGGCGGGAGCCAGCAGGCCGACGGCGACGCCGAGCAGGGCGGCGGCAGAGAGGCGAGGATGGGTGAGGGCGAAGAAGCGCATGGAGGGCTCTGTGGTGACGGCGTCGAGCGAACCATAGCATGGGTGTCGAGTTTGGCAGGCGTTGGGCTGCTGAACAAAAAACCTTGAGGCTTTGTCAGCATGGACGGAAGCTCAAGGTTTTTTGTTACAGCAGGGCGGACTCATGAGTCCGTCAGTTTTGGATCTGAAGCTTGCCTTTGAAAACCGTCACGGTTTTCGGAACCGCGTCTGCGTTCTGGCCAAGGAATCCGAACATGGCTTCTATTTGGCCCTTGTCCGAACCGGTAGCCGGAAAACCGAGAAAGGTAACGGAGCCTTGGATCGCCTGGTAAAACGGATCCACGCCAACTGCAAGTCTTTCCACGAATACTGCACTGACCAGATGGGAGTCGGCCTTGAAGTCGTAGACGGTATTCAAACTGGCGGTTTGTGCCACGTTCAAAACAATGCTCAGACTCCGTCTCGGACGGCCATCAATCCACCATTCCCCCCGAGCAGTCCAGGCCTGTTGCTTGAAGGATGAATCGAACTGCGCAGTGAGCTGTACTGTTTCCGCTGAATAGCTATCTTTCACCGGCGGTTCCAGTCCATCGACATCAGCAGTCAGAGTGCCTGCGGATGTTGTAAGTGCGGCAGTCATAGGTTGACGCTCCCTTGGTCGTTCGGCGCGAGATCCAGCTCTCCGGCAACCGTAACCTGGTCTTTGCCATTCGGTGCTACAGCAGTGAAGTGGAACTTTGCCGTGGCTGTATCTGTGGCGGCGTTGACACTGACAGTAACGGTACCGCTATTCGCGTAATAGGGAGACTCGCTACTGCCGGATGTACTTTTCCACCACGTGGCTGAAACCTCGGGACTGGTGGCGAAATCGAAGGTCTGGTTGGGGATGTCACCGCCGTCAACGAAGTTGAAGGCGATGTTTCTTCGCTCGTTCGGCCAAGCTGACAAAGAAGCCCACCCCTGCAAGGAGCGCCCCCCAACCACGGAATAAAACATTTCTTCTGCGTCAAAATTCTGAAGTTCGGGATCGGTTGTCGTGGCTTTCAAAAAGCCACTTGCATTGCCCCTTACATTTGTCATGTGTAGCTCCTGCTTAATTAGTCTGATGTGACAGGAGCCAGCCTAAAGGCTAAAGGCGATCAGCGAACCTGCCAAAGTTGACAGGTATAACCACGAATTTTTTTATGACGAATGTTCATTCTTGCCAGAATATTTACGCACCAGCTTCATGACTACGACAAAGAACACCGGCACAAAAATCACCGCCAGCGTCGCCGTAATCATCCCGCCAATTACCCCGGTGCCAATCGCCTGCTGGCTCGCCGAACTCGCGCCCGTGGCAATCGCCAGCGGCACCACGCCGAGAATGAAGGCCAGCGAAGTCATGACGATCGGTCGCAAGCGCAGGCGTGCTGCTTGCAGCGTGGCATCAATCAGGTCGTGACCTTCGTCATACAGACTCTTGGCGAACTCGATGATCAGAATCGCGTTCTTCGCCGACAGACCGATGATCGTAATCAAGCCAACTTTGAAGAACACATCGTTGGGCATCCCGCGCAACGACACCGCCAGCACAGCACCGAGCACGCCCAGCGGCACCACCAGCAATACCGACGTCGGAATCGACCAGCTCTCGTACAGCGCCGCCAGACACAGGAACACGATCAGCAGCGACAGACCGAGCAAGATCGGCGCCTGGCTGCCGGACAAGCGTTCCTGCAACGACAATCCGGTCCATTCCTGACCCAGGCCTTTCGGGCCTTGCGCGACGAGTCGTTCGATTTCCGCCATCGCTTCGCCGGTGCTGTGACCGGGTTTCGGCTCACCGGAAATCGAGATCGCCGGGTAGCCGTTGTAGCGGGTCAACTGTGCCGGGCCTTGGGTCCATGTGGCTCTGACGAATGCCGACAGCGGCACCATTTTTCCAGCATCGTTGCGCACATGCATTTTCAGCAAGTCATCGACCTGACTGCGGCGGTCGCCTTCGGCTTGCACCACAACGCGTTGCATACGCCCCTGATTGGGGAAGTCGTTGACGTACGATGAACCAACTGCGGTGGACAGCACGTTACCGACGTCAGCAAACGAGACGCCTAGGGCATTAGCCTGCTTGCGATCCACCTCAAGCTGCACTTGCGGCGCTTCGGCCAGCGCACTTTCGCGCACGTTCATCAGCACCGGGCTTTTTTCGGCGGCGGCCAGCAGTTCGGTGCGTGCCTGCATCAATGTCGCGTGGCCAAGACCGCCGCGATCCTGCAAGCGGAATTCGAAACCGCTGGAGGTGCCGAGACCGTCAACTGGCGGCGGCAATACCGAGAACGCCATGGCGTCCTTGATCTGGCTCAGAGCAATGTTGGCGCGATCCGCAATCGAACTCGCCGAATCATCGCTGCCACGCTCCGACCAATCCTTCAAAGTACTGAATGCCAGCGCCGCGTTCTGGCCGCTGCCGGAGAAGCTGAAGCCAAGAATCACCACGCTGTCGCTGATGCCCGGCTCGCCACTATTGTGCGCTTCGAGCTGCTCGGCCACTTGCACGGTGCGATTCTTGGTCGCGCCCGGTGGCAGCTGGATATCGGTGATGGTGTAACCCTGATCTTCGACCGGCAGGAAAGAGGAGGGCAGGCGCGCGAAGCACAGGCCCAAGCCAATCAACAGCACGCCGTAAATCAGCAGGTAACGCCCGGTGCGTTTCAACGCATAGCCGACCCAGCTCTGGTAGCGGTCAGTCAGTTGCTCGAAGCGGCGGTTGAACCAGCCGAAGAAGCCGGTTTTTTCATGGTGTTCGCCCTTGGCCAGTGGCTTGAGCAACGTTGCGCACAGCGCCGGGGTCAAGGTCAGCGCGAGGAACGCCGAGAACAGGATCGAGGTGGCCATCGACAACGAGAACTGCCGGTAAATCACCCCGACCGAACCCTGCATGAACGCCATCGGAATGAATACAGCCACCAGCACCAGGGTGATGCCGATGATCGCCCCGGTGATCTGTTGCATGGCTTTGCGCGTGGCTTCTTTCGGTGACAGGCCTTCGGTAGCCATGATCCGTTCGACGTTTTCCACCACCACGATGGCGTCGTCTACCAGAATGCCGATGGCCAGCACCATGCCGAACATGGTCAGCACGTTGATCGAGAACCCCAGCGCCAGCATCGTCGCAAAGGTGCCCATCAGCGCAACTGGCACCACCAGCGTCGGAATCAGCGTGTAACGGATGTTCTGCAAGAACAGGAACATCACCGCAAACACCAGCAGCATCGCTTCGCCCAGGGTGTAGACCACTTTGGTGATCGAGACTTTGACGAATGGCGAGGTGTCGTAGGGAATCTTGTATTCCACGCCCGCAGGGAAGTAGCGCGCCAGCTCATCCATCTTTGCCCGCACCAGTGTCGCAGTGCTCAGCGCGTTGGCGCCCGGCGACAATTGCACGCCGACGGCGGTGGACGGCTTGCCGTTCAGGCGAGTGCCGAACTGATATTCCTGACTGCCGATCTCGACCCGCGCCACATCCTTGATGCGCACGGTGGAACCGTCGGGATTGGCTTTGAGCACGATGTCGGCAAACTCATCCGGCGTCGATAGCTGGCCTTTGACCAGAATCGTCGCGGTGATTTCCTGAGTGTTCGGGTTCGGTAAGTCGCCAATGCTGCCGGCCGAGACTTGAGCGTTCTGCGCAACAATCGCGGCATTCACGTCGGCCGGGGTCAGATTGAAACCGATCAGCTTCTGCGGATCGATCCAGATGCGCATCGCGCGCTCGGCGCCGTACAACTGGGCCTTGCCGACGCCGTCCAGACGTTTGATCTCGTTCATCACGTTGCGCGCGAGGTAATCGCTGAGCGCCACATCATCGAGCTTGCCGTCGCTGGAAGTCAGGCTGATCAGCAGCAGGAAGCCGGCGGAGACTTTCTCCACCTGCAAGCCTTGCTGATTGACCGCTTGCGGCAGGCGCGACTCGACCACTTTGAGGCGGTTCTGCACGTCGACCTGGGCCATTTCCGGATTGGTGCCCGGCTGGAAAGTCGCCTTGATGGTGGCGCTGCCAAGGCTGCTTTGCGATTCGAAATACAGCAGGTGGTCGGCACCGTTTAGCTCTTCCTCGATCAGGCTGACCACACTTTCGTCGACGGTCTGCGCCGAGGCGCCAGGGTACACCGCGTAGATTTCGATCTGCGGCGGCGCGACGTCGGGGTACTGCGCCACCGGCAATTGCGGAATGGCCAGCGCACCGGCCAACAGGATGAACAGTGCAACCACCCAGGCGAACACCGGGCGGTCGATAAAGAACTGCGGCATATAAAAGCGTCCTGCTTACTGACCAGAGGTCTGGGCAAGTGGAAGAGGTGTGTCGTCGATCTGCACGATTTCGCCGGCGCGCGCGTGTTGCAGGCCTTCGATGACAATGCGGTCGCCGGCCTTCAAGCCGCCGGTAACGATCCAGCGGTCGTTTTGCACCGCGCCGAGTTGCACCGGTTGCACGGCGACGCGCATTTGCTCGTCAATCGTCAGCACCTGGGCGATGCCGGCACTGTCACGCTGCACGGCGCGTTGCGGCACGGTGAGGCCGTGCTGGATAACCGCTTGTTCGAGGCGCACCCGAATGAAACTGCCGGGCAGCAGATCGAGGTCCGGGTTGGGGAATTCGCTGCGCAGGATGACCTGGCCAGTGCCGGGATCGACCGTGATGTCGGTGAACAGTAACTTGCCCGGCAGCGGGTACAGGCTGCCGTCGTCCTGAATCAGCGTGGCTTTGGCCTGACCCTGACCGACCTGCTGCAACTGGCCGGAGCGGAAGGCACGGCGCAACTCGTTAAGTTCACGAGTGGACTGCGTGAGGTCAGCGTGGATCGGGTTCAACTGCTGAATCAGTGCCAGCGGCGTGGTTTCGTTCTGCCCGACCAATGCGCCTTCGGTGACCAATGCGCGGCCGATGCGCCCGGAAATCGGCGCAGTGACGGTGGCGTAACCCAGATTCAGTTTCGCTCGTTCGACCGCAGCCTTGTTGGCGGCGACATCGGCGGCAGTCTGGCGTGCGGCAGCGCGGGCGTTGTCGTAATCCTGAGCGCTGACGGCCTGATCATCGATCAACTGGGCGTAACGCTGTTCCTGCAATTTCGCCTGAAACGCGTTGGCCTCGGCCTTGCGCAGCGCGGCTTCGGCACTGTCGAGGTCAGCCTTGAATGGCGCCGGATCGATGCGGAACAGCACGTCACCCTTTTTCACGTCGCTGCCTTCGCGGTAAGTGCGTTGCAGCACGACACCGGCAACCCGGGCGCGGACTTCGGCGATACGCGGCGCAGCGATACGCCCGCTCAGCTCGCTGCTGATCGACAGGGGGCGGGCTTCGAGGGTTTCGATGCGTACGGTGGCCGGTGGCGCCTGTTCTTCGGCGTTCGAGGCTTTATCACAGGCACTCAGCGTCAGCGCCAATGCGATCAGGCCGAGGCCGGCCAGCAAATTCTTCGACATGTACAACCCCCAATATTGATGGCCGCATCCTACGGACAGTCGCCGAGGGTAGCGGTGAAGCTTTGTAGCTGCTGTGTGAAATTGTGTAAGGGTTTTACTCAGTTACGAGCGAGCGCGTATATCCTTCAAGCCTTGAATTCTTTTGTGACTGTTAAGCCCCATGCCGAACATCCTGCTGGTCGAAGACGACACCGCCCTCGCCGAACTGATTTCCAGCTATCTGGAACGCAACGGTTATTCCGTCAGCGTGATCGGCCGTGGCGATCATGTGCGCGAGCGGGCGCGGCTCAATCCGCCGGATCTGGTGATCCTCGACCTGATGCTGCCGGGCCTCGACGGCTTGCAGGTCTGTCGCCTGTTGCGCGCCGACTCGGCGACGCTGCCAATCCTGATGCTCACCGCCCGCGACGACAGCCACGATCAGGTGCTGGGCCTGGAAATGGGCGCCGACGATTACGTCACCAAGCCTTGCGAACCGCGCGTGTTGCTGGCGCGCGTGCGCACTCTATTGCGCCGCAGCAGTCTTGGCGAGCCGATGACCGTCAACGACCGCATTGTCATGGGCAACCTGTGTATCGATCTGTCCGAGCGCACGGTGTCCTGGCGCGACCAACCGGTGGAGCTGTCCAGCGGTGAATACAACTTGTTGGTGGTTCTGGCCCGCCATGCCGGTGAAGTGCTGAGCCGCGACCAGATCCTGCAACGCCTGCGCGGCATCGAGTTCAACGGCACCGACCGCTCGGTGGATGTGGCGATTTCCAAGCTGCGCCGCAAGTTCGACGACCACGCGGGTGAGGCGCGCAAGATCAAGACCGTGTGGGGCAAGGGTTATCTGTTCAGCCGTTCCGAGTGGGAATGCTGAGTCGATGTTCAGAATCCTGTTTCGCCTGTACCTGGTGACGATCGTCTCCTACAGCGCGGCGATCTATCTGGTACCGGATCTGGTGGTCATGGCGTTCCGCGATCGCTTCGTCACCTACAACCTCGATTATTCCCGTGGCCTGCAATCGCTGATCACCAAGCAGTTTCACGCCGTGCCGCAGGATCAGTGGCCGGCGCTGGCGGCGTCGATGGACAAGGATTTCCAGCCGCTGCACATCGTCCTCGCACGCATCGATGAAGCCGGCTTTACCACGCCGGAGCTCGAGCGCCTGCGCCTCGGCGAAAACGTGGTACGCATTGGCGACTGGGGCTGGCGCACGCTCGCGGTCACGCCGCTGAACGACCAAACTGTGGTGCAAATGGTCGTGCCGCCGGATCCGATGGACGTGAATTTGCTGTACTGGAGCATCAACGTGCTGATTGGCGCGACCATGCTCGCGTGCCTGTTGCTGTGGTTGCGCCCGCACTGGCGCGATCTGGAGCGCCTCAAAGGCACCGCCGAGCGTTTCGGCAAGGGCCATTTGAGCGAGCGCACGCAGATCAGGTCGAGTTCGAACATCGGCAGCCTGGCCAACGTGTTCGACACCATGGCCGGCGATATCGAAAACCTGCTCAACCAACAACGCGACTTGCTTAACGCCGTGTCGCATGAGCTACGCACACCGTTGACGCGCCTGGATTTCGGTCTGGCACTGGCGCTGTCGGATGACTTGCCGACTGCCAGTCGCGAACGTCTGCAAGGTCTGGTCGCGCACATTCGCGAACTGGATGAATTGGTGCTGGAACTGCTGTCCTACAGCCGCTTGCAGAATCCGGCACAGCTGCCGGAACAGGTTGAAGTGTCGCTCGACGAGTTTATCGACAGCATTCTCGGCAGTGTCGACGATGAACAAGAATCTGCCGAAATCGTTATCGACGTGTTGTTGCATGGGCAGCTGGAACGCTTCTCGCTCGATCCACGCCTGACCGCACGCGCCCTGCAAAACCTGCTGCGCAATGCCATGCGCTACTGCGAAAAGCGTATTCAGGTGGGTGTGCAGGTGTGTCCGAAAGGTTGTGAAATCTGGGTCGATGATGACGGCATCGGCATTCCGGATGATGAACGCGAACGGATCTTCGAGCCGTTCTATCGACTGGACCGCAGCCGGGATCGGGCCACGGGCGGGTTTGGTCTGGGGCTGGCGATCAGCCGGCGAGCGCTGGAAGCACAGGGCGGGACGTTGACGGTGGAGAATTCACCGTTGGGTGGGGCGCGGTTCAGGCTTTGGTTGCCTACCCCCGCCTGAGTTCATCCTGTGGCGAGGGGGCTTGCTCCCTCGCCACAGGGGATCATGTTTTCAGAGAACTTCGGTGGACTGAATCAATCCGACCCCGGATATCTGCATGCGCTCGATGGCCTGTTCCAGCGAACCGTTCATATCAATCGCCCGACAGGCGTCGAGTACGACCAACGCATTGAACCCCGCCGACCGCGCATCCAGCGCGGAAAACATCACGCAGAAATCCAGCGCCAGTCCGACCATGTATACCGTGTCGATGCCGCGCTCTTTCAAGTAGCCGGCAAGCCCTGTGGTGGTCACCCGGTCCGCTTCGAGAAACGCCGAATAGCTGTCGATGTCAGGATTGCAGCCCTTGCGAATGATCAACTGCGCATGCGGCAAGTCCAGCCCGGAATGAAATTCGGCACCGCGTGTACCTTGCACGCAATGCTCCGGCCACAGCTTTTGCTCGCCGTAAGGCAGCTGAATCACGTCGTATGGCTGGCGTCCGGGATGGCTGGACGCAAACGAGGCGTGGCCAGGCGGGTGCCAGTCCTGGGCAATGATCACTTGTTTGAACTGCGCGGCGAGGCGGTTGATCAGCGGGACAATCAGGTCACCTTCGGGCACTGCCAACTGGCCGCCCGGAGTGAAGTCGTTTTGCACATCGATGACCAGCAATGCAGCGCGTGGCGAAATTGGCATGAATCGTCCTCCTTGGATAATCACCGACCTAGCATAGTGAGCGTTTTCGAAATCAAGCAAGCCAGCGAACAAACAAGTGGTCAGCTGCCGCACCGAGCAGCATCAGGCCGACGGCGGCCGCAGCGATCAACCAGCGTCGCAGGGTGCTCGGAGGCTTGGGGCAGGGCGCCGCATCAAGCCGCGCTTGCAGACGATCAAGCGGCGCCTGCCTGGCCAAATCATCGTAGGCGTGCTTGAACGGCAAACTGCTGCGATCCAGCCATTGCACGCGCAGGCTGAGCAGCGGATCGTCAGCAATGGCCGCGTCAATCCGGTTACGCAGCTCAGTGTCAATTTCAGCGTCCAGGTACGTCACCAGTTGCTCATCCGACAGGGTGTTCATCGACGACCTCCGGTGGATATTCGGCGAGTTTCAGACGTGCGGCGACCAGGCGGCTCATTACGCTAGCGATAGGCACTTGCAGGATGTCGGCGACTTCCTGATACGAGAAGCCTTCGACGTAACTCAGATACACAGTCTCGCGCTGGAATTCGGGCAACGCATCGACTCGGCAGATCACTTGCACTGCCATACCGTCGATTTGCGCAGCGTACTCACTGAGCCAGCCTTCGGTGTTCGCGTCTTGCGCACGGCGCTCGCGCACTTCGTTAAGCCATATCGAGTGCAGAAGGCTCAATAACCAGCGATCCATACGCGTACCGGCGACATAGCGGTCAGCCTGCTCCAAAGCGCGCAGGCATGTGGCCTGAACCAGATCCTCGGCCACATGCCGATTGCGCGACAGCAGCAAACCATAGCGCCACAAACGCGCCAGATGCTGCCCGAGTTCGGCTCGAAATGCCTGATCGCTGAAGATGATGAACTCCGCTAATTAACTGTCTGTTTTTTCAAGTTTTCCGGGCGCAACCATCACGTCCGGCAGCAGGTTGCTGGTTTGCAATACACATTTCTGCGTCTTGCTGTCCCAGACCTGACCTTTCGAGCATTCAGGCTTCTTGACTGGCGCTTCTTCATCGCTGGCAAACGCCAGACTGCTCGACAAAGCTGCGGCCAGCAGCCACGGGGCGGCGAACATAACGGAACGGATGTTCATGGGCAAGGCTCCACGGTGGGTTACCTTTACTTTGAACACCACGGGTTGAGATTCTATTCATTTATTTGTCAGGCGCCGGCAGGACAGCCCGACCTTGCACCGAGTCCCGTTTTTGGCCGAACCACCGTGCTGCTGCCTTGTTATAGTTCAGGCCTCATTTTCAGAACGGTAAAGGATTTCTGCCATGACTCAATACACCGCTTTCAGCGTCGAACTGGCTGACAACATCGCTCATGTGCAGATCAACCGCCCGGAAAAGATCAACTCGATGAACGCCGCGTTCTGGAGCGAGATTGTCGAGGTGTTTCAGTGGATCGATGACACCGACGAAGTACGCGTGGTGGTATTGAGCGGTGCCGGCAAACACTTTTCCTCGGGCATCGACCTGATGATGCTCGCCGGTGTGGCCAATGAACTGGGCAAGGACGTCGGTCGCAACGCGCGCCTGCTGCGACGCAAGATTCTCACCCTGCAAGCCTCGTTCAATGCCGTCGATAACTGCCGCAAACCAGTGCTCGCCGCGATTCAGGGCTATTGCCTGGGCGGCGCCATCGACCTGATCGCCGCGTGTGACATGCGCTACGCTGCCGAAGACGCGCAATTCTCGATCAAGGAAATCGATATCGGCATGGCCGCCGATGTTGGCACTTTGCAACGGTTGCCACGGATCATCGGTGACGGCATGCTGCGTGAACTGGCTTACACCGGTCGCACCTTTGGCGCTGACGAGGCGCGCAGTATCGGGCTGGTCAATCGCGTCTACAGCGACAAGGACAGCCTGATTGAAGGCGTGATGGACATTGCTCGCGAGATTGCCAGCAAGTCGCCCATTGCGGTGACTGGCACCAAGGAAATGATCAGCTACATGCGCGACCATCGCATCGACGACGGTCTTGAGTACGTTGCCACCTGGAACGCCGCCATGTTGCAATCCACCGACTTGCGGGTGGCCATGGCCGCCCATATGAGCAAACAGAAACCCGAATTTCTGGACTGAGAAACCATGACATCTCGCTGGATCACTGCAGTACTGGACACCGATCAACCCGGCGGCTGGGCCGTAGCGCGCAGCCCCGAAGGCTTTCTGTTCGATGACAACGGCGCGCTGTTCCCGCGCGAATGGCTCAAGCGGCAGGACTTGTCGGTTCTGGCCGAACACGGCATTGGCCATCTCGATGGCGAGCCGGTGTATCTGCTGGAGTTGCGCAGTAGCAGCGAGGTGCCGGGGTGTAGCTGGAAAGGCCTGCGCGCATTCATGCTCGAAGGTGATCACACGATTTATAAGGTGCTGGGCTATGCTGCGCAAATCGGCACCTGGGCGCGCGAACACCGCTTCTGCGGCAATTGCGGTCAGGCGATGACGCAAGTGCCGCGCGAGCGGGCGATGTATTGCCAACCGTGCGACCTGCGCAGTTATCCAAGGATTTCGCCGAGCATGATTGTGCTGGTGACGCGTGGTGATGAAGTCTTGCTGGCGCGCTCACCGCGTTTCGTATCGGGCGTCTACAGCACGCTGGCCGGGTTCGCCGAACCGGGCGAGTCGGCGGAAGATTGTCTGATTCGCGAGGTGCGTGAAGAAGTGCAGATCGAGGTGAAGAACATTCAGTACCTGGGCAGCCAGTGCTGGCCGTTCCCGCACTCGATGATGCTGGGTTTCCATGCCGAATACGCGGGGGGCGAGATTGTCTGTCAGGAAGACGAGATCGAAGACGCCCAGTGGTTCAACGTGCATGAGCTGCCGCCGTTACCGGCGTCACGCTCGATTGCCCGTTACCTGATCGACGTCTACGTGGCGCGGCGTTTAGGCCACGCTGAACCAGTGCTGCCAGGCTAGACGCACGGTCAGCCCCAACACCACGGTAATGAACACCGGCCGAATGAACTTGGCGCCGCCGCTGATCGCGGTGCGCGCCCCGAAGAACGCGCCGACCATCACCGACAGGCCCATGCTCAGGCCGATGATCCAGTCCACTTGCCCGGAAAAGATGAACACCGACAGCGCCGCAATGTTGCTGACGAAGTTCATGCTGCGCGCCACGCCGCTGGCTTTCACCAGATCGATCGGGTACAGCAGCAGACTGCTGACCGTCCAGAATGCGCCAGTGCCGGGACCGGCCACGCCGTCGTAGAAACCGAGGCTGAAGCCTTGAGTCGATTGCCATTTCTTCTTGATCGGCGCATCGCTGTCCAGCGGCGCTTTTGGTGTGCCGCCGAACAACAGATATAGCCCGCAAGCGAAGACGATTACCGGCAGCATCTTGTTCAGCCATTCCGCCGGCAGGTAATGCGCGACGACCGCGCCGGTCAACGCGCCGACCAAGGTGCCGACAATCGCGTGCACCCACTGCCGGGGATGAAACAGCTTGCGCCGGTAGAAGGTGAAACTGGCGGTGGCCGAGCCGAAGGTCGAACTCAACTTGTTGGTGCCCAGCACCAGATGCGGCGGCAGGCCGGCAGTCAGCAATGCAGGCGTGGTCAACAACCCGCCGCCGCCAGCGATGGCATCGATGAATCCGGCAACGAAAGCAACAACGGCCAGAATGGCCAGGGTAGTGAGGTCAACGCTGAGTTCGAAAGGCATGGAATCGGCTTATTCGGCAGGGCGGCGGGGGAGTGCGGGCATGGTACTCATTTCCAAGTGTTGCTGCGACCCAATTGGCCTCATCGCTGGCAAGCCAGCTCCCACATGTGGAAATGCATTCCCCTGTGGGAGTGGTGGTTTACTTAAAGACCCAGGTCGGAAAGGCCCGGGTGATCATCCGGGCGCCGGCCCAGTGGCCAGTGGAATTTGCGTTCGCTTTCCTTGATCGGCATGTCGTTGATGCAGGCATAGCGCTGGAACATCAGGCCTTGCTTATCAAATTCCCAGTTTTCGTTGCCGTAGGAGCGAAACCAGTTGCCCGAGTCGTCGTGCCATTCGTAGGCATATCGCACGGCGATGCGCGCGTCCGAGTAGGCCCAGAGTTCCTTGATCAGACGGTAATCCAGCTCTTTCGCCCATTTGCGCGTCAGGAACGCCTTGGCTTCTTCGCGGTTATTGGCGAACTCGGCGCGGTTGCGCCACTTGGTGTCGAGGGTGTAGGCCAGCGACACACGCTCAGGGTCGCGCGAGTTCCAGCCATCTTCGGCCAGACGAACTTTTTCAATCGCCGATTCTCGGTTGAACGGCGGCAATGGCGGACGCACTTCGGCTGCAGTAGAGATATTCAATCTCCCGATCAGTGAACTGTTGAACAACTTGTCAGGCTTATTAAGGCATTACAGGTCCAATAACTTTCGCGCCATGCATTGCGCATTATCGGCGGCACTGTGATCACCCATCACAAGCGCTACGGTAATGGCGCCGTCAATCAGGATCAGCAGTTGCTTGGCCAGCAACTGCGGGTCTTCGGCGCCATGTTCGGTACACAACTCGCACACGTAGTCGAGCAGCTTCTGTTTGTGCTCTTTGGCGACCTGGCGCACCGGATCCTGCGGGTCACCGGTCTCGCCGCTGGTGTTGATGAACGCGCAGCCACGGAAGCCTTCCGAGGCGAACCAGGCCTTGAGTACGGTAAACAGGTTGAGCAGGCGATCGACCGGGGTCTCGGCCTGATCGACAGCGTTTCTGTACCACTGCATCCAGTGCACGTCGCGGCGTTGCAGGGCGGCGACGGTCAGCGCTTCCTTGTTGGCGAAATAGCGGTAGATGCTTTTTCTCGAGACACCGGCGGTTTTCACCAGTAGATCCATGCCAGTGGCGGCAATGCCACTTTTATAGATCAACTTTTCGGTGACATCGAGGATGATGTCGCGGGTTGCGTTTTCAGTAATATCGTTCATGTGGCAAACAGTAGAACGTGCGTTCTCCTTGGTCAAGTGCTGATTCTGAAATGGTTTTTTTCAGGCTTTGGGGTTGTTTCTGGCTGGGTGCATAGCCGTTGCTGCGGTTATGGCTGCTTAGGGTTCCGCCCTTACGGCGGGTCACTTTTTCCAGACGCCGAAAAAGTAACCAAAAAGGCTTTTCCCTGACGTTCGGCCCTCGCTGTGGCTCGGGTTCCTTCGCTCCGGAATTGATCCGGGGACATCGCCTCCGGTTTGCTGCGCTGCACCTCCTCTCGATGTGTTTGGCTGCGCCAAACGTCGCTGCGCTCCCACCCCCGGATCAACCCCTCCACTCAGCCGGCCGACGGGCGCTCGCGATCAAGAGCGGTACTCGAGCTAACGCTCATCGTTGAGTGGGGCGGCTGCGCCGCATGCAGTGTGTAGATCAAAACTGTGGGAGCTGCGGTGCGACGATTCGACTTGCCAGCGATGGCGGCCTTATAGCCGACCAGTCTCTTGCAGATGTACCCCGTTCCCACTGTGGCCAGCCTGCTGGTGATGTGGCCATTACAGTCACTCACAAGACCCGAAGGAGTTGATGGTGTAAGCTCTCGGGTTCTTCGGATTCGACCTTTTGCGAGCCTTATGCCGTTGCTTTTCAAACGCTCTCTGCTGCCCAAACTGCGCAGCTTTCCGCTGACCGCCGAGGCCGTGACCATCCTTCCCGGCGCCGCCGAGTTCCGGCGTTGCCTGCTGGAAAAGATCGCTCAGGCGACTCAGCGCATCTATCTCGTTGCCCTGTATCTGCAAAACGATGAGGCCGGTCAGGAAATCCTCGATGCCTTGCACGCCGCCAAACTCAAGCGCCCAGAGCTGGAAATCGCTGTGGTGGTTGACTGGCTGCGCGCGCAACGCGGATTGATCGGCGCCGGCAAGCAGCCGGGCAATTCGGCGTGGTATCAGGAAATGACCCGCACTCACCAAAGTGAAGTGCCGGTGTATGGCGTGCCGGTGCAGACTCGCGAGCTGTTCGGCGTGCTGCACTTGAAAGGCTTCGTGATCGACGATTGCGTGGTTTACAGCGGCGCCAGCCTGAACAATGTCTATCTGCACAAATTCGACAAGTACCGTTTCGACCGTTATCACGTGTTGCAGAGCCGCGAACTCGCGGACTCGATGCATCACCTGGTCAAGCACGGTCTGATCGAATCCAAGGCAGTGCATCGCCTCGATCTGCCGAACCTGCCGACCACCCGCAGTCTGCGCAACGACATCGGCGACCTGCGCAGCCGCCTCAAGCATGCGACCTACGACACCACGGCCGGCAGCACTGAGCATGTGGGCCTGTCGGTCAGTCCGCTGCTCGGCGTGGGCAAGAACAATCCGCTGAACCGGGTGATTCTCGAGCTGATTGCCAGCGCTCAGAAACAACTGACCATCTGCACCCCGTATTTCAACCTGCCGCTGGGGGTTATCCGCGAGATCAACCGCGCGTTGGCGCGTGGGGTGAAGATCGACATCGTGGTCGGCGACAAGACTGCCAACGACTTCTATATCCCGCCAACTGAGCCGTTCAAGGTGATTGCGGCGCTGCCGTACTTGTATGAGATCAGCCTGCGTCGCTTCGCCAAGCGTCATCAGCGCAACATCGACAGCGGTCAGTTGAACCTGCACTTGTGGCATGAGGGCGACAACAGCTATCACCTCAAAGGCATGTGGGTCGATCAGCGTTACACCTTGCTCACCGGCAACAACCTCAATCCACGGGCGTTCCGTCTGGATCTGGAAAACGCGCTGTTGATTGATGACCCGAAAGGCGAATGGATCGATCCGCGAAGTGCGGAGTTGGAGAACATCTTCGTGCATACCAAGCGGATTGTGCAGTTTGGGGATCTTGAAGCGCTGCCGGATTACCCGGCGGGGGTTGCGAAGTTTCTCAAGCGTGTGAGCCGGGTGCGGGTTGAGCGGTTGCTTTACCGGATTCTCTAAATAAATTCGGTAGATGTACCAAGGCCTCTGACGCCATCGCTGGCAAGCCAGCTCCCACAGGTTTTTGCGTCGTTCACAGCATTTGTGTACGACGCTGTCACTGTGGGAGCTGGCTTGCCAGCGATGAGGCCCCATCAGATGCTAAAGGCCTCAGTTCAGACCCAACTTCCCACGCAACGTGGAAAGGTCTTCAGCCAAGGTATTCACCGGCCCCACCAGCATCTTGCGATCACTGTCCTTGACCTTGTCATAAGTCTCAAACCCACCATCCCCGGTCTTGTACTTGGCCAGAATCCTGTTCACCGCCGCAAAGTTCTTGTCGACTTTGGCGATGAAGGCTTGGTCCTGCGTCTCGATCTGCGGGCGGAACAGGTCGACGATTTTCTTCGCGCCGTCGATGTTGCCCTGGAAGTCGTACAGGTCGGTGTGGCTGTAGCGGTCTTCTTCGCCGGAGATCTTGGTTGCCGCAACTTCTTCCAGCAGCGCAGCAGCGCCGCCGACGACTTTTTCCGGTGGGAAGGTCAGACCGGCCACACGCGTTTGCAGGTCTTTGACGTCTTTGTTGAGGCCGTCAGCCAAGTCATTCAGACCTTGGGTGCTTTTTTCCGAGAACAGCGAGTATTCGATGCGGTGGAACCCGGTGAAATCTTCGGCTTTCACGCCTTTCTCGTGGTCGTCGACGCGTGAGTCGATGGACGCATCGAGATCACTGAACAGCTCGGCGATCGGCTCGATTGACTCGTAATACACGCGGGTCGGTGCGTAGAGCTTTTGTGCAGTGGCCAGATCACCTTTCTTCACCGCGTCGGTGAATTGCTGAGTGTGGCTGGCCAGTTCATCCAGCTGTTCGGTGACGTAGATCTTGTAGTCCGAAACCGGCCCCACCAGATCCAGCGGCGCCGTCGCCGCAAAAGCCGAGAGCGGGGTGTTGAGCAAACCGAGGGTCAGCAATAGCGCGAGTGGCGTCTTTTTCATGGGGGCGGCTCTTGTCGTTGATTAGGCGGTGGTTTTTGCTTGTGTGGCATCGAGCAGCGAGCGACCGATGAAGTCCTTGTCGCCCGTGACGCCCGGCAGCGTGAAGAAGTAACCGCCGCCAACTGGCTTGAGGTATTCCTCCAGCGGCTCGCCGTTGAGGCGGGTCTGCACGGTGATGAAGCCTTTTTCCAGGTCGGCCTGATAGCAGATGAACAGCAGGCCCATGTCGAGCTGGCCGTTCTTGTTCACACCGTTGGAATAGTTGAACGGGCGGCGCAGGATCAGATTGGCCTGGCTCGCGGCAGTGCGCGGGTTGGCCAGGCGGATGTGCGCGTCGAGCTTGGTCAAATTGCCTTCGGGGTCTTTGCTGTAGTCCGGCACCTCGGCTTCATGCTGGCCGCCGATTGGCGCGCCAGTGGTTTTCACCCGGCCAAGAATGCTTTCCTGTTCCTGCAACGGCGTGCGGTCCCAGCGTTCGACGAAGTTGCGGATGATGCGCACCGCTTGATAGCTGCCATGCGTCGCCCACGCCGGTTCATCGCTGCCGGGTTGCACCCAGACGATGCGATCCATGGCCTTGCCGTCGTTCGAATCAGGGTTGGCCGAGCCGTCGCGAAAACCGAGAAAGTTGCGCGCCGATTGCGCCGGCGCACCGGGTTTGGCCGGGGCTTGCGGCGGCACGCTGCCTTCCTGTTTCCAGCGCACCAGCAGCAGATCCGGCAGGTTCTTGATGATGTCGCGCAGGGCGTGGATGTTGGTGTCGGCGCTATTCGAGCAGAACTGCAGACTCAGGTCGCCGTGACAGCAATCCGGGTCCAGCGCATCGTTGGGGAAACCGACCATGCGCACCAGACGCTTGGGTTTGGCCGAGGCCAGGCCGAAACGTTCGTCGAACAGCGATTCGCCGACCGAGACGGTAATAGTCAGGTTATCCGGAGTGACCACCGGACCGAGGATGCCGGAATCCGGCGGCGGCAGTTTCGGATCGATCTGTGCGACCGGGCCACCCGTCATCAGGAACGCGATGCGCTGGTTGAGGGTGCGAAACAGCCGCTCCAGATCTTCGCGGTCGCTGGCCAACACATCGAACGACACCAGCATGCCCGAGGCCGGACGAGGGGTGACGATGCCGCTCTGGCGCTGGCCATGAAAGTCGTGGCGGTCTCCAGTCTTGTCGCTGCTCGGGGCTTCGGTGATTTGCGCAGGCGCGGCGGCCATCGCCGGGCAGCTCAGGGCGGAACCGGCCAATGCGACACCTCCGGCGCCCATGCCCATCAAGATGCGGCGGCGTTGCAGGTTGAAGTGTTCGGAGTCATTCATCGCTATTCGTCTTCTGCTTACAGGCCGGAGAGGCCGAGGGCGGGATCAATTGCATCGAGCGTGTCGGCCAGGATTCTGGCCTTGTCGGCGAGTTGTTGGCGTTGCTCAGCGCTGACCGAGTCGTAACTGACGTAGCCGTCGTTGACCTTGAAGCTGTTCAGCGCCGTGTCGAAATCAGCCAGTGCGCTGTCGATCTTCGGCAGCAAATCGGCGGCGGATTTGACCAGCAGCGGACGCAGCAGATCGACGACTTTGTGCGCAGTCTGCTGATTGGCCGCGAAGCCGTTGAGGTCGCTGTGGCTATAACGTTCTTCTTCACCGCTGGCGGCGCGTACGTCGGCCAACGTGTTGAGATTGCGCACGACGATTTCCATCAGTTGCTCCGGCGGTAGCGATTGGGCGAGCAACTGCTGCTTGAGGCTGGTGACGTCGCTGAGCAGGCGCTTGGCGATCGGCGCAAGACCGTCGAGATTGCGTTGCTTGAACAGCGCGTATTCGATGCGATGGAATCCGATGAAGCCCGGATCCTGTTCGCGCTTTTCGAAGTAATCGGCGCGCGCATTGATGCTGTTGTCCAGTTCCGCCAGGCGTTGTGCGGCCGGGGCCAGACGCTGGTACGCCGCACGGGCCGGCAGATACAGAGATTGCGCCTGGGCCAGATCGCCACTCTCGATGGCTTGATTGAGCGCCGTCACGGCTTTGATCAGCGCGCTGCTCTGGCTCGCCAGATAAACGCGAAACTCCGAGAGCGGCCCGATGAACGCGACCATCGACGGTTTGGCCTTGGCGGCGGCATCCGAGGCGGCGGTCGGCGTTACGTGCAAGGTGCCACGCGGGTTGCTCAGCAAGCCGCAAGTGATCGCGTAGTCACCGGGTTGCAGGTTGGCGTTGATCACCTGGCTCAGGCCCGATGCGATGTTTTCGCGTTCTTCGACCACCAGCACGCCGTCGAGAATTTCCCATTCCACCGCGCGATCCGAGCGGTTGACGATGCGAAAACTCGCGCGTCCGGCCGGCACGCTCAAAGCGTTCGGCTCGCAGCTGTGCGGTTGGATGTTGACCACCACTTCGTCACGGTTGTGCTCACGCTTGGCTGCCGCCAGTTTCGAGGCGTAGTAGAACAGGCCACCGGCCGCGATCATCACGACCACCGAACCGGCCACCGCCCAGCGCAAGGCACGGGGAGGGGAGGCCTGGGGGATATTAGGCTTTGACATGAATGGCCTTATTGGATGGAAACGGAAGACGGTTGCGCAGCCGGCTTCGGTGCCGGCATGAAGAACATCACCAGCGCCACCAGCAGATAAATCACATACGCACCGAGGGTGCTGACAGTCGGCGCATCCTGATAACCGAACATGCCGGCCAGCACCGAACCCAACGGGCCATCCATCGGTAGTGTTGCGCTGAAGTCGAAGAGCACGCCTTGCAGGTGATTCCACACCCCGGCTTCATGCAGCGCCTGCACCGAGTTGGCGAGAATCCCTGCGGCCACCACCAGAATGAACAGCCCGGTCCAACGGAAAAACACCGACAGGTTCAGGCGCATGCTGCCGCTGTAGATCAGGAAACCGACGATGATCGCCAGAATCAGTCCGAGCAACGCACCGATTGGCGCTGCGGCGCCTTCGCTTTGCTGGAACACCGCGAGCAGGAAAAACACGGTTTCCAGGCCTTCGCGGGCGACGGCGAAGAACACCATGGCGATCAGCGCGATCACTTGATGTCTGGATGAGGTCAGCGCGTGATCCAGCGAGGCTTGCAGCGAATGCTTGATCGAGCGCGCAACCTTGCGCATCCAGAACACCATAGAACTGAGAATGCCCACGGCCACCAGCCCGACTACGCCTTCGAACAGTTCCTGCTGCTTTTGCGGAAACTCGGCGCTGACCAGTTCCAGACCACCGCCAACCAGCAATGCCAGCGCCGCCGCAAGGAAAACCCCAATCCACACGGCGGGCATCCATTGGCCGCGGCCGGTCTGTTGCAGGTAACTGGCGATGATGCCAACGATCAGCGCGGCTTCAATGCCTTCGCGCAGCATGATCAAAAACGGGACGAGCATTGGCCACCACAGGTGATTTAGTTAGGTGGCTAAGTTGTAACATAATGACACTCATTCCCATATGGTACTGATTGACATTAACCTGAACCTAAGCTGAACAACTCTGAAGAACAACCATTCTCATGTGGAGCCGGTCTCCCACAGGGGTGTGGGTTGTGCTTGAGTGCTGCGTTAAGATGCACGGCATTCGCACCAGCACAGGAATTGCCGCGCTCCATGTCGGAGAAAGACACCATCGCCATTCAACTGGTGCGCGAAGCACTGTTGCAAAGTTGCGCGCCGGGCGCGGCCATGGACGAAGTCTTGCGCAAGGTCGGCATCGATCCGGCGCTGCTGCTGAGCGATAACGGCCGCGTCCCAGCCTCGAACTACGCGCGCCTCTGGCGCCTCTTGGCCCGGCGCGGCGATGACGAGTTCTTTGGCATGGACCCGCGCAAGCTCAAGTCCGGCAGCCTGGAATTCCTCTGCCGCAGTGCGATGGCGCAACCGAATCTGGCGTCCGGTTTGAGCAGCGGGCTGAGTTTCCTGTCGCTGATGCTCGATCAATTGCCGGCTTTGCTGGTGCACCAGCAAAGCCTGGCGGAAATCGTGCTGCTGGAAGACGACCCCGAGCCGCGTCGCGCCTTCACCTACTTCACCTATTGGATGATCGTGCATGGCGTCGCTTGCTGGCTGGCGGGGCGGCGGATTCCGATTCTGGCAATTGAGCTGCGCTGTCCCGAACCGGATTTCTGCGCTGACTACCGGGTGATGTTCTCCGAAAACCTGCGTTTTGATCGGCCGCGCACGCGGATGATCTTCTCCGCTGATTGCCTGGATCTGCCGATCAAGCGCAGCGCCGAGGAATTGAAACGCTTTCTCGCGCATGCCCCGGCGAACATTCTGGTGAAGTACCGCGATCCAGAGAGTCTGGCCAGCCGCATCAAGCTGGATCTGCGCCAGTTGCCCGCCGAGCAGTGGCCGGAGACCGACACCCTGGCCCAGCAACTGTGCATGTCGGCCTCGACCTTGCGTCGGCGCCTGGCCGAAGAAGGGCAGACCTACCAAGGATTGAAGGACAGCGTACGCAAAGAATTGGCGATCACCTGGCTGGCAGAACCGACCATCAGTTTCGCCGAGATCGCCACCCGGCTGGGGTTCGCCGATGCGAGTTCGTTCTACAAGGCGTTCCGCAAATGGTCCGGCTCCAATCCCGGGCATTACCGCAGCCTGATCCTCAACGACGCCGACTGATCCGACGCCATCGCTAGCAGGCTAGCTTGTATGCTTGGTACTTGAAGGGAGGAGGAGGGACTAGGCTGGCTTCTGACTGTTGACGCAGTACAGATCCGTGGGAGATTTCGCCCCTCCTCCTTTCA